>NZ_JBTOQI010000003.1:0-210492 GCF_055283875.1 Pseudomonas sp. HP_14 | reverse complement strand
ATAAGGACGAAGCTCATATTCCGTATAGGCGCGACCATGGGAAAGACGTTGCCATACGTCGTATTTATCCTCAGGCACCCCATGCTCCATATATTGCCGAATAGCTTCCCAAGTCCCTATGGCGTGGGCTTGGCTGGGTTTGCCAAGCAACAAAGGCTGTACCATTTCCGTCTTTTCATTTTCCAGCGCAAGACCAAAGGTAAAGAAAACCGTGGCCCCGTATTGGCTAACCATCTCTCCTTGCGACACCCAGGCGGTTACCTTTTCCCAAGGCACTATCAGGACTTCGTGGGTATCGCTGCTGACATAGCAGACTTCTCGACGCTGACGATTGAAGCGTAATGGGTACTGTCTTGCTTGTTCTCGGGTTTGGGAGATTGTCGTGTGGACGCAAGTTCCAACCATCAGACATACCCCCGGCAGACAATAGGTCCAGGTAACCTGAAGACCCAAAATTAAAACTCTGGAGAACGTGTTGCTGGGGCTCTCCACTCCTAAAAAATAAATAAAAGTCGCAATCCAGACAGGTAATCCAATCAGAATAATGATTGCAATCCAAATGACCCATGCTAGCAACTTACCTTGCCACACCATGCCTCTATTACTTCCACCAACTTGCAGATATACGTCATTCACCTCCGAGAAATCATGAATACTCGCTGGCAACTGACCGGTATAGACAGGCAAAGGAGCAAGATACAAGGTTTCCTCGATAGCCGTTTTGCGTACTTCACCTGCTTTGGGTCGTAAGGTATCTAAGTCATGAGCCGACGGCCGCACAGGTTCTGCTTTACGTTTGAACAGTTTACTGAACATTAAGTCAACTCTTGCTTTCGATCAGCAGGCAAGCAGCGCGAAAGTCCAGCTTGTTCTTTTTCCTGTTCATGGCCTGCTCAACAATTTTTGTAGCTCGTTGCAGTTCCGGGCTGGGTTTGGCCCATTGATCTGGAGGAATAGGCGCTGACCACTCGCGGACTTTTTCCGGGATATACGGAGTGCCCGCTTTATGGCCCCATTCGGCAATCATATAGGGCATTTTCCAGAAGCTGAGTACACGCCAGATATACCAGCGGCGCAGGGGCCAGCGAGTGCGCGGGGAGAAGCCGATCTCAGCACGGCGCTCATCGCTGAAGCTGCAGTGCAGGCCCCCTTCTTCCTCTTTCAACAGTTTTTCGACTTCCCAAGTATGCAGGCCCTCATAAGGACGAAGCTCATATTCCGTATAGGCGCGACCATGGGAAAGACGTTGCCATACGTCGTATTTATCCTCAGGCACCCCATGCTCCATATATTGCCGAATAGCTTCCCAGGTCCCTATGGCGTGGGCCTGGCTGGGTTTGCCAAGCAACAAAGGCTGTACCATTTCCGTCTCTTCATTTTCCAGCGCAAGACCAAAGGTAAAGAAAACCGTGGCCCCGTATTGGCTAACCACCTCTCCTTGCGACACCCAGGCGGTTACCTTTTCCCAAGGCACTATCAGGACTTCGTGGGTATCGCTGCTGACATAGCAGACTTCTCGACGCTGACGATTGAAGCGCAGGGGGTATTGTCGGGCTTGTTCGCGGGTTTGAGAAATTGTGGTGTGTACGCAAGTTCCGATAACACATATCCCCCAAACTAAACCAAAGCCCCCAAAAACTTGGAAAAATAACCATAAATCGTTAGCAAAAGTATTTTTCGAACCCTCGGGAGTAAAGAAATAAGTACCAGAGGCAAGAATAACAGGCAAGAAAACCACAACCGTGATAACCAACCAGATAACCCATGCTAGCAACTTACCTTGCCACACCATGCCTCTATTACTTCCACCAACTTGCAGATATACGTCATTCACCTCCGAGAAATCATGAATACTCACTGACAACTGACCGGTATAGACAGGCAAAGGAGCAAGATATAGCGTTTCCTCAAAAGACGTCTTGCGAACTTCACCGACTTTGGGTCGCAAGGTATTTAAATCAGGAGCCGATAGCGGCGGGCCGTCGGCTTTGCGTGTAAACAGTTTACCTAGCATCAGGCTTTACCAGATCAATATTCCTAAGCAGCCAGGGCTCTGAGGGCTTAAGTTGCCTCAACTCTTCTGTTTCTGCTTTGTAGGCAAAAGTGCCAATTCGCTCCTGCCAACGATCCTCGATCAACCTGCGATGCAAATCCACCACGTAAAAGGTAGAGCGGTGACTGATAGTGCGGTGCTCTTCAAGCTCATAGCTGACCGCCAGGGCCAGCCCGAAGTGGTCCGTCATCAAGGGGCGCAGATCCAGACACAAAACAAGCGCCGCATCAGGACGATCAACACGCCTCAACTGGCTTACCAATACCTCGGTACATTTCGACCAATAAACAGGATTTTGCAGCCCCCGTGAAAGGCCCGGATCCCTCTGGCGCTGATGAGCTTCGATCCACACGTTGCGACGCTCCAGGTCCGCACTGCGGATGCCCGGAAAGGTCAGCCGCAACTCGACACTGTGCCGGGTACGCACCAATTCGCATAATGGCTGCTGAACGATCCCGGCCAGTTTCCCCCAGCTTTCATCGAGACTAAGGCCAAGATTCTCTCGCCCCCAGATGCTGCCGCGAACCCATTTTTTCAGTGAGTCGAGATTGAAGTAGTTGTACAACGCCTCCCCGGAAAGCTGAAGGGCGGTGACAGCGATACCGATCAAATTTGCTCTGGCGGCAATGCCGACCAGCGAGGAACTGTGTTGTGCCCAGGCCAACGCACGTAATTGTGCAGGCTTTTGGAAGATGGTACGGGTGATGTCATAGGTCTGATTCAACGCTCGAAAGTTTGTTCCAACCAATACTATGTCGCCACTCATTTGCAGTGAGGTCGCGGCGAGTTTTTTGCCGTCACCTTCTGCCAATGCGTTGGCCCACTGTTTAGTATGTTTACCGAAATCAAAAGATGCGGCAGTTAGCCCGAAACCAAAAGCGCCCAAACCGGTGAATGCAGACCACTTACCCAAGCGACCCAAAGTATCGAGCTTGCCGCTTGCACTGTACCTCTGGTTGATATGGGCTTGCAGCACGTTAATCGATATACCTTGAATAGCTGCAAAACCAGCAGATGACATGGTAATTCCTGCTTCTGTTAAATCAATTAGGTCTCTCCACCCGAGGTCTTCTTTCGATGAGATCTTTGAATAAACCTCAATAAATTTAATTGTTTGAATCAAAAACAGCACCGCTGCAATCTGATCCCCCTTCGACGTCAACAACCCACGTATCGACTCCTTAAAGGTCCCAGTCCTTCGATAGTCGCTTACAGTACGCTGCATCTCTTCCAAAAGTTGGGGGTCCATATTTCCGAGCACCAGCCCGAACTTCCCTGCACCACCACCGGGGGTCAATGCCAGACTCAGGCGCTCCTCAATAGGGGCCAGTTGATACTGGAGAGCACCAATATGCTCGTTAATCCGCATGCGATAGCCCAACGGATCTGCGTCATTAGTTTTGTACTTGAGCAATTCGCGACGTTCTTTATATAGTTCCTTCATCTCGTTTCGAAGGGTCAGCGCTGAGCGGCGATCACGATCAAATTGATCGTACTCGGAGGTGGAAGCGATGCGTAGCTGCAGTCCACTGGACGCATAGGCACTGAGCAAGCGCAGCCGGGCTACGGAACCGATTTTACGAATAAAACTGTTTGGATCGATTGACCCATTGCTGTGGAAATCTCTTCGAATAAGATCAAATTGATGGGCCATTTCCATCTGTCGCGCCGGATCATAAGCATTCCCCAACAAGCTTCTCAAACCCGTAAATTGAGTATTCAGATTGTCGAAGTCAGGCAACCTCTGACGCATCAGGCTGTTGAACTGATTGGCCAGTAAATCCATGTCGCGAACCACCGCTGGGGCGTCGCTGAGCTTGATGCTGAAGTTACTCAGCTCGGCGAGCTTTTTCTGCACGTCGGTTTGGTCTGCCAGATTCAAGGTGTCGAGACCCGGAATCTGGACCAGCGGGTTTTTCTCCAGATAGTCGTGCAGTTGCCGAACGGACGCCTCATCGTCACAGATCGCCGCCACGCAGTTGAACTCTCGCTCCAACCGATGCTGAATCTGCTCGCTCTGGTTGAAATCGTAATACCAGGCAGCACGGTGAAAATGACCTTCGATAATCATTTTCAGGCGGTCGGCACGGACACGCTTGAGCTGGCCGTGCCAATGACTCAGTAATGCCTGTTGCTTGAGCATGAAGCGTTGCATCGCCTCACGATGCACCAGTTGATCAATGCCCCGCTCGCCGATTTCCTTGCCACCCAGCGCATGCCAGGTATCCACTTCAAGGTCGTTGATTGCCGGACGATGAGTTTCCCAACGCGATTGTCCGAGAGTGTCGAGGAGTTCCACTGTGGCCTTGGCCAGCGGGTTGTTTTGCGCCTGATAGCGCCAGCTTTGCTCGTCACCGAAGATTGCCGGACCGCGATAGTCGCGCTTCACACGCAGGTATTCGTAGAGCTTTTCCCGCTCGGCGTCATTGGTATCGTCGATGAGTGCTTCGTAGCGCGGGTCCACACTGCCCAGCTTTTCAAGACGCTTCTGATTCACCTCATACATGGCCTGGATGTAAGCGCCCGTCAGGTATTGATGCTGAGTGTTTTCATCCTCGCTCCACCGGCCGATCCAGTCAGCCAGTTTGAGTTGCGCCGCCGCCAGATCGAGCATGATGCCGATATCATCGCGAACCACTAGAAACAGAAAATCATGTTTGTGTGCCGCGTTGACCTGGCTTGTCAGTTCTTCAATCCAGGTACTGCGAAACAATGCCTCATGCTCCCAACTGTAAGGGATGCTCTCCTCCGGGTTTGTACCATCAGGCAAGTCTTGAATTGGCAGGGTTTCAACGGTTTCGGCGAGCCATTGGCGGGCCTGCTTTTCATCCAGCAGATGTTTTCCCACATCTGCGCATTGCACGTGCTCAAGGCTGACGCGTTGCATGAAGTGTTCACGCTCAGGCAATTGAGCGATGACCTGAGAACACTTGTATGCCGTCCACTGAAACTCTGAATACGCTACATACAATGTGCTCTGCCGAGGGAATACCAACTCGGGTTCCCCGATCGAATGAGTCCGGATATCAGCGCTGACCTCTGCTCCTTTCCATAGAAGTTTGCTCAACGAGCCTTGTTCTATGCGGTATTCATGCAGGTAACCGCTGGCGTCATCGACGATGTACAAATAGCCGTCGCGTAGCAGCCGGATACCGGTTTGCCGGCTTTGCAAATGGTGCGGTACAAAGAGGCTTTTCGGTGGTTGAAGGTTTTCTACAAGGCCATACCGAAGAGGCAAAAACTGGAGGGTGCGTTTCATCAATGGGCACATACCGCCCGCGTCAAGTTCATCGACGTGTTGCGCGTTGGCCGTCAGGTTTGCCAAGTGACCACGAGGGGTCTGAAGGTCAGTCATTGGGTACTCCGCTGCGCCGCCAAAGTGGCTGCTCGATCGACACGCTGATGGGGTGTCAGGTCAGATTTTCTGGTTAGGAGCTCCACGATATCCGGATGGGATTGAAGCCCTTCATCGCCCAAAAAACCGAACACGTTGGCGTACAGCCATATTTCACGACGGCTTCGAAAACCGTGTTCAATGGCTGATGCAACCATCTGGTGGATACGTTCAAGACGTTGCTCTGGAGATAAGTCAGCCAGGTACTGCGGAAAGAAACGGCTCATATGCGAATGGAGCTGATTGACAGACATGCGATAGACAGTTGTCTGGAGCGCAGCCCATTGCGCGTCGTTGGGCGTGAAAGACTCTACAGGCCGTGTTGACGGTATATCTCCGAGGCGCCGGTATTGCCGCCAACCAGGTACGGGGTACTGAGTGACCAATACCGTGTGACAGGGTCCGAAAAGCTCCGCGTCTGGGTGGTGTTCCGGGGCAAAAATTGCATGCGCCACATCAGGAGAAGAAATACGCAAATACATATCGTCATGCTGCGCAGGACGAATGCTGGTCAACCAGCGCACGTGGGCCAGTAGTTCGTCCCATGAGCCGTCACTGACAAGCAGGTATCCCCAGTTATCAGCAGTGTTGGCCAGAAATTGCTGAAGTATCGGATTCTGATCATCGCGTATGCGAACGAGACAAGGGGAAAGCTGACTGATGCTCGCCCATCGAGTGCCGTTGTAAAGCACATGAGCTTCCGGGACCTGGGACCACTCATACAGACTGCGAAGGAGGTTTTTAACCTGAATGGCATCCAGTAGGAGGCCGACAGGCTTATCCCAAGTGAAGTCATCCGGCAGCGAAATAGCGGACGTCACTGATTGACCGTACATGGCAAATCCCTGGCCAAAGAAAGCGCAGGACTTTGCCGTTCACTGAGCTAATAGTCAGTCGGGAATATACGAGAGATGTTGTGGGATATTTCGGATATCAACGAAGGCACTCTTTGATCAACCAGTCCGACGGCAAAACATTTCGGATCTTTACCTGCCTACTGTTGCCCAATTCTCTACTGACAACAAACAAGAGAGACGCCGTGATGACTGAACAATCGAAAGACCAGGAATCGACCCGCGAAGACCTTGATCACAAGCCGGAAAACGCCGGCAAGGTGGGCGAGAAGAACAAGCAGATGAATGAAAAAGGCGAACAGCCAAGACCGGGAACGCCAGCGGATCCGAAGCAAGGCTGAGGGTGATGCTAGTGATCTGATGTAGGAGCGGTGCTTGCCCGCGATAATTTCAAACCTCATCGCGGGCAAGCACCGCTCCCTCAGGGTTCCGCGCATTTCTGTGACAGCGAGTTCGCCTGTACATCCAGGCCTCAAGCATCGCGCCGCACGTATTGAAAACCGCGATTATCTTCCAGCGGCACTTCCCGCACACCTTCCATACCCAGCCACCACGCGTTGCCGCGACACGGGTATTGCACGTAAAACGGCTGGCCCATTTGTGGCGTGGTGATTGAGACATTCTTTTCCCATGCCAGGGCAATGATGCGATCAAACGGTTCATGCCATGCGTGCATCGCCAGGTCAAAAGTGCCGTTATGAATGGGTAGCAACCAACGCCCGCGCAGGTCGATATGCGCCTGCAGGGTTTCTTCGGGCTGCATGTGCACATCTGGCCAGTCGACGTTGTAGGCGCCGGTTTCCATCAAGGTCAGGTCGAACGGGCCGTACTGCTCGCCAATGGTTTTGAAGCCTTCGAAATAACCGGTATCGCCGCTGAAGAAAATTCGTTGATGTTCATCGTGCATCACCCACGATGCCCACAGGCTGCGGTTGCCATCCAGCAGCGTGCGCCCGGAAAAGTGCTGGGAAGGCGTCGCGACAAACTGCATGCCATGCACTTCAGTAGATTGCCACCAGTCCAGTTGAGTGATCTTGTGCGCAGGCACGCCCCACTCCATCAAGGTATCGCCAACCCCCAGAGGCGTCAGGAAGTGCTCGGTCTTGGCCTCCAGTGCTTTGATAGCCATATGGTCAAGATGATCGTAGTGGTTGTGCGACAGGATCACTGCCTTGATGGGCGGCAGTTCTTCAAGGCTGATGGGTGGCTGATGGAAACGCTGTGGCCCCGCCCATTGCACGGGTGAGGCACGCTCGGCAAAGACAGGATCTGTCAGCCAGAACACCCCACGCATTTTCAGCAGCACGGTGGAATGCCCAAGGCGGTAGACCGTGTAGTCCGGAGCAGCCAGGAGCTGCTGACGCGATAATGGTTGCACTGGAATTTCCCCCGAAGGACGTGTGACCGATGGTTTCTTGAAGGTCATGTTCCAGAAAATCCCCAGCGTTTTGAAAAAGCCCATGCGACTCATGGGCACGGGGTTGCGATACCGCCCCTCGTGCTTCTTCAGGGTCGGTAAAGGCTGAGCTGACGAATTCTCTGTGATCTTTGACATGGTCTGCTGACTCCGGGAGTTTGCCGCGCTGCTCATCATCGCCTCCGCTTTGCAATAGCGGAAAAGGAAGATAATGTGTAACCTAGTTTTACACTACACAGTGTAGTTTTAAGCTTGCATCATCAGCGATGACAAGTAAACTGCCGGGTGTACTTTTTATCAAAACACTTGTTTGAAGCGAGACCTATGACTGCTCCCCTGCGACTCACTGACCGAAAACGCGAAGCTATCGTGCTGGCAGCCATTGCCGAGTTTCGCGATACCGGGTTCGAAGTGACCAGCATGGATCGCATCGCGGCACGAGCCGAGGTGTCAAAGCGTACGGTCTATAACCATTTCCCCAGCAAGGAAGAGTTGTTCGCTGAAATCCTCCAGCGGCTGTGGTGCCGTATCGGTGAAATCCCGGATTCGATCTACCGGCGCGGCGTGCCCTTGCGAGATCAATTGCGCGGCATGTTGCAGGCGAAGATGCAGACCCTCTCTGATCCTAATTGCCTCGACCTCGCCCGAGTTGCGCTGGGCGCCACCATTCACTCACCCGAGCGCGCCCAGATCTGGCTCGCGCGGCTGGATGAACGTGAAGAAACCTTCGCCGTGTGGATCCGCGACGCCCAGACCGATGGCCGCCTCAAGCCTGCAAACCCGACGTTCGCCGCCACTCAGATGCACGGGCTGCTCAAGGGGTTTGTTTTCTGGCCGCAAGTCACCTTCAACAAACCCGTGCTCAGCGCCGAAGAGCAAGCCAATGTCATCGAATCGACGCTGGACATGTTCCTCGGCTGGTACGAAATCACCGAATAAGGCGTTCAAGGCTTCGTTGTAATACGCGCCACGATTGCACGACGTTGCGCCATGGAGTTCCGGGCTCGCTCGGTCGCCAGGGCCAATACTTCAGACGGGGCGGTCAGCGGATGCCCGGCATCAAAAGGCGGTGCTGGCGCGTACTCCAATTGCAACTGCACGGTCTGAGCCTGTACCTCTCCGAACAATTCGCTGACCAGCGTCAGGGCAAAATCAATCCCCGCGGTTACCCCGCCACCGGTCATTAGATTGCCGTCGCGCACCACTCGCTCATGCACCGGGATAGCACCAAAACTCATCAGCAAGTCATGCGACGCCCAGTGAGTTGTTGCGCGCTTGCCTTCCAGTAGACCGGCGGCGCCTAGTACCAGAGCCCCCGTGCACACCGAGGTCAGGTATTTGGCGGTCTTCGCTTGTTTGCGGATGAACGCCAAGGTTTCTTCATCCTCCAGCAACGCATCAATACCCTGCCCGCCCGGAATACACAGTACGTCCAGTGGCGGGCACTCCGCGAAAGTCTGAGTGGGCGTAAGTTGCAAACCGGTGCTGGAGAACAACGTATCGCGGTCCTTCCAGATCAGATGCACGCTGACGCCAGGCAGCGTGGCGAACACGTCGTAAGGGCCGGTCAGATCCAGCTGTTGCACCTTGGGAAATACGAATAAGCCGATATGTAACGTCATCTGAAATTCGCCTGAAGTTTGGGTAGACGCAAGCACTGTAGCCATTTAGGCTTTGGCGGATACGCCATACACCCCACCTTTCACGCCAAACATTCGTGGATAACGTTCATGACTGATCAACCCAGAGCCGTACATATCCTGGCGTTTCCCGATGTTCAGATTCTGGACGTCTGCGGCCCCCTGCAGGTTTTTGCCTCAGCCAATCTTCAGACCCAGCAGCAAGGCTTGCCGACGCCTTATCACCTTAAAGTCATCGCCACACAGGAGCAGGCGGTAGAGTCCTCGGCGGGGCTGGGTTTATTGACCTGGCCACTGCCACCTGCCAGTGAGCACAGCGATACATTAATCGTGGCCGGGGGACGTGGCGTACAACTGGCTGCCAACGATGCTGAATTGATGCAGTGGCTGCACGAACGAGCCAGTGCCAGCAGACGGGTCGCCTCGGTGTGCAGCGGCGCATTTCTGCTCGCCGCAACCGGCTTGCTCGACGGTCGTCGTGTGGTGACTCACTGGGACAGCTGCGAGGCTCTGGCCCGCCGCTATCCGGCGTTGCAAGTCGACCCTGACCCGATCTTCATCAACGACAATGGATTCTGGACCTCGGCCGGCGTCACGGCAGGCATTGATCTGGCGTTGGCATTGGTCGAAGAGGATCTGGGCCACGCCTTGGCGCTGGCGGTCGCTCGGCATCTGGTGGTGTTCCTCAAGCGACCGGGTGGCCAGTCGCAATTCAGCGCAACCCTGTCGATGCAGCATGCAAGCACCACTGACGACGCACGCTTTGCCGATCTGCATGGCTGGATTATCGAAAACCTGACCAGCGACCTCAGCGTCACATCGCTGGCCGCGCGGATGGGCATGAGTGAGCGCAGCTTTGTCCGCCATTACCGCGCGCAAACCGGCATCACCCCGGCCAAAGCCATTGAGCAACTGCGCGTCGAAGCGGCCCGACGTTTGTTGGCGGACAGTTCGCAGCCCGTCAAACGTGTCGCAGCCAGGTGTGGGTTCGGCAGTGAAGAGACGATGCGGCGGAGTTTTTTACGCGGATTGGGAGTGACGCCGATGGCTTACCGAGAGCGGTTTAGTGGGTAGACAAAGCATTTGTCTGCCTCATGAATTTTAGGTGGCGCAATCCTGCAGGAGCGCCCCCGTCGCGCAATAAACACGGACCTGTAGGAGTGAGCTTGCTCGCGATAACGGTAGACCTGTTGAGGAATTACCGTCTGACCTGGCGCTATCGCGAGCAAGCTCACTCCTACAACAAGCATTCCAAATCAGCTAATTGCATTTGGTTTGACAGGCGCAGAGCTTGCCAAGGACGCCGCAGGTTTCAGGCTAATCGTTTGCAGCCTTATCGCGAGCAAGCTCTGCTCCCACATACTCATCATCAAAACAGCCCAGCTAGAAAACTATTTTCATATATTGATTTTTGTTTTTGCATTCGTGTAATTTATTTTCATCACGAAAACAGAGATAAAAATAATGATGACCTGTGATCGCCGTTGCCCTTCCCTTGCTCCAGCGTACAAACCTTTAGCGATACCTCTGCCGGTTTTTTCCGAAACGCCTCCTCACTGACGATTCAGTCCGTGCTGAGCCATTCGACTTCCATTCTCTGCAAGGAACCGCTCTATGCCGCCGTCCGCTGGTCTTTCGCTGTTGGTTTACGCCGCCGTCGCGATCATTGCATTGATCGTTCTGATAGCCCGCTATCGCCTGAACCCGTTCATTGTCATCACCCTGATTTCTGTCGGTCTGGCGCTGGTCGCCGGGATGCCCGCCAGTGGCGTGGTCGCCTCTTATGAGGCCGGTGTCGGCAAGACGCTGGGACACATTGCGCTGGTGGTAGCGCTGGGTACCATGCTTGGCAAAATGATGGCCGAATCCGGGGGCGCCGAGCAGGTCGCGCGAACCCTGATTGATCGTTTCGGCGAGCGTAATGCCCATTGGGCGATGGTCTGCATTGCCTTTCTGGTAGGGCTGCCGTTGTTCTTTGAGGTCGGCTTCGTACTGCTGGTGCCGATCGCTTTCACCGTCGCACGCCGGGTCGGCGTTTCGATCCTGATGGTCGGGCTGCCGATGGTAGCGGGCCTGTCGGTGGTCCATGCGCTGGTCCCGCCCCACCCTGCGGCAATGCTGGCGGTTCAGGCCTACCAGGCGTCGGTCGGACAAACCTTGTTCTATGCGATTCTGATCGGCATTCCGACCGCGATTATCGCGGGTCCGCTGTATGCAAAATTCATCGTGCCGCGCATCCAGTTACCCGCCGAGAACCCTCTGGGCAAGCAGTTCCTGGATCGTGAGCCACGTGAAAAGCTGCCAAGTTTCGGCTTGACCATGACCACTATTCTGCTACCAGTCTTCCTCATGCTGCTGGGTGGCTGGGCTAACCTGATCAGTACGCCAGGCAGTGGCTTCAACAGCTTCCTGCTGTTCATCGGCAACTCGGTCATCGCCCTGCTGCTGGCCACCTTGCTAAGCTTCTGGACGCTGGGTATCGCGCAGGGCTTCAATCGCGATTCGATTCTGAAATTCACCAACGAATGCCTGGCACCCACGGCGAGCATCACGCTGCTGGTCGGTGCTGGCGGCGGTTTGAACCGGATCCTGATCGACAGTGGCGTGACCAACGAAATCGTCGGTCTGGCTCAAGAGTTTCACCTGTCACCGCTGCTCATGGGCTGGCTGTTCGCCGCACTCATGCGCGTCGCGACTGGCTCCGCAACGGTCGCCATGACCACCGCCTCCGGGATTGTTGCGCCGGTTGCGTTGGGCCTTGGCTATCCCCATCCGGAATTGCTGGTGCTGGCGACAGGCGCGGGGTCAGTGATCTTTTCCCACGTGAACGACGGTGGTTTCTGGCTTATCAAGGAGTACTTCAACATGACTGTGGCGCAAACCTTCAAAACCTGGACGGTGCTGGAGACGTTGATTTCCATCGTGGCATTCGCCCTGACCCTGGGTCTGGCGCAGGTGCTCTGAGTGGACATTCTTTACCAGATCCGCGCGCGCCAGGATTCACTCAGCGCTGGCGAAAGCCGGATTGCCAGACTGATCCTCAGCGACGTTGCATTTGCCGCCAGTGCCAGCCTTGATGAGCTGGCCAGCCGGGCGGAAGTCAGCAGCGCAACACTCTCGCGCTTTGCCCGCAACATTGGTTGCCGGGACCTGCGCGACTTGCGCCTGCAATTGGCGCAAGCCAGTACAGTCGGCAATCGCTTCCTCAATCCTGAGCAAGCCCCTGAGCAATCGGCATTTTTTACGCAGATCGTCGGCGATATCGAAGCAACCCTGCGTCAGCATCTTGCAGGGTTTGACGAGTCGCGTTTCGCCGCCGCCATCGAACTGCTCAGCACGGCGCGGATGATCCATGCATTCGGCATGGGCGGCTGTTCCAGCCTGTGCAGTGAAGAATTGCAGACACGTCTGGTGCGCCTGGGTTATCCCATTGCCGCCTGCCGTGACCCGGTGATGATGCGCCTGATCGCAGCAACGCTCGGCCCGGAACACAGCGTGATTACCTGCTCCCTCAGTGGTCGAACCCCGGAACTGCTGGAAGCGGCCCGACTGGCTCGCAGCTACGGCACAAAAATCCTCGCGATTACCCTGCCCGACTCGCCGCTGGGCCAACTCGCCGACGTGGTGTTGCCGCTACAGATTGCCGAAACCAATTTCATCTACAAACCCACAGCAGCACGCTACGGCATGTTGCTGACCATTGATGTGCTGGCGACCGAACTCGCCCTGCTCGCCCCGGAAGACAATCAGGAACGGCTGCGACGCATCAAGCTCGCCCTCGATGACTACCGCGGCGGTGAAGACGGCTTGCCGCTTGGAGACTGAACCATGCTTTATGACCTGATCATTCGCGACGCGCTGGTGATCGACGGCAGCAATACCCCTGGCGTGCGTACTGATGTGGCGATACGAGAAGGCCGCATCCAGCGCATCGGCAGTCTCGATGGTGTCTCGGCAAAACACGAGATCAATGCCGCAGGCCGTGTGCTGGCCCCAGGATTCATTGACGTACACACCCACGACGACACCGTGGTGATTCGCCATCCGGCCATGCTTCCCAAGATCAGCCAGGGCGTCACCACCGTGATTGTCGGCAACTGCGGGATCAGTGCTTCGCCTGTCTCCCTGGCTGGAGACCCACCGGATCCAATGAACTTGCTGGGCACTGCCGCCGCATTCGTTTACCCGCGCTTCAGCGACTATCGCAATGCCGTGGACGCAGCACATCCGGCGGTCAATGTCGCAGCGCTGATCGGCCATACAGCGCTGCGCAGCAACCATATGGATGATCTGCAGCGCAGCGCCAGCCCGAACGAAATAAGTGCCATGCGCGCCCAGTTGCGCGACAGCCTTGAGGCCGGTGCATTGGGCTTGTCTACCGGTCTGGCGTACGCCTCCGCGTTCTCAGCAGAAACGACTGAGGTCAAACAACTGGCCGAAGAACTGACGGCCTTTGGCGCGGCATACACCACCCACCTGCGTAGCGAGTTCGAGCCCGTGCTGGAAGCCATGGATGAGGCATTCGAGATTGGTCGTCACGCTAAATCGCCGGTGGTGATTTCCCACATGAAATGCGCCGGTGCCGGTAACTGGGGGCGCAGTCCACAATTACTCGCTTCGCTGGAAAAGGCGGCTCAGGATCATCCAGTGGGTTGCGATTGTTATCCCTATGCGGCCAGTTCGTCGACACTGGACCTCAAACAAGTCACCGATGCCTTTCGCATCACCATTACCTGGTCAACGCCGCACCCGGATCAGAGTGGCCGCGACCTGAAAGACATCGCCGCCGACTGGCAACTGTCGCTGCTGGACACCGCCCGCAAGCTGCAACCCGCGGGCGCTGTGTACTACGGCATGAACGAGAAAGACGTGGAGCGAATCATGAGCCATCCGCTGTCGATGATCGGCTCGGATGGATTGCCCGAGGACCCGTTTCCACACCCACGGCTATGGGGTGCGTTCCCTCGCGTGCTTGGCCACTTCAGTCGGGACCTGGGCCTGTTCCCGCTGCATACCGCGGTGCACAAAATGACGGGCCTTTCAGCAGCGCGCTTTGGCTTGCATGAGCGCGGGCTGATCCGCGAAGGCTACTGGGCCGATCTGGTGTTGTTCAACCCGGACACCGTGCGCGACGTGGCAGATTTCAAGGACCCGAAACGCGCCGCCGAAGGTATCGACGGGGTCTGGGTCAATGGCCAGTTGAGCTACGCAGACGGGAAGGCGCAGGGTGAACGGCAAGGGAAGTTCTTGCCCAGGAGTGGCTCGTTGGTGGCGGGGTTTGCGCAATCATCCACCTGACCGCAGCCCCAAGGAGCTGCTTCTGTATCCCTTGCATCACGCTGTCTCGCGGCAAACGTTAGACCTGTAGGAGCTGCCGAAGGCTGCGATCGCGGTCTGCCCGGACGATGGATTTGAAACGCAGACCTTGTAGGAGCCAACTTGTTGGTGAGGCGGATTTTCTGACTAGGCAGGTCCGACGTCTCGCCAACAAGTTGGCTCCTACAGGTCAACCATTTGCTGCGCGACAGCGCTCGCCATCGCTGGCAGAACCTAACCGATGACAATCCCCCGACACTCACCAAACCCGATCGACACCTGCCCTTCCCGCTTACACCGGGCGCGCAAGATGACTTCATCGCCATCTTCCAGAAAACGCCGCACCTCACCGCCCGGTAACTCGACGGTGTGCTTACCGCCCTCGGTCATTTCCAGCAAGCTACCGAATTGCCCCGGCTGCGGTCCGGACAGGGTGCCGGTACCGAGCAGATCGCCGGGTTGCAACTTGCAGCCATTCACAGTGTGGTGAGTCAGCATTTGCGCCACGGTCCAGTACATGTTCAGGGTGTTGCTGCGGGCCAGAAGCTGCGCGGGTACTACCTGTGCCTTCATGTGTCGGGTCAGCAGCAAAACTTCCAGTTCGATATCCAGCGCGCCTGCCTGCTGGTCCGCTTCATCAAACAGGTACGGCAGCGGCTGCGGATCACCTTCGGGGCGTGCAGGCTGGGCACTGCGAAACGGCGCCAGTGCTTCAGCGGTCACCACCCAAGGGGAAATCGTCGTCGCGAAGCTCTTTGACAGGAACGGCCCCAACGGCTGGTATTCCCAGGCCTGCAGATCCCTCGCAGACCAGTCATTGAGCAGACACAGACCGGCAATATGCTGCGCCGCGTCACTGATCCCGATGGGTTCGCCATCGCTGTTGCCCTCACCGACCCAGACGCCCATTTCCAACTCATAATCCAGGCGTTTGCTTGGACCAAACTGCGGCGTCTCCGCGTCTGGCGGCAGGGTTTGGCCGTTGGGCCGCTTGATCGAAGCGCCGGACACACCGAGCGTCGAAGCGCGTCCGTGATAGGCAATGGGCACGTACTTGTAGTTCGGCAACAGCGGATTGTCCGGCCGGAACAGCTTGCCGACGTTCATTGCGTGATGAATGCCGACGTAGAAATCGGTGTAATCGCCCACACGTGCAGGCAGGTGCAACTGACATTCGCTCATCGGGTGCAACAGCAACTCGCTGGACCCCTGAAGGCGCGTTCGTTGCGGGCTGTGTTCGTCCAGCAAGAGCAGCAGTTCACTGCGCAACGCTTGGCGTCCGAGCGCCCCCAGGGCAAAAAAATCATTCAACTGATCGCGACTGGCAGCTTGCGCAGCGTCCCGGGCCGCGCCGTTAAAGAACCCCGCTTGCAACGCTGCCTGCAGGTCGAAAATAGAGTCGCCAATGGCAACACCGCCTCGTTTGGCGGAGTCGCCACGACTGAAGATGCCCAACGGCAGATTCTGCAACGGGAAGTCAGCATGGCCGTTGGCGGATACCACCCAGCTGCGGCTGTGTGCGGGCGTATTCATTTCGGTACTTCCTTATTGAACGTCCTGGCCATGCCCGCCCAGCAGGCGTCGTAACCGGTTTGTAGTTGCGGCGATTGCAGCGCGTGCAGGCTGGGACGCAGCACCTTGCCGGTCTCGAACATAAAGGCCATGGTGTTATCGATCTTGTGCGGTTGCAGTTGTGCGGCAATGGCTTTTTCCGCTGTCGCATTGTCCGGCCCATGGGCACTCATGCAGTTGTGCAGCGAAGCCCCGCCAGGCATGAACCCTTCGGCCTTGGCGTCGTAGGCCCCGTCGATAAGGCCCATGAATTCGTTCATCAGGTTGCGGTGAAACCAGGGCGGCCTGAAGGTGTTTTCGGCGACCATCCAGCGCGGCGGGAAGATCACGAAATCGATATTGGCCTGACCGTTTACGGCACCTGGCGATGTCAGTACGGTAAAAATAGAGGGGTCCGGGTGATCGAAACTGACCGTGCCGATGGTGTTGAAACGACGCAAGTCGTATTTGTACGGCACGTTGTTGCCATGCCAGCCCACCACGTCGAACGGCGAGTGATCAAGCTTCGTGACCCATAGCTCGCCAAGGAACTTCTGCACCAGCGTGACAGGCTCATCGCGTTCCTCAAACCATGCACAGGGCGCGAGAAAATCCCGGGGGTTGGCCAGGCCATTGCTGCCAATCGGCCCCAACTCTGGCAAGCGCAATGCGCAGCCATGGTTTTCACAGACGTATCCCCGGGCACTGGAGTCCAGCAACTGCACACTGAAGCGCATGCCCCGAGGCAGCACGGCGATTTCTAGCGGAGCAATATCCAGAAGACCCAACTCGGTGACGATGCGCAAGCGTCCCAGTTGCGGAACGATCAGCCATTCACCGTCGGCGTTGAAAAAAGCCCGCTGCATCGAAGCCGTGGCGCAGTAGTTATAAAGCGTGACGCCTTCGCTCTGATCTGCAGTGTGGGTGCTGGCCATGACGTGCAGGCCATCGATGAAGTCAGTCGGATCAGCCGGAATATCAAAGGCATTCCAGCGCAGCCGATTGGGGGTGATCGGCCCCATTTGTTGACCAATGATCTGTCGATCCAGCCGCTGGTATTGCGGATGGCTGGCCGACGGTTTTATGCGATAGAGCCAGGTTCGGCGAGCGTCTGCGCGCGGGACGGTAAACGCAGTGCCCGAAAGCAATTCGGCGTACAGACCCAAGGGATGTCTCTGCGGCGAGTTCTGCCCCACGGGTAATGCGCCAGGCAGCGCTTCACTGCTGAACTGGTTACCGAAGCCAGGCTGATAGATCAGCGACTCCGGAGACGGATGAGTAACCATCGGAACCTCTTCTTGTTTTTATAAGAGATCGCCCTGTATCGCTGACACAGCGCTGCCGCGAAGCAAAGTCTGTAGGAGTGAGCTTGCTCGCGATACCGTCAGTTCAGGCGAAAAAGTCGTCAACTAATAGACCATATCGCGAGCAAGCTCACTCCTACAGAACGTGCATTTCATCCCGTATTTCTTTTACAGGAGCATCAAAATAGAAAATTACACTTAATAGAAAACGATTACGCATAACGTAATTTGAGTTTGAAAGCCGGTCAAGCTATAAAAGCAGCCTTCTCAGACCAGCGTAGCCCCCACCGACATGACCGCAGATATCGAAAGCCCCACAGGCGGGCGTCAGCAAAAGGTGCAGGCTGCCGAAGTGGGCATGGGCATCCTCAAGGCATTGGCAGAACTGGCCCCTGCGACCTCGCTGTCAAAGCTGGCTGAGCATGTGGACATGCCCGCCAGCAAAGTACATCGCTATCTGCAGGCACTGATTGCCAGTGGCTTTGCGGAACAAGACTCGGTCACCAACCACTATGCTTTAGGCCGCGAAGCGCTGTATGTCGGCCTGGCGGCGGTCGGCCATCTGGACGTACTGAAAATCACCGCCCCCCATCTGGCAAGCCTGCGTGATGAGCTTAATGAAACCTGCTTCCTGGCGGTCTGGGGCAACAAGGGGCCGACTGTGGTTTACGTCGAGCCTTCAAGTGGCGCGGTGACGCTGGTGACTCAGGTCGGTTCGGTGCTGCCGTTACTCGGCTCCTCGACAGGGCTGGTGTTCGACAGCTTCCTCGGTGCGAGCGAAACCAGCGAACTGCGCAGTGAAGAATCTGCGCGACTCAACGCTGCGCAATTGCACGAAATCGAGCAGCACCTGAATGACATTCGCAGCAGCGGCGTGCATCAGATTCGAGGATTGTTGATGGCCGGAGTGAATGCGGTTTCATCGCCAGTCTTCAGCGTTGGCAACAAACTGGCCGGGGTGATCACCATGGTCGGCTCGGCGTCGGTATTCACTGACGAGCGCCAGGCCGAAGCAGCGCAACGGCTAAGAGCCACGGCGCAAGTGATCAGCGTGAGGATGGGTGGAGATGTCGCGATATTTGAGGGTTGATGCAGGGTTCTATCTTTAACCGGGAAGGCGGTGTGTGTCTGAGACTGGGTTAACACCCAATCCCGGACAAGCAGAGCTTCCACAGTTAAAACGCATTCCAGGTCAGTTTCCGAGCCTGCTTATTCCACCGCCAGAACCCCACGCTTGATCTGATCGCGCTCGATCGACTCGAACAGCGCCTTGAAGTTGCCCTCGCCAAACCCGTCATCACCCTTGCGCTGGATGAATTCGAAGAACACCGGGCCCATCAGGGTTTCCGAGAATATCTGCAGCAACAGGCGCCGCTCGCCGCCATCAGATGAGCCATCCAGCAGAATGCCGCGGCTTTTCAATTCGGCTTCCGGTTCGCCGTGGTTCGGCAAACGGCCTTCGAGCATTTCGTAATAGGTCTCTGGCGGCGCAGTCATGAAGCGCATGCCTATAGCTTTAAGCGCATCCCAGCTCTTGATCAGGTCGTCGGTGAAGAACGCCACGTGCTGGATGCCCTCACCGTTGAACTTCATCAGGAACTCTTCAATCTGCCCTGCCCCTTTAGATGATTCCTCGTTCAGCGGGATACGGATCATGCCGTCCGGCGCAGTCATGGCTTTGGAGGTCAGGCCGGTGTACTCGCCCTTGATGTCGAAGTAGCGAATCTCGCGAAAGTTGAACAGCTTCTCGTAGAAGTTCGCCCAGTAGGCCATGCGTCCGCGATACACGTTGTGGGTCAGGTGATCGATGAACTTCAGCCCCGCGCCTACCGGATGACGATCCACACCTTCGATGAAGTTGAAATCGATGTCGTAGATTGATGTGCCCTCGCCAAAACGGTCGATCAGGTACAGCGGCGCACCGCCGATGCCCTTGATGGCTGGCAGTCTTAGCTCCATCGGCCCGGTGGCGATTTCCACCGGCTGCGCGCCCAGGTCCAGAGCACGTTGGTAAGCTTTGTGGGAATCCTTGACACGAAACGCCATGCCACACACTGACGGGCCGTGCTCGGCGGCGAAATAGGAGGCGGGGCTATTGGGTTCGTTGTTGAGGATGATGTTGATGTCGCCCTGACGATACAGCACGACATCCTTGGAGCGGTGCACCGCCACCTTGGTGAAACCCATGATTTCAAAGACAGGTTCAAGGGTATTGGGCGTTGGCGAAGCGAACTCGATGAATTCAAAACCCATCAGGCCCATCGGGTTCTCATATAAATCAGCCATGGTCTGGCTCCTTGCTGGAAAGTGGATTAACGCGGTTTGAACGTCACTTTCCAGCGGGCGGCGCACACGGGATGCCTCGCACGCTGCGAGCGAGGAAATCACCAAAGATCAGTTGCAGGCCAAGAATTTTCATAAGGGCAGACTACTCCGGCTTGTCCGGTTGCGCATCGGGATGCGCCGCCTGAAATGCCCAATGGTCCAGCGCGAGCTTTTCAACCCGCAGAATGCGTGGGCACGCAGTCAGGTCGACGTTGAAGCGGCGGGCTGCGTAAATTTGCGGCAGCAGATATACATCGGCGATGCTTGGGACTGTTTCATCGAAGCAATACCCCTCGGCACCAATCATCTGCTCGACCGCCGCGAAACCCTCACGAATCCAGTGGCCGATCCACTGAATGACTTCATCTTCGCCATGACCCAGCCCTCGCAAACGATTCTGCACCGAAACGTTGTGCAGCGGATGGATATCGCAGGCGATCAGTGATGCCACCGCGCGCTGCCGGGCGCGCAGTTCGATATTTGCAGACAACAGCGGACGTTCGGGATAACGCTCTTCGAGGTACTCGATGATTGCCGCGGATTGAGTGATCACCACACCATCGTCAACGCGCAGAGCGGGCACACGGCCTTGCGGGTTTATCGCCCGGTATTCAGGTTTGAGATGCTCGCCGCCATCGCGAATCAGATTGATCGGGATCGCGTTGTAATCCAGGCCTTTGAGTGCAAGCGCAATGCGAACCCGGTAACTGGAGGTCGAGCGGTAATAAGTGAAGAGGTCCAAGGGCTGAGTCATTTCTTATTATTCTTCGTAATTTATTTACGCAATACGTAAATTGCGCGATTGCCGGTCCGCTGTCAATCGCGCCTGAGACTAAAGGGCGAATTGAAATCATGGACAGATCCGCCTGGAACCCCTAATGATGCAAGTTGCCTGATGTTCCAGGACTGCCCTATAAAAACAACACAGGGTCACGACGCATCATGAATATTCTCTACGACGAGCGCGTCGATGGCGTGCTGCCGGTTGTCGACAAACAACTGCTACTGGCTGAGCTGCAACGCCAATTGCCGGACCTGGACATCCTCCATCGTCCAGAGGAATTGCGCCCTTATGAGTGCGACGGGTTATCGGCCTATCGCACCACGCCCATGCTGGTGGCCCTGCCACGTCACCTTGAAGAAGTGCAGACGCTGCTGAAGATCTGCCACCGCCTGAAGGTGCCTGTGGTCGCCCGAGGGGCCGGCACTGGCTTGTCCGGTGGCGCGCTGCCGCTGGAACAAGGCCTGCTGTTAGTAATGGCACGCTTCAACAAAATCCTCGAAATAGATCGCGCCGCACGCACTGCCCGCGTCCAGCCTGGCGTGCGTAACCTGGCGATTTCCCAGGCCGCAGCACCTTATGAACTGTATTACGCACCGGATCCGTCTTCGCAGATCGCCTGCTCAATCGGGGGCAACGTTGCGGAAAACGCAGGCGGCGTGCATTGCCTGAAGTACGGACTGACCGTGCACAACCTGCTCAAGGTGGACATTCTCACCGTCGAAGGCGAACACCTGACACTGGGTTCGGAGGCACTGGACTCACCGGGCTTCGACCTGCTCGCACTTTTCACCGGTTCGGAAGGCATGCTCGGGATCATCACTGAGGTGACCGTCAAACTGTTGCCCAAGCCGCAGGTCGCGAAAGTACTGCTGGCCGCATTCGATTCCGTGGAAAAAGCCGGCCGGGCCGTGGCAGACATTATTGCTGCCGGGATCATCCCTGGCGGTCTGGAGATGATGGACAACCTGGCGATTCGCGCCGCCGAAGACTTCATTCACGCCGGTTATCCAGTGGACGCTGAAGCGATACTGCTGTGCGAACTGGATGGGGTTGAAGCCGACGTCCACGACGACTGCGAACGGGTTCGTGAGGTGTTGACCAGGGCCGGTGCCACTGAGCTTCGCCAGGCCAGGGATGAAGCCGAACGCGTACGTTTCTGGGCCGGTCGTAAAAACGCCTTCCCGGCTGTCGGTCGCTTGTCTCCGGACTATTACTGCATGGACGGCACCATACCGCGTCGGGAGTTACCCGGCGTTCTGCAAGGCATCGCCGCATTGTCCGGGGAATACGGCCTGCGGGTTGCCAACGTGTTCCATGCCGGTGACGGCAACATGCACCCGTTGATCCTGTTTGATGCCAATCAACCGGGTGAACTGGATCGTGCCGAAGCGCTGGGCGGCAAGATTCTCGAACTCTGCGTCAAAGTCGGCGGCAGCATCACCGGCGAGCATGGCGTGGGGCGCGAGAAGATCAACCAGATGTGCGCCCAGTTCAACAGTGACGAGCTGACCTTGTTCCACTCAGTGAAAGCCGCCTTCGACCCCGGTGGCATGCTCAATCCCGGCAAGAACATCCCGACCCTGCACCGCTGTGCCGAATTCGGCGCGATGCATGTGCACATGGGCAAGTTGCCCTTCCCTGAACTGGAGCGCTTCTGATGATTGCTGATCCGCTTCTTCATAACCCAGACGCTGACACCAGTGCCGCGCTGCTGGAGCAAGTCAATCAGGCGCTGCAAACGGCGACACCGCTGCGTATTCAGGGGGGCAACAGCAAAGCGTTTCTCGGCCGCGAAGTGGCAGGAGAAATACTCGATACCCGAACGCACAGCGGCATCGTTAGCTATGACCCGACGGAACTGGTCATCACCGCCCGCGCCGGAACGCCTCTGCAGGAATTGTGTGCGGCGCTGGATGCTGCCGGGCAAATGCTGCCCTGCGAGCCTCCGCATTTTGGCGAAGCCACCGTGGGCGGCATGGTCGCAACCGGGCTGTCAGGGCCACGCCGCCCATGGGCCGGTTCTGTGCGGGACTTCGTGTTGGGCACCCGAGTGATCACCGGGCTGGGCAAGCATTTGCGCTTTGGCGGCGAAGTCATGAAAAACGTCGCCGGTTACGACCTTTCCCGCTTGATGGCGGGTAGCTTCGGCTGCCTGGGTGTACTGACAGAGGTCTCTCTGAAGGTCCTGCCCAAACCCCGTTTGTGCAGCAGTATTGCGCTGGAAATGGACAGCAGTCGCGCCCTGGCACGCCTTGCGGAATGGGGCCAGCAACCGTTGCCCATCAGCGCGGCGAGTTTTGAAAACGGCGTGCTGCGCCTGCGCCTTGAAGGCGGCGAAGGCTCGGTGGCAGCGGCCCACGAGCGGCTTGGCGGCGAGCGCATCGACCCCGCGTACTGGCAGGAGCTCAACGAACACCAGCTGGATTTTTTCTCCAGTGGATCACCGCTATGGCGCCTGTCACTGCCGAATAACACCGACGTTCTGGATGTACCCGGCGAGCAACTGATCGACTGGGCGGGAGCGCAACGCTGGCTGAAATCCGATGCCGACAACGCGACGATTCGCGCCACGGTCAGTGCAGCAGGCGGTCACGCCCAATGTTACAGCCACGGCCTGCAGGACAGCCCTTTCCATCCGCTGCCTGCAACCCTGTTGCGCTATCACCGCCAGCTCAAGGCTCAACTCGACCCCCACGGAATCTTCAATCCGGGGCGGATGTACGCGGAGATCTGACCATGCAGACCACCCTGAGCAACCAGGCCCGACAACTGCCCCGCGCCGAGGAGGCCGAAAGCATCCTGCGCAGCTGTGTGCACTGCGGTTTCTGTAATGCGACCTGCCCGACTTATCAGCTATTGGGCGACGAACTGGACGGCCCACGCGGGCGTATCTACCTGATCAAGCAAGTGCTTGAAGGCAATGAAGTCACCGAGAAAACCCAGTTGCATCTGGATCGCTGCCTGTCATGCCGCAACTGCGAAACCACCTGCCCTTCCGGCGTTGATTACCACAACCTGCTGGATATCGGCCGCGCGGTTGTCGACGCGGCAGTCCCGCGTTCGCTGGGGCAGCGAGTACTGCGTGAAGGCTTGCGTAATGTGCTGCCCAACGCCAGTCTGTTCAAATCGCTGACGCAATTGGGCACCACGTTCCGCCCCATGCTGCCTGAAGGCTTGAAGCTAAAACTGCCAACGACCATTACGCCCGCCAAAGCCCGCCCAAGCGTGCGTCATGCGCGCAAGGTTCTGTTACTCGAAGGTTGCGTACAACCCGGTTTGTCACCCAATACCAATGCGGCCACCGCCAGAGTACTGGACCGTCTGGGGATCAGCGTCACGCCCGCTGCGCAGGCCGGTTGCTGTGGCGCAGTGGACTACCATTTGAATGCTCAGGACGCTGGCCTTGATCGCGCCCGACATAACATCGACGCCTGGTGGCCAGACATCGAGAACGGCGCGCTGGCTATCGTCCAGACGGCCAGCGGTTGTGGAGCCTTCGTCAAGGATTACGGACATCTGCTCAGCAACGATCCGGCCTATGCGGCGAAGGCACAACGGGTCAGTGAACTGGCAAAAGATCTGGTGGAGGTGCTGCGCGACGAGCCCCTTGAACGTCTTGGAATCCGCAGCGATCTGCGCCTGGCCTTCCATTGCCCTTGCACGTTGCAGCATGCTCAGAAACTCGGTGGCGCAGTGGAAAGTGTATTGTTGCGCCTGGGCTTCAATCTGACTGCCGTACCCGACAGCCATCTATGCTGTGGATCGGCAGGGACTTATTCAATCACGCAACCGGTGTTGTCGCGCCAACTGCGTGACAACAAAATGAACGCCCTGGAAAGTGGCAAACCGGATGTGATCGCGACAGCGAACATTGGTTGCCAGACTCATTTGTCCGGTACGGGTCGCACGCCGGTGCGGCACTGGATCGAACTATTAGAAGAGGCTTTGCAGGGCACCGATTAACTCTCCCGCCTACAACAACTATCTGGAGTAAACGATGAAAACCAAAGCTGTGCTGACCCAAACTGAAGTGACTCGAATCCTTGCTGCGGCTCGCCAGGACGCCATCAGCAACAACTGGCCAGTTTCCATCGCAATCGTCGATGACGGTGGTCATCTGCTGGCCTTTGAGCGTCTTGACGGTGCCTCGCCTATCAGCGGCTACATCGGTATTGAAAAGGCCCGCACCGCCGCCCTGGGCCGCCGTGAATCAAAAAGTTACGAAGAAATGGTCAACGGCGGTCGTACGTCGTTCTTGTCCGCGCCGGTCGTCACTTCCCTGGAAGGCGGCGTGCCCGTGGTTGTCGAGGGTCAGGTGATTGGCGCGGTAGGTGTCTCTGGTGTGCAGGCCGCACAGGACGCGCAAGTGGCCAAGGCCGGAGTGGCTGCGGTGAACGCGGGGTAAATCCAGCGAAACAAACTGTGTAGGAGCGAACTTGTTCGCGAGGCGCAATTTCTGACGACGCAGGTCCGCTGCCTCGCCAACAAGTTGGCTCCTACCGTTTAAAGCGGCTGAGCGCTGACGTTGCGGACCACGACCAACCCTGCTCGCTCGTGTAAGCTCACAACCTGTTGGTTTAACCTTTCGAGAGGCTTATGCGGTCCAACTTCCGTCGCTCCACCCTTGCCGCACTGCGCGGGTTTACCCTGCCTGACACTGCAATCACCATTCTGCCCTCAGCCGCCGACTACCGTCGCTGCCTGCTGGAGAAGATCGCTTCCGCGACCCGGCGTATCTACGTGATCGCCCTGTATCTGCAGCAAGATGAAGCCGGTCAGGAAATCCTCGACGCCCTGTATGCCGCCAAGGCTGCAAGGCCGGAGCTGGAGGTCGTGGTGCTGGTGGACTGGTTCAGAGCCCAGCGCGGCCTGATCGGTGCCGGACGTCAGTTGGGTAATGCGGCGTGGTATCAGGCGCAGCATCTGGAGTACGACCAGGAAGTGCCGGTATATGGCGTGCCGGTGCAGACCCGTGAATTGTTCGGCGTACTGCATTTGAAAGGCAGCGTGATCGATGACTGCGTGATCTACAGCGGCGCCAGCATCAACAATGTGTACCTGCACAAGCTCGATAAATACCGCCTGGACCGCTACCACGTCCTGCACTGCAAAGACCTGGCGGACTCTTTTCAGGAAATGGTGCAGCGCGAGATTTTACCGTCCCGTGCAGTCCACCGCCTGGACCTGCCGTCGCCGCCGACATCGCGCAGCCTGCGTAGTGAGATCCGTACCTTTCGCAACCACCTCAAGCGCGCGTCTTACGATACGCATCAAGGTGAGCCTGAAAATGGCGAGCTACGGGTGATTCCGCTACTGGGCGTCGGTCCGCGCAATGCGCTCAACCGCACCATCGTGGAGTTGATCGCAACAGCCAAACACCGCCTGACCATCTGTACGCCTTATTTCAACGTACCGCTGTCGATCAAGCGAGAAATCAACCGCGCGCTCAAGCGTGGGGTGAAGGTCGATATCATCATCGGCGACAAGACCGCCAATGACTTTTTCATCCCGGCGGAAGAACCGTTCAAAGTCATTTCCGCCCTGCCCTATCTCTACGAAATCAGCCTGCGACGCTTTGCCCAGAAGCATCAGAATGCCATCGCCCGCCACAAGCTCAACCTGCATTTGTGGAAGGACGGCGACAACACGTTCCATCTCAAAGGTATGTGGGTCGATGATCGCTACACTCTGCTGACCGGCAACAACCTTAACCCACGTGCATTCAATCTGGACCTGGAAAACGGTCTGCTGATTGATGACCCCAAAGGCCAGTGGATCGCACCCCGGGAAGCAGAAGTCGAGCAATTGATGCGCAACACTCAACGGGTCGGTAAATACGACGAGCTGGATACCCTCTCTGAATATCCGTCTGCCGTACGGACTTTTCTGAGAAGGGTCAGTCGGGTTCGCGCAGAGCGGCTGCTGTATCGCATACTCTGATACAACACTTGTCCGAGCAGGCTCGTGCGCCCGGCCTTCAAGCGTTGAAACAAAAAACACAGGCTCTGTCATGAGACCACCATGCCCTCTGCGAACATGAACACAATGGCGACCAACAGTGCCGACCCGGTCAAGGCGCTGTATCGCAAGATCACCTGGAAGCTGATTCCGTTCCTGTGCTTCTGCTATCTGGCCGCGTATCTGGACCGGATCAATGTCGGCTTCGCCAAACTGCAGATGCTTGATCAATTGCAGTTCAGCGAAACCGCGTTTGGCCTGGGTGCAGGGCTATTTTTCGTCGGCTACATCCTGCTCGAAGTCCCCAGCAACCTGATCCTGGAGAAGGTTGGCGCGAGGATCTGGATCGCGAGGATCATGATTACCTGGGGGTTGCTCTCTGCCTGCACCATGCTTGTCACCACGCCGATGCAGTTCTACGCAGTGCGCTTCCTGCTGGGCGCAGCGGAAGCCGGTTTTTTACCCGGTGTGCTGTTTTACCTGACAAGCTGGTTTCCGACGTATCGACGTGGGCGTGTGATTGCCCTTTTCATGATCGGCCTGCCGTTATCGAGCGTGATCGGCGGCCCATTGTCCGGCTGGATCATGAGCCATTTCGACCAGACCGCCGGGCTGCGCGGCTGGCAATGGCTGTTCATCCTTGAGGCAATTCCGAGCGTCGTATTGGGGGTTCTGACCTTCTGGGCCCTGCCGAACAACTACCAGCAGGCAAAGTGGATGAGCCGCGAAGAAAAGACGTTGCTGGAGAGCGAGCTCCGTCTCGATGAGACAGATGACGGCCACAGCAAGGAAAGCTTCCGCGACGGCTTTTTCAACCTGAAAGTATGGATGCTGGGCGGTATCGACTTCTCGATCCTGCTCAGCGCCTATGCCATGGGATTCTGGATGCCGACGTTCATTCGCAATGCGGGCGTGATCGACACTTTCCATATCGGCGTGCTGACCGCTTTACCCAGCGTCGCGGCGCTACTGGGCATGCTGTTGATCGGCGCCAGTTCGGACCGTCATCGCGAACGGCGCTGGCACATCATTGTGCCGTTCCTGATTGGTTCGGTGGCGATGGCCAGCAGTACCTTCTTCACCCATGATCTGGTGGCAACCGTGCTGCTGTTTGCGATCGCTTCTGCCGCGATCATCGGCGCGGTACCGGTATTTTTCAGCCTGCCCGCGACCTTCCTCAAAGGCCGCGCCGCCGCCACCGGCTTCGCCTTGGCATGCTCGCTGGCGAACATTGCCGGGCTGGTCAGCAACTCCCTGATGGGCATGGCCATCGACATCACCGGCAGCAGCGCCGGGGCCATGTGGTTCTTCGCCGGTTGCCTGATCCTGAGCAGCTTTCTGGTGATTGCCCTGCCTGCAAAACTGGTGAATCGCTGAGGTCATTAGCCACACCAACTACCGGTAGGAGCGAACTTGTTCGCGAGACGCCAGACCTGCGAACACAAAAATAAAGCCTCGCCAACAAGTTGGCTCCTACCGATCACTCGTTTGCTGAACTATTGCGCTACCCCACCAGATCAATCAACTGCTCACGCTGCGCGCCGGTCAGCATCGGGCCGAAGCCCGCACCGGCGTTTTCCAGCATGTACTTTGGATTACCGGTGCCCGGGATCACGCACGTCACCGCCGGATGAGCCAGGAGAAATTTCAGCGCCAGCTGCGCCCAACTGGTGACCCCGACCTGCGCTGCCCAGCCAGGCAAAGGCTTGCCCTGCAACCGCCCCAGCAGCCCGCCGCCACCGAATGGCCGGTTGCAGATCACTGCCACACCCTTTTCGCGACACAACGGCAAAATGCGCTTCTCGACCCCGCGATCATCCAGCGCATAGTTGATCTGCAGAAAATCCATCTGCTCAGCCTTGAGCACTGCTTCTACATCATCGTACGCCGACGAGGTGTAATGGGTGATGCCGACATAGCGGATGCGCCCTTCTTCCTTCCACTTGCGCAGCGTGGGCAAGTGGGTTTTCCAGTCCAGCAGGTTGTGGATCTGCATCAGATCAATACGGTCAGTCTGCAACAGCTTGAACGACTGCTCCATCTGCTCAATGCCTTCATGCCGCCCGCGAGTCCACACCTTGGTGGCCAGGAAGGCCGGAGAGCGAGGCTTGTGGATCGACAACAGCTCACCCGTGGTCTGCTCGGCGCGCCCATACATGGGCGAACTGTCGATCAGGGTTCCGCCCTTTTCAAACAGTGCATCAAGCACCGCAGACAAACTCTTGTACGCAGGACTTGAAGTCGCGACATCAAAACCACGGTAAGTGCCCAATCCCACCATTGGAAGTGGTTCATTGCTCGACGGGATTGTACGGGTCAGCATGGTCTTTACTCCTGTATCCACCGTAGAAGGCGACGTGGGCGACGTGATAGTCGGGGGTCTTGACTGTGCAGCGGCCGAATCGAAAGTGAAAACCGCTGAAGCCCCGGCGGCCAGCGTGAGTATTTTTCTGCGAGAAAAACCAGCAGAGTGCGTCATGGGGTTCCCCTTTGTTTGCAGGTGCCTGTCCTTGCGACGTTGAAAGATCGACTCAAATGACTGATGCCGGTTCAACAGCAACTGTTTCGAAGGTTGAACGACGAGCGACAGCAGCACGTCAGACCTGTATCGACTCACTGACAGGTACACGACCATGGACAAGATGATCACTGCGGATCAACTGGCTACCACTGACCTTAGAACAATCAACGAAATCTGGCTGAATGGATCCACTGAACTGTGTTTATGGCGCGCCGAAAAGGTGTTCACCCACGACATGCTCAGCGAAGGCACTCACGATCAGAACAGCAGCCGCCTGGTGGTAAAAATGGGCGACATCGGGGATCCGACAACCGTGTTCGACATTGAGGCTACGGTCCGGGAGTTACTGCAGAAACTGAATATGGAAGGCCAGTTTTATCCGGCTGAGCAGGCGGACACGCGTGGGTAACAGGGCTGCGTTGATCAGTTGAAATCCGCCCCCCACTGTGGGAGCCGGACTTGCCCGCGATAAGGCCAGCCCAATAAAGCAGGCATACCGCGTGATCGTTTATCGCGAGCAAGCTCGGCTCCTACAGAGGTTGTGGCGATGCTCATAGGCCTGTCTGGATCACCGCGATCCTGTGGGAGCCGGGCTTGCCCGCGATAAGGCCAGTCCAATAAAGCAGGCATATCGCGTGATCGTTCATCGCGAGCAAGCTCGGCTCCTACAGAGGTTGTGGCGATGCTCATAGGCCTGTCTGGATCACCGCGATCCTGTGGGAGCCGGGCTTGCCCGCGATAAGGCCAGCCCAATAAAGCAGGCATACCGCGTTATCGTTTATCGCGAGCAAGCTCGGCTCCTACAGAGGTTGTGGCGATGCTCATAGGCCTGTCTGGATCACCGCGATCCTTTGGGAGCCGGGCTTGCCCGCGATAAGGCCAGCCCAATAAAGCAGGCATACCGCGTGATCGTTCATCGCGAGCAAGCTCGGCTCCTACAGAGGTTGTGGCGATGCTCATAGGCCTGTCTGGCTCTAGCAGCGGGAATGTATTTCAATCAAGTATTTATCGCCCCTCAACACCCAACTGCTTCCACATCTTTTTGGTGATCCGCTGGCGGTTGGCGTAGCCCTTCCACGGATCAGCCTTGAGCTTGCGCAGACGCTGTTGCAGATTACCGACGTTCCATTGCTGCGCTGACTTCAGGCTTTCCAGCTCCTCGCGGGCAACGGGCACCGACACCGGCAAACCCGGTCTGGCGCGCACCGAATAAGCCGTCACGGTGCTGGCTCCGCGGCTGTTGCGCAGATAATCAATGAAGATTTTCCCGACCCGGTTTTTCGGACCCATCGTCGCAGTGAACCGCTCGGGCAGTTGTCGCGCGATAAACTCGGCGATGGCCTTGGCGAAGGCTTTCACCGATTCCCAATCCGCCTGACGCTGTAACGGCACGATGATGTGCATGCCCTTCCCGCCGCTGGTCTTGATAAAGGCGTCCAGGCCCAACTCATCCAGCACTGCCAGAGTCATTTGGGTCGCCTCGATCATACTGCGCCAAGGCAGCGCGTCATCCGGGTCAAGATCAAGTACAAAATGGTCAGGCGTCTCGATACGGTCACTGGTCGCCCCCCAGGTGTGCAGTTCGATAGTGCCCATTTGCGCGGCCCCCACCAGCGCTTGCACGGTATCGATTTCCATCAGACGCGCATGCCCAGGGTCCAGCTCGGGCTCAAGCTGCTTGATATTGGGAATGGCCAGCTTTTCAGAATGCTTTTGAAAGAACTGCTCACCGGCGACGCCCTCCGGGCAACGCAGCAAGGACACCGGGCGATTTTTCAGATACGGCAGGATCCAGTCGGCAATCGCTTCGTAATAATGCGCAAGGTCGGCTTTCTGCGTACCACTGTCAGTGTCGATCACGCGGTCTGGGTGGCTGATACTGACGTCGGCAATGATCATTCGGCCCTTGTTGGGAACGGCAGCTTTGCCGGTCTTTTCGGTATTTACTGGGCTGGATCGAGATGCTTTTTTAAGGTTTTTGGCCGCCTGCGGGTATTCATGAACCACCTGGCTTGCGGGCTTGTCACTGCGCAGTGCGATAAAGGCCGCCTGCCGAATAATGCCTTCACGGGTCCATTCAGCAAACTCCGCTTCGCAGACCAACTCCGGCTCAATCCAGTGAACGCCACGTCCTTGAGCGCTGGTGAGTTTTTTATCCAGCGGCGATGAATCGCGCTGCATTTTTTTCACGCGTTCACTTATCTGTTTGAGTGTCCGCTCGGAGAAACCGGTACCAACACGCCCTGCGTACATTAGCCCCGAGTCCTCCTCATCCCCATTAACCGCCAGCAGCAAAGCCCCAAAGCCGCTGCGCGAGCCTTGCGGCTGGGTATAGCCGACGATCACAAACTCCTGACGCAAGCGACACTTGAGTTTGATCCAGTCCGGGTTGCGCTTGCTGAGATAGAGGCTTCCGGCCCGTTTGCCAATAACCCCTTCGAGGCCCATGGCACTGGCACTTTCAACAATGTCCTGATGCCGGGACATGAACGCATCCGAGAAACGCAGCAACTTGCTGCGGCTCTTGGCGAGGAGTTTTTTCAGCGCGGTGCGGCGCTCCTCCAGTGGAGTTTCACGCAGATCTCGCCCCTCAATGAAAGGCGCATCGAACAGGAAATAAACCACCTCTTTGCTGCGGCCGATTTCAAACGCGTTCTGTAACGCCTGAAAGTCCGGCAAACCGTCTTCATTGAGCATGACCATCTCGCCATCCAGCCAGCTGTCCTTGAGGCCCATTACCTGCAGTGCTTTGGCCTGCAGCGGGAGACGGTCGGTCCAGTCATGGCCGTTGCGGCTGAATAGCCGCACCTCGCCGTCGAGAATACGGGTCATGATCCGGTAGCCGTCGAATTTGATTTCGTAAAGCCAGTCGCCACTGGGGGGCGCGTCAACCAGCGTGGCCAGTTGCGGGGCGAGCGTTTCAGGCACGACGCTTGCGGCTTGGCTGGCCTTTGTAGGCTTGGTCTTCGCAGATTTGGCTTTAGGCGCCGTCGCCTTAGCCGGGGCTGCTTTGTTATCCGTCGCGGGTTTGCCCACCAACTTCCCGCTGATCACACTCTGCGGTTGATCGACGACGATGTCGTAATCAGCGCCGGGTCTGGCAATCTCATCTTTTTCCTTGATCAGCAACCACTGCTCCTTGTCGCCACTGCCCTTGAGACGCGTGCGAACCAACGCCCATTCACCGGTGAGTTTCTCCCCAACGAGGGTGAACTTGAGTTTGCCGTCCTTGTAGGTTTTCTGCGGATCACCATGAGGCTGCCAGATGCCGCGATCCCAGACAATCACATCCCCCGCGCCGTACTGGCCTTCAGGAATACTGCCTTCAAAGCCGGCGTAGCCCAGTGGATGATCTTCGACATGGACCGCAAGACGTTTATGAGACGGGTCCAGACTGGGCCCTTTGGGTACCGCCCAGCTCTTGAGCGTTCCGTCCAGCTCAAGGCGAAAGTCGTAATGCAGGTTTCGCGCGTCGTGCTTGTGAATCACGAAACTCAAAGCGTGCGCCTTACCCTTGGCCTTTTTCGGCGCTTCTGCCGGTTCGCTGGTGATATCGAAATTACGTTTGCGAGCATATTCACTAAGCGGCTTGGCCATAATTGATCCTCTACGGCGTCAGGCAATACTCCTCAGGATGCCTTCGTGGTTTTCTTTCGCGCAGGTGCACGACGTTTGGCCGGGGCTTTTTCTGCAGGCTCGGCTTTGCTGGCAGCAGGTTTCGCCGGTTTTTTGCTGACTGACCCTTTGCCCGCCAGACTGCGTTTAAGCAACTCGGTAAGGTCAATGACATCGGCACTTTTACGCTCGGTGTCTTCAGTCTCCGTCTCGACATTCTCAAGCTTGCCTTCACGGGCTTTGGTTTCCACCAGTTCCATGATTTGATCCTGGAAGGTGTCGCGGTAATCTTCCGGCGTCCAGTCGGCGCTCATGTCTTCAACCAGGCGCTTGGCCATGGTCAGCTCGCTTTTGTTGAGTTTCACATCGGTCACTGCATCCGTCAGTTCCAGTGTGTCCAGACCGCGAACCTCCGAAGGCCAGCGCAACAGGACCAGCACCATCGCCGATTCCAGCGGCATGACGGCCGCCAGATGCTGACGGGTGTGCAGGACCACATTGGCGAGCGCGACTTTTTTGGTTTGCACGAGGGTTTCGCGCAGCAAGGCATAGACCTTCTCACCGCGCTTGTCGGGCGCCAGGTAATAAGGTGTCTCGATGTTCTGCAGAGGGATCTGATCACCGGCAACGAAACCGAAAATCTCGATGGTCTGGGTAGACTTTGGGTGTGCAGCGCGAATATCTTCTTCGCTAAGGACCGCATAGCGGCCCTTTTCGTACTGCACCCCTTTGACGATATTTTCCTTGGTCATCTCTTTGCCGGTGACCTTGTTGATGCGCTTGTAACCCACGGGATCCATGCTGCGCTTGTCCAGCCAGTCAAAATCCACCCCTTGTGAAGAGGTCGCTGAAACCAGCGCGACAGGGATATGCACCAGCCCGAAACTGATCGCGCCCTTCCAGATTGCCCTAGCCATCGCCCGATTCCCTTTATGAGGTGTTTAAAAGTGACCGGGGCGATACGGCAAAAGTTTCGAAGGGAGTGACGGGGTGTTGCTGAGTACGAAAAAACCCGCTTCGGCGGGTTTTTTCAATGTCGTCAGCTATGACCCTATGCAATGCGAGGGACAAATGCTCCAGGATCGACATGGAACCGCGCTGCAAGCCTGGCGACCATCTCGATGGTTAATCGACGCTGCCCGCTGAGAATACGCGACACCACGCTTTTATCGCCAATCTCAGGAAGGTCTGCACCGGTTAACTGGTTCTGCAGCATCAATGCCTTGAGTAGGTCCACTTCCGTCAACCCGGCTATACGCGCATTGAATGCCGAAAACTGTGGCGCATTGCTTTCATAACGTTCAACGATGTCACAGAGCATCTCGAGTAAATTGCTTTCGACTGACGTCAGTTCCTGGGCGTCGGTGAGTTCATCGATGACTTTCAATGCCTGCTGATAATCTTCGGGCGAATCAATGTGATGCATGAAATGCGCGCCCAGACGATCCATGTCCAGGCGGAGTGTTTCCATGCGCTGCGCCAGTTCGCGAATGGCTGCGTTGTCTACAGTTCGTTCAGCTGATGCAGGACTCATGGTCGGATCCCCGTTCTCTGCTTCTGGTAGCACTTATTGGCCTTGGTGTATTCGGAATGGGTGTAGATATGCTTCACGAAAACCAGCTGTTTATTAAATTCAATCGCTGCGATAAGACGCAGATTGTTACCGCCAATATCAATGACGTACCAGCCGTTTCTATGGGTGAAGCGATCAAGTGTGTTGAAGGTGCCCTGGAGCTCGCTGGGGGTGTCGGCAATTGACCGACTCAGCAACCTGTAGGTCGCATCGAGATTGGAGGCATCATTGGGATACCGCCTGGCAGCGTCATCAAATGCGATTTTCTTGAAAACCCTCATCCATCATCCCTGTTGAATTTTTGGCAACCCTAGATACTCGTTGCCAAACTGTCAACCGCCTCTAATGTTTATGGTCCTCACACATTAAAAAACCGCGTGCCAGCAAATCGCATATTCAATAAAGATATAAAAATATGGATATCCGTTCTTTTGAGGAATAAACCCAAAGCTTTATAACAGGGACCTATTGCTGGCTGAGCAACAGTCAATCAACACATCAGCGCCGCTTGCGGCTCAAGGGCTTTGTCATGGATGTTTTCTGGTTTCTTCCGACTCACGGCGACGGTCATTTCCTGGGCACGACCAAAGGTGCGCGCCCGGTAACCCTGAACTACCTCAAGCAGGTCGCTCAGGCAGCAGACGATCTGGGCTACCACGGCGTATTGATCCCCACAGGCCGTTCCTGCGAAGACTCCTGGGTGATCGCCTCTGCACTGGTCCCCCTGACCGAGAAATTGAAGTATCTGGTGGCGATCCGTCCCGGCATCATTTCGCCCACAGTCTCGGCGCGGATGGCTGCGACCCTGGACCGCTTGTCTGGCGGACGTCTGTTGATCAACGTGGTGACCGGCGGCGATCCGGATGAAAACCGCGGTGATGGCAGCTTCCTTGACCACAGCGAACGCTACGAAGTCAGCGATGAATTCCTGCAGATCTGGCGTCGTGTGCTGCAAGGCGAAGCTGTGGATTTCGAAGGCAAGCACCTGCGCGTGCAAAACGCCAAAGCACTTTATCCGCCGATTCAGAAGCCCTATCCGCCGCTTTACTTTGGTGGATCATCAGAAGCCGCCCATGAACTGGCTGCCGATCAGGTGGATGTTTATCTGACGTGGGGCGAGCCACCAGCCGCGGTTGCGGAAAAACTCGCCGATGTCCGCGAGCGCGCAGCCCGCAAGGGCCGCACGGTGAAGTTCGGCATTCGTTTGCACGTGATTGTTCGTGAGACCAGCGAAGAGGCATGGAAAGCAGCCAGTACGCTCATTGAGCACATCAGCGACGAGACAATCGCTGCGGCACAGAAATCCTTCTCGCGCTTTGACTCCGAAGGTCAGCGTCGGATGGCGGCCTTGCACGATGGCCGTCGGGATAACCTGGAAATCGCGCCAAACCTGTGGGCGGGCGTGGGCCTGGTTCGCGGTGGCGCCGGTACCGCACTGGTCGGTAACCCGCAGGAAGTTGCGGCACGCATCAAGGAATACGCCGATCTGGGCATCGAGAGTTTTATTTTCTCCGGCTACCCGCATCTGGAAGAAGCCTACCGTTTCGCCGAGTTGGTTTTCCCGTTGCTGCCCGAGCCGTATCGCAGCCTGGCCGGACGTGGCATCACCAACCTGACCGGGCCGTTCGGGGAAATGATTGCCAACGATTTGCCGCCGCAGAAATAGGTAGTACGCGAGAACTGACATCGCGCTATCGGATAGCGAAAGGACCTGTGGGACTGGATTCATCCGGGAAGGCGGAATATTTGTCGACGAATCTCCAGCGGATGTTCGGGCCTCTTCGCGATGATTTCGCTCCCACGGGATCGCGTTTACCTGGCTGGCAACGCGCTGGCTTGCCTCATACAAGAAGTGATCACCATGCAGCTACTGACCTTACCGCCAAACCCCGCACTGGCGACTTCAATCCGCGCCACAGCCCAGGTGTTCGAAGACCCGAAATCAAAAGCGTTGCTGGCTCACCTCAAGCAGGTGGCACCCAGCGATGCCAGCGTGCTGATCATTGGCGAAACCGGTACCGGCAAAGAGTTGGTTGCGCGGCATATCCATAGCCTGAGCGAACGTCGTAATCAGCCGTTCGTTGCCGTCAATTGCGGCGCATTCGCTGAATCGCTGGTAGAAGCCGAGCTGTTCGGCCACGAAAAAGGAGCGTTTACCGGTGCCTTGAATGCCAAGGCTGGATGGTTCGAAGAAGCTAATGGCGGCACTCTGTTCCTTGATGAAATCGGCGATTTGCCGATGCCCATCCAGGTCAAACTGCTACGCGTGCTGCAAGAGCGCGAAGTCGTCAGGCTGGGTTCACGCAAAAGCATCCCCATCAACGTCAGGGTGCTCGCAGCGACCAACGTGCAACTTGAAAAGGCGATCAATGCCGGACATTTCCGCGAGGATCTGTATTACAGACTGGATGTGGTCAACATCGAGCTGCAGCCGTTGCGCGAACGCCCCGGCGATATCCTGCCGCTAGTCAGACACTTCATCGACGCCTACAGCCTGCGCCTGGGCTATGGACCGATCCGCATTACCGCCGACGCCGAGCGAAAATTGCAGAGCTACAGCTGGCCGGGGAATATTCGCGAGCTGGAAAATGTCATTCATCACACGCTGCTGATCTGCCGTGACGGGCTGATTCAACGCGATGACCTGCGCCTGTCGAATCTGCGTATCGAGCGCCAGGACGATCAACCTGCGCATGACGAATCTGTCGACGCGTTACTGGAGCGTGCCTTCCATAAACTGTTCGAGGAGCAGGCTGGCGCGCTGCATGAAAAAGTCGAAGACGCGTTGCTGCGGGCGGCTTACCGTTTCAGTCACTGCAACCAGGTTCACACCGCGGCCCTGCTGGGCCTGACCCGCAACGTTACCCGAACACGGCTGATCAAGATCGGTGAACTGGCGGTGAACAAGCGCCGAGCAGGAGAAAACCTGCAAGGTGACCGGGTCATGCAGGTTTCGGTTTGATGCGTAATCATCTCCTTAGCACCTTGGACTGATCGTCCGCGTCACCAGAGAAGTGTTGAAGATCACAGCACTGACCTGGTGCCTGCGCAGCATTGTCATAAAGTCTTGCGGCCTGGTTTCTACATTGAGTAAAGCCTCTTCGCTGGCTTGCCGTGATTGCCAAAGCGTCTGGCCAAACACGCGGCAGCCGTCACTGCTGGCCTGAACAGTGGCACTGATAAAACCTGGGTAAGTGCAGGTATAACGCTCGGCTTGCTCGGTCAGGGCCGTTATCAGACCGGCCTGTTGAGCGGGACTTACGATGAACTCAATAAGCTGGTTAATGCGAAGACTCTCTTCTGCTGACTGCATGACTGCCTCCCGTCAAAAAAATATAACCACCTGATTTTTAAGTGCTTTTTACTGCAGGATTGGGCTTGCTCGCGATAGCGTCGGGGCAGGCGATAATTTCTCAACCGATCTACCGCTATCGCGAGCAAGCTCACCCCTACAGAACCTCGTATTGGCTGTGCAACAGCACCGTGTCAGACACGATGCCCAGTCCAGCAGGATGAACTTGTTCGCGAGACGCATGACATGGTTCATCAGGCAGATCGTCTCGCCAACAAGTTGGCTCCTGCAGGGGATTGTGTTTGCTGTGGGACTACGGGGTGTTGCCAACCGAAGCCACGAAGGGTAAAACCTCTACTTAACTAGAGGTCAAGCAGTCGCTTATGACAACCAGCAAAAAATCCGGCTCTGCCAGTAAACAACTAACCGTCGGCCAGTTAGCGGCACGTAGCGGTGTCGCCGTCACGGCTCTGCATTTTTATGAAACCAAAGGTTTGATCAGCAGCCAGCGCAATGCGGGCAATCAACGTCGTTATCACAGGGAAATGCTCCGTCGGGTGGCGCTGATCAAAGTCGCCCAGCGGTTAGGCATCCCGCTGGCCAGCATCCATGCCGCGCTGCAGACTCTTCCCGAAAAACGCACGCCCACCGCCGCTGACTGGAACAAGCTGTCAGCCCAATGGAAAACCGAACTCGACGAACGCATCGCCCGCCTGACTGACCTGCGCGACCAGCTCACCGGTTGCATTGGCTGCGGGTGCCTCTCGATGCAAGCCTGCCCGTTGCGCAACTGGGGGGACAAGTTGGGCGAGCAAGGCAATGGGCCGGTTTTACTGGATCAGGATTGAAGAGCTTCAGCGCTTGTACCGCGCCGACCTGACACCGCTCAAACAGACTTCCTCTGTTGGAGCGAGGCTTGCCCGCGAATCAGTCAGCACGGTATTTCAGAAACCAGCGTCATCGTTCTTCGCGGGCAAGCCTCGCTCCAACAGGGTCATGAAGTCTCATGTGGGAGCCGGGCTTGGCCGTCCCCGGACGATTTAGGCGACCAGATTTTAAGCCGAGCCGATTCCAGCCAATCGCACCGCCAACGTCTTGGCCTGCAGCGCCACATCGGTCACAGCCGTACTCTCCCACCATAACCCCCGCAATGGCGGGCCCATGGCAAACAGTCGTTCTGCAACCCGCCCCTGCGCGTCCAGCACCGCGCCGCCACGGTCAGCAGCAATCCCCAGAGCTAGCGGACCGGGCTGAATCAACCCGCGTGCCAGCAGCTGCCGTGGCAGCGGCCGATCCACACGTCGCCAGTCGTATTCGATGCCCGTGGAATTGATCAGCGCATCCCCCACGACCGTTGAAGAATCAGCCTGACCACGGCGCCGGATACGAATTTGCAACTGGCCTGTCGGCAAGACCTCAAACCCTTGCAGCGAAGCAGCCTGAATCTTCACCCGCCCTTCATCGATCAATTGCGCCAGCAACGCAGCGCTCAGCGGCGGCGATCGGTGGTGATGGCTTTCCCACCACGGCCTTACGTGACGGACAAACTGACGACGCTGGATATCCGTGGCCTGGTTCCATAACCGGCCAATGTTCGCCCGCACTGTATCCAGTGGCGCTTGCCAGTCGATCCCGCTTTGCAACGCCAGCGAGCATTGTTCACGCACTTTGCGCAGCAGTTGCCGGGGGCTGCGGATGGCCTGATCGGCTGCGAGAAAATCCGTCCAGGCGGGAGGCTGTCGCCGCACATGGGGCAGCAATCCATGCCGGGAAAATATCTCGACAGGCCCGCGATGCCCCGATTGGTGCAGCGAGACCACGGCATCCACCATGGTCAGGCCGGAGCCAATAATCAGCACCCTGGCCTGCGGGTCGAGTTGCTGCATGGTCCTGACATCCCACGGATCGACAGCCGCAGCATTCAGCCCGCTGGACTCTCGTTGCGGGGTGCGGGCGGCTGCGTACATGCCCGTAGCCAACACCGCGACATGCCCGCGCAAGGACTGCCCGTCTGCCAGCCTCAAGCTGACGTCCCGCTCATTCACTTCCAGATCGACCACTTCACCGCGCACATGCTCGACACTTGAACCGTGACGTGTGCCCGCCACTCGTGCCTCAGCCAGACGCTGCTGCACATACAAGCCAAAGATTCCCCGAGGCGGAAACAGCTCAGCCACCGGCACATCCTGCTCGCGGGACTCAGGCCAGCCACCGTCAGCAATAAATTGCGTCAGCCATTGAGTCAAGTCATCGGCATTATCCGGGTCGACACTCATGCGTGCCGCGTTGCCATTCAGGGTATGCCCCAACTCCGTGGCGCTATAAGCCTCACCCCGGCCCAGTTCGTGACGCGTTTCGATAATCGAAATACGTCGACTGCCCGGCAGGCGCAGTAACTGGACGGCAAGCATGCTGCCGCTCAAGCCACCGCCAATGATCAGAATCTCAACAGGTTGTTTGTCAGCGAAGCTCATGGATCCGTGTCGCCCTTCGAAAATGCCGCACTTGGGTCAATATCAACAGACAGACAATGCACAGCCCGTGCCCGCCGCCAGCTCCCCGTATTTACGGAAGATCAGCCTCGCGGCCGACGCTGGGAAATCGCAACAGGCAACACAGCTGTTGATTGACTGTTTCTCAGGCAACAGCTCATAACACCACGTTGCGCACAAAGCGCACCCTGACCTGACCGTCATTGCGATAACTGTGGGCCTGGTTGCTGGCAAACATGAAAAACTCGCCCGGCCCTACTGCTTGATTGTGTTCAAGCAGGCTGACCATTAGCTGGCCCTCAACAACATAAACCTGTTCGCTCCAGCCATCGGGATCGGCTTCAGACTGATAAGCCTCCCCCGGCTCCAGGCAAAACTCCCAGAGTTCCACCTCGCGCCTGGCGGTGGCCTTGGCCAACAGGATGGCCCGGCTACCGGGGATCGAACCCGCCCAGGCCACTTCGTTGATACGGCTGGGGTCACGGTGCTCAGGGGCCTGAATCAAATCGCTGAACGCCACATCCAACGCCTCCGCGACGCGATCCAGCGTCGCAAGGCTGACGTTTTTCTCGCCAGCCTCAATGGCCACCAGCATGCGGCGGCTGACCCCGGACTTCTCGGCCAGCGCGCTCTGACTCATATCCTGCCCCGTACGCAGCCGTCGAACGTTCTGGCTGACGTGCTGCAAGACGGGTGCACGTTGCGAATTATCGTTGCTCAATATTTTATTCTCTCGAAAGCATTGCGCAGTATACTGCCCAACTTTAAAGCTCAGGTCGATGTATCAAACAAGCCTGTCAACGCCAGTGAGAAGCATGAAGTCTACCTCCATCACGCCGCGCATCAGCAAAGCAGAAATCGTGCTGATCCTGATCACCCTGCTATGGGGCGGCACGTTTCTGATCGTACAGCACGCCATGACCGTCAGTGGCCCGATGTTTTTTGTGGGGCTGCGCTTTGCAGCTGCCGCGATCATCGTGGCGTTATTTTCATTAAACGTATTGCGCGGCCTGACCCTGCTTGAAGTAAAAGCAGGGGTCGCTATCGGCGCGGCGATCATGCTTGGCTATGGGTTGCAGACTATCGGTCTGCAAACCATTCCCAGCAGCCAGTCAGCTTTTATCACCGCGCTTTATGTACCTTTCGTACCGCTGTTGCAATGGTTAGTGCTGGGGCGTCGGCCGGGATTGATGCCCAGCGTAGGCATTGTGCTGGCATTTACTGGCCTGGTGCTTTTGTCCGGCCCCTCTGGCGCAACACTGCAATTCAGCCCGGGAGAAATTGCGACAATTATTTGCGCTATCGCCGTAGCCGCTGAGATCATCATGATCAGCGCTTACGGTGGCAAGGTTGATGTACGCCGTGTCACGGTCGTGCAACTGGCAACCGCCTCTCTGCTGTCGTTTCTGATGATCGTGCCGACTGGCGAAGTCTTGCCTGACTTCTCCTGGATGCTGATCATCAGCGCTGTGGGCCTGGGGGCGATGAGCGCGGTCATTCAGGTGGCGATGAATTGGGCACAGAAAACTGTTTCCCCCACCCGTGCCACTGTGATCTACGCCGGTGAGCCGGTGTGGGCCGGGATTTTCGGCCGTCTGGCCGGTGAGCGCCTGCCGGGTATCGCCCTGCTTGGCGCAGCCCTGATCGTTGCGGCCGTGATCGTCAGCGAAATGAAACGCCGAAATAAACCTGAGGAAGAGCAACAAGAGACCGCGCAGGTGTTTAAAGAAACAGATTGAACACCCGGCAAACCCGTCTATAAATAAAGCGAACTCAGCTTCTGCCTACAAGGTCTGTAGGATTCTGCGACACCTTGGCGTTTGGTGTTACACAGTCCAGCACGTATGATCCTTGACATTTCCCTGCAGATTAGAAGCCTATGTCCCTGATAGTTCTACTGCTTCTGCCTTTCATTGGCAGCTGTCTGGCGGCGCTTTTGCCGCATAACGCGCGTAACGCTGAATCCATTCTCGCCGGCCTTGTGGCCATTACCGGTGCGATTCAGGTTGCCTTGTGGTACCCGCAGATCGTCGACGGCGGGGTGATACGCGAAGAATATTTCTGGTTACCCAGCCTGGGATTGAATTTCGTCCTGCGTATGGACGGCTTCGCCTGGATGTTCTCGATGCTGGTCCTTGGCATTGGTACCCTGGTTTCCCTGTACGCCCGTTACTACATGTCACCGGATGATCCGGTACCGCGCTTTTTCGCGTTCTTCCTGGCCTTCATGGGCGCGATGCTCGGCCTGGTGATTTCCGGCAATCTCATTCAGATCGTATTTTTCTGGGAACTGACCAGCCTCTTCTCATTCCTGTTGATTGGTTACTGGCACCACCGGGCAGACGCGCGACGCGGTGCCTATATGGCATTGATGGTTACTGGCGCAGGCGGACTGGCTTTGCTGGTAGGCGTCATGCTGCTCGGCCACGTGGTCGGCAGTTATGATCTGGACCGAGTGCTGGCCTCCGGCGACGCCATTCGTGCCCACGCGCTGTATCCGGTGCTGCTCACGCTGATCCTGATTGGCGCGCTGAGCAAAAGTGCGCAGTTTCCGTTCCACTTCTGGTTACCCCACGCAATGGCCGCGCCGACGCCGGTCTCCGCTTACCTGCACTCGGCAACCATGGTCAAAGCCGGAGTATTTTTGCTGGCACGTTTCTGGCCCGCCCTTTCGGGGAGCGAGCAGTGGTTCTGGATAGTCAGCGGCGCTGGCGCGTGCACCTTGATCATTGGCGCCTACTCGGCAATTTTCCAGAATGACCTCAAAGGCCTGCTGGCGTATTCCACTATCAGCCATCTCGGGCTGATCACTCTGTTGCTGGGCCTTAACAGTCCTCTGGCGGCAGTTGCAGCGGTCTTCCATATCCTCAACCACGCCACGTTCAAAGCCTCGCTGTTCATGGCCGCAGGCATCATCGACCACGAAAGCGGTACGCGGGACATCCGCAAGCTGAGTGGCCTGATCACCCTGATTCCCTACACCGCCACGCTGGCGATGGTAGCCAGTGCCTCCATGGCAGGCGTACCGCTGCTGAACGGCTTCCTGTCCAAGGAAATGTTTTTCGCTGAAACGGTATTCGTCAGTTCCTCCGCCTGGGTGGAGATGGCCTTGCCGGTGATTGCAACCATCGCGGGGGCCTTCAGCGTCGCCTATTCACTACGCTTCACCGTGGATGTGTTCTTCGGCCCCAAAGCCACCGACCTGCCCCACACCCCCCATGAGCCACCCCGCTGGATGCGTGCGCCTGTAGAGTTTCTGGTAATCGCCTGCGTGATCGTCGGGATCTTCCCCGCTCAATCCGTAGCGCCATTACTGGCTGCCGCCGCAGAACCGGTGGTGGGCGGTACGCTGCCTGAGTACAGCCTGGCCATCTGGCACGGCTGGAACGCGCCGATGATCATGAGTCTGATCGCCATGGCTGGCGGCGTGCTCCTGTACCTGCTGCTGCGCAAGCCGTTCAAACAGAACCGATTCACCGGGCCGCCGCTCGTGCAACGCATGAACGGCAAGCGCTTCTTCGAGCGTTCGCTGGTGATCATGACCCGCTGGGCTCGGCGGTTCGAAAGCCGTATCAGCACACGCCGCCTGCAGCCTCAGCTGTTTCTGGTGGTACTTGCGGCGTTGATCGGTGGCTTTATCCCGATGTATTTCAGCGGTTTGACCTGGGGTGACCGACCGAAGATTCCCGGCTCAGGCGTCTTTGTCACGCTCTGGCTTATCGCGATTGCCTGTGCACTGGGCGCAGCCTGGCAAGGTAAATATCACCGTCTTGCAGCGGTCATCATGGTCAGCGTCTGCGGGCTGATGACCTGTGTCACCTTCGTCTGGTTCTCGGCTCCGGATCTGGCCCTGACCCAATTGGTAGTTGAAGTGGTCACGTCTGTGCTGATCCTGCTGGGCCTGCGCTGGCTGCCACGACGCAACGAAAACGTTGCACCGTCGGTCAGCAGCCGCGTCCGTGCACGGACACGTCGGGTTCGCGACCTGATTTTGTCGGTCCTGGTCGGCGGCGGCATGGCCTTGTTGTCTTACGCCATGTTGACCCGTGCAACGCCCAACACCATTTCCTCGTTTTACCTGAGCCGCGCCATTCCCGAGGGCGGCGGTAGTAACGTCGTCAACGTCATGCTGGTGGACTTCCGCGGCTTCGATACCTTCGGCGAAATTACCGTTCTGGCAGCGGTCGCGTTGACCGTATTTGCCTTGCTGCGGCGCTTCCGCCCCCCCAAGGAAAGTATTCCGCTACCTGCTCAGCAACGTTTGCTGGCGCCAGACGTGGCGACTGATCTGGTCAACCCGCGCAGTGCCAGTGATACCGCGCTAGGCTTCATGATGGTGCCAGCGGTGCTCGTACGCCTGCTGCTGCCGATTGCGGTATTGGTATCGATGTACCTGTTCATGAGAGGGCACAATCAGCCGGGCGGTGGTTTTGTCGCAGGGCTGGTGATGTCGGTGGCGTTCATCCTCCAATACATGGTCGCCGGTACACAGTGGGTCGAGGCGCAGATGAGCCTGCGTCCGTTACGCTGGATGGGCACCGGGCTGTTGTTCGCGATCTGCACCGGGCTGGGGTCGATGTTCTTCGGCTACCCGTTCATGACGACCCACACCGCGCATCTGGACCTGCCGTTGCTGGGCGACATCCACGTCGCCAGCGCGCTGTTTTTCGATGTCGGGGTCTACGCGGTCGTCGTCGGTTCGACCCTGCTGATTCTCACTGCACTGGCGCACCAATCGGTGCGTAGTCATCGTCCAACCTCATTGCCGAAACCTGTGCCAACCCCCATCGCCGATATCGTGGCTACACAAGGAGCGTCCTGATGGAAGAAGTCATCGCAGTTGCCATTGGTGTGCTGGCCGCCTCGGGCGTCTGGCTGATCCTGCGCCCGCGGACTTTTCAGGTCGTCATGGGCCTTTGCCTGCTGTCCTATGGCGTCAACCTGTTCATCTTCAGCATGGGCAGCCTGTTCATCGGGCGTGAGCCCATCATCAAGGATGGCGTGCCTCAGGACCTGCTGCATTACACCGACCCGCTGCCACAGGCACTGGTGCTCACTGCCATCGTGATCAGCTTCGCAATGACTGCTCTGTTCCTGGTGCTGTTGCTGGCGTCCAGAGGTTTGACCGGCACCGACCATGTAGACGGCCGGGAGCCCAAAGAATGACGTTGATGAATCAACTGATCGTTGCACCGATTCTGCTGCCCTTGCTGACTGCCGCGATCATGCTCTGGCTTGGCGAGAAGCACCACCCGCTCAAGGCACGTATCAATCTGTTTTCGAGCATGTTGGGCCTGGCCATTTCTGTAACCTTGTTCATGTGGGTACAGAAAACCGGCACCACAGGCTCCATTGGCGTCTATCTGCCCGGTAACTGGGAAGTGCCGTTCGGCATTGTGCTGGTAGTCGATCACCTGTCCGCAATGATGCTGGTACTGACCGGGATTGTCGGGGTTTGCGCCCTGCTCTTCGCCCTTGCGCGCTGGGATCGCGCAGGTGCCAGCTTCCACGCCCTGTTCCAGATTCAATTGATGGGCCTATACGGCGCGTTCCTCACCGCCGACCTGTTCAATCTCTTCGTGTTCTTTGAAGTCATGCTGGCGGCCTCCTACGGCTTGATGCTGCACGGCTCGGGCCGCGCCCGTGTCTCAGCAGGCCTGCACTACATCGCGATCAATCTGCTCGCCTCTTCGCTGTTCCTGATTGGCGCTGCATTGATCTATGGCGTCACCGGCACGCTGAACATGGCCGACCTGGCCATCAAGATCCCTCAGGTGCCAGAAGCCGATCTAGGGCTGCTGCACGCGGGTGCGGCGATTCTCGCGGTGGCGTTCCTGACCAAGGCAGGCATGTGGCCGCTGAACTTCTGGCTGGTGCCCGCCTACTCCTCCGCCAGCGCTCCCGTGGCGGCGATCTTCGCGATCATGACCAAAGTGGGCATTTACACACTGTTGCGGCTCTGGACCTTACTGTTTTCGGTGCAGGCGGGGCCTTCTGCATTCTTTGGCGGCGACTGGCTGATTTATGGCGGCATGGCGACGATCCTTACTGCAGCCGTTGCGATTATTGCCGCACAACGTCTTGAGCGCATGGCCGCACTGAGCATTCTCGTGTCGGCTGGAATTCTGCTGTCAGCCATTGGCTTCGCTCAACCCAGCCTGACCGCGGGTGCGCTGTTCTATATGGTCAGCTCGACCCTGGCACTGAGCGCGATGTTCCTGCTCGCTGAACTCATCGAACGCTCGCGCTCAGCCAATGAGCTGCCGCTGGAAGACGATGCCGATCAGCTGCCGCGCACCGTGGAGTCGTTGAACCCACCGCCTGGCACCAACCTTGATGACCAGCAAAAAGCCGTGGTCGGTCAGGTTATTCCAATGACCGTAGCCTTTATCGGTTTGAGTTTCATTGCGTGCGCTTTGCTAGTCATCGGCATGCCACCGCTTTCGGGGTTCATCGGTAAACTCACCCTGCTCAGCGCGCTGCTCAACCCTCTGGGGCTGGATGTCGCACAGGACGAGACAATCTCGAATCAAGGCTGGCTGCTAGTCAGCTTGCTGATTTTCTCTGGCCTTGCTTCGCTGTTGGCCTTTTCCCGGGTTGGCATTCAGCGCTTCTGGACACCTCAGGAGCGCCCGTCGCCACTGCTGCGCCGTTATGAGTGCCTGCCTATCGTGATCTTGCTGGGCTTGTGCATCACGCTGACCTTCCAGGCCGAACCGCTGCTGCGCTACACACAGGACACAGCAGCGGCGCTGCACGAGCCCAAGCAGTACATTCAATCGGTAATGGCCACGCGGCCGTTGCCAGGCCCCGTCAGCGATACCGGAATATCGGCGGTGCAGCCATGAAGCGCTACTTCCCTGCCCCGTGGTTTTCCCTGGCGCTGGCTATCCTGTGGCTGGTAATGAACTTGTCGATCAGCCCCGGCAATCTCATTCTCGCAGTGGTGCTGGGTTTCCTCGCGCCCTTGCTGATGTCCCCGCTTCGCCCGCTGCCGGTGAGCATCAAGCGGCCGGGCACTATCTTTAAGCTGTTTCTCTTGGTGGGACGCGATGTCATTGTCTCCAACCTCGCGGTCGGCTGGACCGTCTGGAATGCCCGTCGAAACCCACCACGCTCAGCCTTCGTAAAAGTCCCACTGGACCTGCATGACGCCAACGGGCTGGCCGCACTGGCCATGATCACCACTGTGGTCCCAGGGACAGTCTGGTCTGAACTCGCTCTGGATCGCAGTGTACTGCTCATGCATGTGTTCGATCTGGAGGATGAAGCGCAGTTTATCGAACACTTCAAAACCACTTACGAGCGCCCGTTGATGGAGATTTTCCAATGAGTGCCCTGCTCGGCAACGCCATTCTGGTGAGTTTGTTCATCTTTGCCCTGGCCATGGTCCTGACGCTCCTGCGCCTGTTCAAGGGCCCTTCGGCCCAGGACCGGGTGCTGGCGCTGGATTACCTGTACATCATTGCCATGTTGATGATGCTGGTGCTAGGCATTCGTTATGCCAGTGACACTTACTTCGAGGCCGCACTGCTGATTGCGCTGTTTGGCTTCGTCGGCTCGTTTGCCCTGGCCAAATTCCTGCTGCGTGGAGAAGTCATCGAATGAACTCGACAGTGGTATTGCCCTTCTGGGTCGAGATTCTTACCGCTCTGCTACTGATTGCCAGCAGCCTGTTCGCGCTGACCGGAGCAATGGGGTTGCTTCGCATGAAGGACTTCTTCCAGCGCATGCATCCCCCTGCGCTGGCTTCAACACTGGGCGCCTGGTGCGTAGCACTGGCCTCGATCGTGTACTTCTCGGCACTCAAATCAGAGCCGGTCATCCACGCCTGGCTGATCCCCGTGCTGCTGGCAATTACCGTTCCGGTCACCACCCTGCTGCTCGCCCGCACCGGCCTTTTTCGCAAGCGAATGGCAGGGGACGACGTGCCTCCGGAAGTCAGCAGCGGTGGTCGACACGGTGACTCCAGCGGCAGCTGAACAGCTGCCGGAGCTTTACTCGCTCGCTTTGAACGTCAGTTCGCCTTTACGCCACTTAGCGGCTTTGGTGGTTGCGGTCTTCAGCGTTTTGGTCAGACCACCCTGCAGCTGCTCATGGGCTGCAAAAACCATCATGACGCCCTGACCTTCCTTGAACACGATGCCGTGTCCTTCAGGGATATCGACATAGGCATACTCGCCCAGACCGTAGACCGTCATTTTGATTTCGCGGAACTTGATTTCCAACTTGCCGCCTTCGCGGCTGGGCAATACCGCTGCGCGAAAATGATCGCCGACTTTGAGTTCCAGACGAGGTTTGTCGTCAACCACCAATGCCGTCTCAGTATCGATTTCAGCAATGTAAATGCCTTCAGCCGACTGCTCACAGACATACACGAAACGGGACTGGAACTGTTTTACCAACTTCGCCCGCAGATCACCAAGCACGAACAGCGCGTGTGTCTCCAGATTGCTTACTGCCAAAGTTAAAACCCCCAACGTGGAAATGATTCCGCCCGGACATGCCCGGACGGTCAGAAAAAGCTACCGCTAGCTGTTTACAGCGCATCAGACGGGCAGTTCCCTTGCGTTCTCATGTGGCAATGGCAGCCACATTACACCGCCAACCCGAGGCGCGGGGTGCTTGTGCAGAGAACGTCGACGATACCGAAAGCGCAATCAGCGCCGGCAATGGAGTGATTCTACCGGGTGCTGACGCCTGCCGCCTATATCCGTTTTGTACATATCGGCATATGTAGTCAATTCAGACAACATGAGTCGCACGATATACCGTACGGACAACACCATTTCCTACTCTTGTCTTCTCGCCAGCTGACACTGGTCTCCCACTCCCCGCGACTAAATGCCGCCCGTGAGCGTCAACAAATGCCATACTCGGCCACATCAAGACATCTGGCCCGACATCTATGTGTCCAGTCAGAAGCGAGTCGTCATCCACGGGAAGGTAATAAGTGACTGAATTTGATATTGGCGAGTTTTTCATCTGGGGCGAATCCAGAGAAGTAGAAGGTGAGTTTCAAGCTGTGATTGTCATGCGTGCCAAGCAGGCTTCGAACGTTATCTCTTACCACCAGGTGGAAAAAGACCGCTGGTTCAAAACTGCAGACCTCGCGGCGACGGCAGCTCAAGAATCAGCCCAAGAGCTGAAAAACGCAGTCGATGCAGGCGCATTGAACGCCTAGCGCTATTAGTTCGAACTCTTGGGTCATGGAAGCGCTCAGATGCTTTACGCAGCATCAAGCGTGCAACCGTAGATCGGGTCAAGCCCGCCGAGGAGATGACATGGAACTGGATATACCTACGCTAGCCACCCTGTTTGAACAACTGGGACTGGATTCGGACCAGGAAAGCATCGACGCCTTTGTTGATGAGCATGGCCCACTGCCTGATGACGTAAAGGTGTCTGAAGCAGAGTTCTGGACACCTCAGCAAGGCAAGTTCCTCAAGGAAATATTGTTGCTGGATGACGATTGGGCTCCGATTGTGGATGAGCTGAACGCCCTGCTTCACACCGCTAAATAGCTTCCAGAACAGCAGCTCCGGGGATCCGGAGCCGCTGCACAAGCGAGGCTTTAATTCCTGTGACTAGCCTCGTCCCTCCTGATTTGGATAACGCACTCGACCACCGCTTTGGGGCGCATGCACGAAAAGCGCATCGTTGAACTTGTGACGGCTATCGATCAACGCATCCCAATGCGCAGAACGATGTATGTAGCGATGGCGCAACATTTGCTCCTCACTGGCATCAAGCGAATAAGCAGCCCCGCGCGCGTAAGCGATCAGCTTGTGTGCAATGCCTTGCAGCTCGGGAAGGATCATGAAATCCAGAGAAGCCGGAACCGGATTGAAGGGAACACCGTAATCGCAGGCCAGAGCATGCATGACACGCAGATGAACCCTGGCAAGATGTCCGAAAACCTGACGCTGCAAGCACACCGCGGCCATTACCGCTTTGCCTCCACCTTTGTTGTATCCGGCTTTGGTCAGCCGCTCCTTGCAGGTTATCGACAGCCCAGCCTCAGGGTCGCGGGGGTCGACCAATACAGCTTGATCCATACCTTTCATGTCTGCGTGCGCCTGCTGCCAGGCCTGAGTCGACTCCTTTGGAATGTCGCTACCAACGAAACTCCAGAGTGGACGTGTCAGCAGCACCCGCTCAAGCATTTGCGGATGATACCCCCCGCCAACATCCGAATGGGCACCCGGCAGCACAATTTCCATCGGCCAATCAGGCATGACGCTGTTAAGCGCAAAGTTACGCCTTTCTTCGTCGCGAGCCACCAGATGCAGTACCTGCTCGGCACAGCCAGGCGGTAGATAGAGGTTCACTTTGTCGTTACTTGCATCCGCCAGATTCCCCATATCCCGAATGCCGCCCACGGCGGCAACCGTGTCAAACAGCCCGATCATCTTTATTTTGATGCTACCGTTTTGCCAGGAAAAGCAAGGCGCCAACGGCACGCTACGACGCTTGAGCATCGGCTCCAGCGTACCTTTTTCCTGCTTGAGCACTTCGTTGGCAAAATGCCGGGCTGCGGCAGCCCCCCGACTGAAACCAAAAACATCCAGCTCCAGCCCGCTGATGGAGCAGCCGGGATTATGCTGCGAGAATGACGCCAAAAGCGCACCCAGCTTCTCCACACCTCGCTCCACTTTGGCAATAACGCCGGTCCTGCCGCGCCCAAAACTCTGACCTGGCCAAACCGAATCACGCCCGCCTGACAAGGTGCCTATACCACTTATATAAATCGGCCAATACACTTTCAAGCCGTCCCCTAGATTGCTCGCCACAGGACGACTGCTATAAAGGTCAGCCAACTTGGCAATGTTACTTAAATCATTACTGTAGCTACTGGCCGGATCACTGTGCCGTCCGCCGCATTCGGCAATATGTTTGCCCCCCGTGACTTCAGCCATTGATCGACAATCGGCGCCGATCTGGCTATTGCTTCGATTATTGCCCGTGCCGTCAAAGAACAGCCCGACACGCACCGTCACGCCTAATGTCGAGACACTGGACGCATCCTGCGCAGTTAATACATTCCTTGTATTTTTCATTCCCTATCCACCTGTTGGCGCAGCCAATACTCAAGCTGCGTTTAAATCAATTGAACAACTTGATATAAACAGCTTGCGCGCAGATAGAGCTTAGTCAACTCAGTTACATAACTTTCAGAAAAGCCCTACATCATTTAAGGCAGAAAACAATAAACCCTTACAATAATTCCTGAATCCGCATCCGATAGAGACTTCTTGTTCTTATCGGCCCGAGGACTTGGCTCTTCTTTATCAGGCACGCGTGGATCACACACCTTGCGGTTTGTATCCCAAACGCAGTCCACCCCAGTGACGGCCCTTGACCATGACCGGTACCGACAGATCATGCATCAGCTCGCCAGTGTCACGGGTGTAGGTCTGCAACAACACCGCCTGCTGGTGGCTGCCACAGCGGATGCCTGTGCGATCATCGAATTTGCGCTTACTGCGGCTGTGCACCGTGTCCACCAGTACATCACCGGTCATCGGCTGGCTGAAGGCCTTGTTATGAGTAGGCACGTAGCCCTGAGGCGTACAGGCGATGACAAATACCAGACCATCATGGCGGGCCAGTATGGGCTCCTGGATGCCAGGCAGAACCTGATCGGTGTACCGGTCGAAACGTGTTTGAAATTTCGCAGGCCGAGTATTGGGAACCGGTTGATAAGTGCGGTCGAACAAATCTTCCAGCGTGATCCGGTTTTCGTCGATATCAGCCTCGAACCTAGCCGCGATCTGACTCGCCCCCTCACGGGCCAGGTCATAGACACGCTGGTGATAATCATCCAGACCGACCTCAGCCAGCCTCTCACTGATAGTCTCGGCCTGCCCTTCCATCTGCACCGCTGCATCAGCCAGTTTTCGCGTCTGCTCGTCACTCACCGCCAGATCGCTACGCATCTGCTGCACCGCAACGAACAGGGCGGACAATTGCTGCTGATTGGTTTCTGCGCCCTGAGCAATCTCGCCCACCTGAGACTCGACTCCGGCGGCCAGCCGGGCGATGTTCTCCAGATGCTGCCCGGTGAGCTCGACCTGATCGACTCCGTCGTCCAGGTCAGATGACAACTGGCGAATCTGCTCAACGACCTGATCTGTACGCTGCTGAATATCGGCCACCATTTGCCCGACCTCCTCGGTCGCGCTCGCGGTTCGCCCGGCCAGCCCACGTACTTCATCAGCAACTACGGCGAACCCGCGGCCGTGCTCACCAGCCCGGGCCGCCTCAATGGCGGCGTTAAGCGCGAGCAGATTGGTCTGGCTGGCGATTGACTGAATAACCAGCGTAACGCGCTGAATGTCCTCACTGCGCTGGCTGAGTTCCTCGATCAACTGGCGGCTGCCCACCGCTCGCTTGCTGAGCGAGTGCATACGCGTAATGGAATCGCCCAGCACGCTTCGGCCAGCGTCGCTGCTCTGCCGGGTCTCAACGGACGCAGCAAGCGCCAACTGGCTGAGTTGAGCTGTCTGCTGTTCGGTCGCAATCATGACATCAGCGCTGGAAACAATCTTTTCCGCAGCGCCCAACTGTGACTGCAGCTTGCTGGCCAGTTGCTTGACAGAGAACGCAACGCCAGCGGCCGACAGCGCGTTATGACTGGTCGAGCGCGACAAATCACGAGTCAGACGGTTGATTTCAGCACGCGGGTCTTGCTCGACATCAGCCACAGAGACGCCGGAGAAAAAGCGCGGTAGCCAAATAAACACCAGGGCGAGAGGGACCGCCAGGTATACGGAAATCTCTACAAAACCCATGGCAATCAACAGGCATGCCAACGCAACACTCTGCAAGACAGGCACCCACCACGCAGATCGTGAGACGGCCTTCGCTTTCCCGGGCGGGATCTCACGCGTTGTAGTGACCACAGCTCCATTTGCGACCATGTGCGATACCCCGTCATGCTTATCATTATTTTGTTTGCATTAGACGCCAGATAAAGGCTTTTCGCCATGAATCGTTAGTTGTAATGCAACAGGAAAGCAGATGGCTATATCTCGGGGCCGGAGCAATCAAGACGGAGCATCAAACGGCTGCGAACAAAAGTGAACTGGCGAGACAGGGTTTAACGCAATGGATCCTGTGATTCCATGGCTGGCCAGGGAGGCCGTGAATCAGAGGAGGAGAAACAGGCGGCGGGACCCGATGTATGGTCCCGCCTGCCCTGTTTGATCAGGCTTGACGCTGATGCTTGTCGATCTGCTCGTGGCGCTCTTGCGCTTCGATGCAATACTTGGTGGTCGGGCTGATCAACAGACGCTTGAGACCGATAGGCTCACCGCTGTCGTCACACCAGCCAAAGCTGTCGTCGGCAATGCGCGTCAACGCCATTTCCAACTGAGGGAGCATACGTTGATCACGATCGATCACATTCACCAGCCAGTGACGCTCTTCTTCAACTGAAGCGGCATCGGCGGGATCGGCAGGCGTATCCAGGCTCTCGATAGCAATGCGGCTCTGCTCGATACGCTCGTGGATTTCAACCTTCATACCCTGCAACAGCTCGACGAAGAAAGCATGCTGTTCGGCATTCATGTAGTCATCGGCCGGCATGGCCAGCAACTTTTCCTTTGTCATTGATTTCTCTATAAAAAAAACGTGCATTAAGGCGAATTAAGGAGCGGCTCTGCGTTGCCGTAAAAGCGCCATAGTCTCCAAGCGCCACCTGGCACTCAATTTACGAGGGGCGGCAGTCTAAGGCCGCCTTGGGCAGTCGGCAACTCATTTGCTAAACAAGCGCCAATTAGCCGACAAATAAACGTCAGCGGTCACCGCCCATCATTAATCCGGCACAGCAAAAAGGGCCCGGATTGGCCCTTTGGCAGCGATTCGACAGCGTCGTACCCAGCTCGTGCGAACGGCGGCCACCGGAATGGAGGCCACTGCCCAGAAGATTTCCGAATATAAGCGCCAACGCCCCCAAAGGTAAAGCCATTCGCCATTAAGCAGGCATCAAGCTGAGAACTATAGCACCACGACCTGCCCCTCAAGGGCACTTAGGCGTGCAGCGTCAAGTACCCTCGCCGAATCAATCGCATCATGCGGGTTGACCGGATTATCGCCGTCACCCGCCAAGGCGGCCTGCAACTGGCGGTAAAACTCCGGCCAGTACCCACGCTCAGTGGGCACCTGCTGACGCAGCTCCCCCTGTGCCAACCAACCCCAGCGGTGCTTTTCCTCCACGCCCCACTGCTCGCCTTCCGACCTCGGCGTCAGCCCCGCAAGCGCGGCGTCCTCCTGACAATCCAGCCCTTTAACCGTATAACAACCCTTGGAGCCACTGACCCGGAACCGAGGCCCCGCAGCGTTCTGCAGACAACTGCCCCACAGATGCGAAACGACGCCATTTTCATGCGTCAAAGAAACAAAAAACTGATGATCGAAAGGCTGATCCGGGGCTGAAAAACTCAACTCGGCATAGACCCTTGCCACCGGCCCGAACAGCACCAGAGCCTGATCCACCAGATGACTGCCCAGGTCACGCAACATGCCTCCACCCGCAGCCTTGCCCACAGATTTAGGCGAATAGCGTTCAACGCGGGACTCGAAGCGGGAAACCTCGCCCAACACCCCGTCGCCGATTAACTTTCGCACCGTCAGGAAATCCGAATCCCAACGCCGGTTCTGATAAACGCTGAGCATGACCCCCTTGCGCTCCGCAGCCTCGACCAGGGCACAAGCCTGTGCAGCATCGGCGGCGAAGGGCTTGTCGCTGACCACCGCCACGCCCAACTCGATAGCCTCCCGAATCAGCGCAGGCCTGGAAGCCATGGGCGTAGAAATCGCCACCGCGTCGACACCCGCGGCGACCATATCGGCCAACGTGTCAAAGGCCTGCGCGTCGGGGTGATCCTGAGCGAGCTCTTGTCGACGCTCGGGGGAACGAGTGACGACACCCACGAAGGTTGCATCCGGCAGACTGGCGATAAACGGTGCATGAAAGTAACGGCCGCCCTTGCCATAACCCACCAAACCGATACGCATAAGACTCTCCTTCCAATTCCAGTGTGACCACACTAAAGGAATGAACTCCATGGTCAACCCGGGAAAATACCTATACAAGAATAATTTTTCGTACAATTTTTTGTACAAATATACTGAATGCCATTTATGATGATGCCGACGCAAATGGATAAGCACGATGGCACCGCCCTCTCCTGACCACGGATAAGGATCACCTATAGATTGTCCTTACCGAGACCGCTTCCATGCTATTCAATGCTGCCAAGAAAGATTTGTTAGCCCTTCAGCAAATCGTTGACCGCCAGGCAAGCCTGCTCAAGGCAATAGATCGCTCAATGGCAGTGATTGAATTTGATACCCATGGCGTGGTGCTGAGCGCCAACCCCAACTTTCTGAAGGCCATGCGCTGCAGAGCCGAAGATGCCATCGGTAAAGAACACAAACGGTTCTGTACTCCCGCCTACGCCCGCAGCGCTGAATACCATCAGTTATGGTCGCGCCTGCGCGCCGGTGAGTATGTCTCGGGCACGTTCCTGCGCTTGACGGGTGACGACCAGCAAGTCTGGCTGGAGGCCAGCTACAACCCGATCAAGGACGAAGCGGGCAACGTGATCAAAGTCGTTAAATACGCAATGGATGTCACTGCCAAAGTCGAGGCGGACAGTGAAGCAAGAAGCAAACTTGCGGCTCTGGACCGAGCCATGGCAGTGATCGAATTCGACCTCAACGGTCAGATCCTGTGTGCCAACGACAACCTGACGCGACTGCTGGGTTACGCAGAGGCCGATCTCATCGGTAAAAACCACCGCATTCTGTGCCCGCCTGAGCTGATCAATAGCAGTGAATACCGCGATTTCTGGCAGCAATTGAACCGGGGGGAGTTTTTCAACGGACAATTCAAACGGATGGGCCGCCAAGGCAATGTCATTTGGCTGGAGGCCAGCTATAACCCGGTCTATGACGCCAATGGCAAGCTCTTCAAAGTGGTCAAGTTTGCTTCAGACATTACCTCACGCGTTGAACAGCATGAGCGTGACGCCAGCAGCGCGGCGCAGGCGTACCACATCTCGGTGGAGACACAGACAGTCGCTGAACAAGGCACTCAAGTCATTCATCAGGCTGCCAGCGAAATGCGCCAGATATCATCAAGCATAGAAGCCTCCTCGCACATCATTTCCCAACTGGGAGAGCGCTCCGAGCAGATCACGACCATCGTTAATACGATCCGCAGCATTGCCGAGCAAACCAATCTGCTGGCGCTCAACGCAGCCATTGAGGCCGCTCGTGCCGGCGATCAGGGGCGCGGCTTCGCCGTGGTGGCAGATGAGGTCCGGCAACTTGCAGGACGCACCAGCCGCTCCACCACCGAGATTTCAGAAATGATCGGCATGATTCAAAGCGAAACCCGGCAGGCTATTACCAGCATGGACCACACCCGCAACAACGCGATCAAAGGTGTCGATCTGGCGAATCAGGCCGGCACGGTAATCGTCAAGATCAGTGAAGGCACCAGCAATGCGGTGGATGCGGTGAGGGCTTTTGCGCAGGATCCCAAGCGTTGATATCCCACTCCTCACAGTTAATAAGCGACAGCCCATATTTGATGCGCGTGAGCGCTGCATCAGGTAGCAAAGGCGATCTCATATAGAAATGCACCGTCGACAGGCAAATAAAAAAGGCCGCTCAATGAGCGGCCTTTTATTAGCACACGATCAAACCATCAGAAGCGTTCGATCTTGGCCTTGCTCTCCAGCTGTGCACGGTACGCAGCAAAGTCCTGCTGACCGGCACGAGAGGCCAGGAAGCGACGGTACTGGGATTTCTCCGCATCCGTCGCCGGAGTGGCCTCGTTGACGCCGTTGAGGCGCACAATCACGAAACTGCCATCTGCCAGCGAAAGGCTGGTGAACTCCGGCTTGTCCTTGCCTTGGGGCTTGGGCATGCGGAACAACGCTTGCAGCACGGTAGGATCAACCCCTTCCTGACCACGAGTGACTGCTTCCATCACTTTCCAGCTGTGACCATCCTGCTTGGCAGCCACAGGAGTCTTGCCGTCGCGCAGGCCAGCCAGAAGCGCTTCGCCTTTGGCCTTGACTGCTTCAGCGGCATGATCCCGGACCAGCTTGGCGCGGATCGCAGTTGCAACAGCTTCAAGAGGCAGTTGCTCTGGCATGCGATGCTCTTTGGAGCGAACCACCAGCACGGTTTCAGGATCCAGCTCCAGCGCGTTGCTGTTAGAGCCCTCTTCAAGCACCTCAGGACTGAAAGCCGCCTGAATCACTGCACGGTTGGCAGTCAGACCTTCACCGCCTTCACGACCAAATGGCGCAGTCGTCTGCACTTTCAGACCCAGATCCTGCGCTGGCTGAGCCAGATCGGAGGCTTCGAACGCCGAATCCTCGAGCTGCTTGGTAGCCTCGACGAAACGCTGCTCGACCTGCTGAGATTTCAGATCGTTGGTCAGCTTGCCCTTGAGACTGGCGAAGCTCGGCACCGAAGGAGCTTCAACACCCAGCAGCTTGATCAAATGCCAACCGAAATCACTGCGAACCGGTGCCGACACCTGGTCTTTGTTCAACGCATACAGCGCGTCTTCAAAAGCCGGGTCGTAGACGCCCTTGCCGGCATAACCCAGATCACCACCTTTGGATGCCGAACCCGGGTCCTGCGAGAACTCCTTGGCCAGCGCGGCGAAGTCCTCGCCTTTGGCCAGACGTTGTTGAATTTCTTCAATCTTCGCCTTGGCCTGCTCGTCGGTCATCTTGTCGTTCACATCAATAAGGATGTGCGCGCCACGACGCTGCTCGGCGAGATTGGCAATTTCTTTCTGATAAGCCGCCTGCAAATCTTCGTCCTTGACCTGCACCTTGTCGAAGAAGTCAGACTTCTTCAGCTCGATGTAATCAAGTACCACTTGCTCTGGGCTCATGAACTCTTTGGCGTGCTCGTCGTAGTGCGCCTTGACTTCGTCGTCAGTCACTTTGACAGCCGAGGTATCAGCAGTCAGCGTGATCGAAGCAAAATCACGGGTCTGTTTTTCAAGACGGGCGAATGCGTCAACCTGAGCATCGGTCACAAATGCACTACCGGCAACACCGGCACGCACCTGACCAATCAGCATTTCCTGGGCCAGCATCTGGCGGAACTGCAACCGGGTGAAGCCCAGCTGACGAATGACCTGGTCAAAACGGTCAGCGTTGAACTTGCCGTCGACCTGAAATTCAGGCGTCTGCAAAATCTGTTGATCCAGCGCAGCTTCCGAAAAAGAGAACTTCGCCTTGTCGGCACCTTGAAGCAACAGCTTGCGATCAACCAGACCTTTCAATGCCGAGTCATGAAGCATTTTATCGTCCAGCAGAGCAGGATCGAAATCCTTGCCCAATTGCTGTATCAACTGGCGACGTTGCATATCGATCGCCTGACTCAACTCAGTCTTGGTGATCTCGTCACCATTGACCTTTGCAGCGTCCTGAGCAGTGCTGGTTGCGGTAAAAATCGCATCGAATCCGGTCAACGCCATCAATGCGATGATGATTCCGATGATGGTCTTGGCAATCCAGCCTTGTGAATTGTCCCTGATGTTCTGCAGCATGCGTCCCCCAAAACGGTTGTACTGACTAACCAACCGCGGAGCGTGGGTAGAAAGCGGATAGAAGAAAGGCGCATCCGAGGATGCGCCTTCTCGTAACTGGCGAAGCGGACGGGGCTGAAACCCACGACCCGGGTGTGTCAGGCCGGATTCAGACCAGCCGCACTACCGCTTCGCTGCCGATACAGAGTGAATCCTGATCGGTTGGGCAAAGGCTTTGAGAACTTAGTTGACAGCTTCTTTCAGTGCTTTACCGGCTTTGAAACCTGGTTTTTTAGCAGCAGCGATTTCAAGCGTCTTACCCGTCTGAGGGTTACGACCGATACGTGCTGGACGATCAGTAACGGAGAAAGTGCCGAAACCAACCAGTACAACGGAGTCGCCAGCCTTCAGAGCGCCAGTGACGGATTCGATTACTGCGTCCAGCGCACGGCCAGCAGCAGCTTTCGGGATATCAGCGGATGCGGCGATAGCATCAATCAGTTCCGACTTGTTCACTCTAAGTCCCCTTATCTCTATTGAGTATGTTTCTAAGTTTTTTTGGTGTAGCAAAAACGAGCGCTGAATGGCCTACAGACGCTTAGAAGAGCCGCTTTATAACAAGGGCTCTAAAAAGCTGTCAAGAAAGGCCGCCCAGACTAATGCGTGCTAATTCTTTCCTTAGAGTCAGACTCGCGCTTTTCATCCTTCGCGACCATCTCCGGAGCCACATCCGGCAAGGGCTCCGGCGCGTATTGCAGCGCAATTTGCAGGACTTCGTCAATCCATTTAACCGGCTTGATTTGCAGGTCCTGCTTGATGTTGTCCGGAATCTCTTTCAGATCACGCACATTTTCCTCTGGAATGATCACCGTTTTGATCCCGCCACGGTGCGCAGCCAGCAGTTTTTCCTTGAGACCACCAATGGCCAGAACCTGCCCACGAAGGGTAATTTCACCGGTCATTGCCACATCAGCACGGACCGGAATCTGTGTCAGGGCTGAAACAAGGGCCGTGCACATACCTACGCCCGCGCTAGGGCCATCTTTAGGGGTGGCCCCTTCGGGCATGTGGATGTGCGTGTCACGCTTCTCGTGGAAGTCCAGAGGGATTCCCAGACTTTTCGCACGACTGCGTACAACCGTCAGCGCAGCGGTGATGGATTCGACCATCACATCGCCCAGCGAACCGGTTTTGATCAACTGCCCTTTACCTGGCACGACCGCCGCTTCGATAGTGAGCAACTCACCACCTACCTGGGTCCACGCCAGACCGGTCACCTGACCAATTTGATCCTGCTGTTCAGCCAGGCCGTAGCGGAATTTGCGCACACCCAGGAAATGCTCAAGCATGTCGGCAGTGACGCGGACTGCAAAACGCTTCTCCTGCGCGTGCTCTTTGACCGCCTTGCGGCAAACCTTGGCGATCTGTCGCTCAAGGCTACGCACGCCCGCTTCACGGGTGTAGTAACGCACGATGTCGCGAATCGCTTCCTCGTCGAACTCCACTTCGCCTTTCTTCAAGCCGTTGGCCTGCAGCTGTTTTGGCGAGAGATATTTAACGGCGATGTTGATTTTTTCGTCTTCGGTGTAACCAGGCAGGCGAATGACTTCCATACGGTCCAGCAACGCCGCAGGGATGTTCATCGAGTTGGCGGTACACAGGAACATTACGTCAGAAAGGTCGTAATCGACTTCCAGGTAATGGTCGTTGAAGTTGTGGTTTTGCTCCGGATCCAGCACTTCAAGCAATGCCGACGCCGGATCGCCACGCATATCACTGCCCATCTTGTCGATTTCATCGAGCAAGAACAGCGGATTGCGGACACCCACCTTTGTCATCTTTTGAATCAATCTTCCTGGCATCGAGCCGATGTAAGTCCGGCGGTGACCACGAATTTCAGCTTCATCACGCACACCACCCAAGGCCATGCGGACAAATTTACGGTTCGTCGCGCTGGCGATCGACTCGGCAAGGGAGGTTTTACCCACGCCAGGCGGTCCAACAAGGCAAAGAACCGGGCCGCGAATTTTCTTCACGCGCTTTTGCACGGCGAGATATTCGAGAATGCGTTCTTTAACTTCATCCAGGCCATAGTGGTCGGCATCAAGAATGTCTTCAGCGCGAGCCAGATCCAGACGAACCTTGCTCTGCGCTTTCCATGGCACCTGAACCAGCCAGTCGATGTAGGAACGAACGACGGTCGCTTCAGCAGACATCGGCGACATCTGTTTCAGCTTGTTCAGCTCAGCGGTGGCCTTGGCCAGAGCGTCTTTAGGCAGACCAGCAGCATCGATGCGCTTTTTCAGCTCTTCGATTTCGTTGTGGCCTTCTTCGCTGTCGCCGAGTTCTTTCTGAATAGCCTTCATCTGCTCATTCAGGTAGTACTCGCGCTGACTGCGCTCCATCTGCTTTTTGACGCGACCGCGAATACGCTTCTCAACCTGCAACAGGTCGATTTCTGCATCCAGCAATGCGAGCACATGCTCAACACGGGCAGGCAGATCGATAATTTCGAGGATTTCCTGCTTTTGCTCGATTTTCAGCGCCATGTGCGCGGCCATGGTGTCGACCAGACGACCAGGCTCATCAATGCTGTTGAGAGAAGACAGGACTTCAGCAGGGACTTTCTTGCCCAGCTGGACGTATTGCTCGAACTGAGCCAGAAGGCTGCGAACGAACACTTCAGACTCACGATCAGGCGCATCGACCTCATCGATCAGGGTAACTTCGGCCCGGCAATGGCCATCAACTTCGATAAAGCGATCAACCGAACCGCGCTGCTCGCCCTCGACCAGCACTTTAACGGTGCCATCAGGCAGCTTGAGCAATTGCAATACGGTTGCAATGGTGCCGACGTTATAAAGAGCCTCTTCACCAGGATCATCGTCAGCAGGATTTCTTTGTGCAAGCAGCAGGATCTGCTTGTCGCCTGTCATCGCAGCTTCAAGGGCCTCGATAGACTTCTCGCGCCCCACGAACAGCGGGATAACCATGTGCGGATAAACCACAACATCGCGCAATGGCAAGAGAGGCAATTCAATGGTCGTTTTCATGATTTCGCCTCTACGGCGGCCATGTGGCCGTGGACTGGAATGAGCTTGAGTCCAAGATGGGGGTAGACACCTGAAAAAACAAGCCTTGAAGCAGGAAATGCAAAAGGGGCCCGAAGGCCCCTCTCTATTTGTGCAGCATTTTATTCATGCAGCAGTATTACTCACGCGTCAGGTGCTGCCTTGGCAGGCGGCTCGCTGTTTTCGTAAATCAACAGCGGCTTGGACGTGCCTTCGATTACGCTTTCGTCGATCACCACCTTGCTCACCTCGGTCTGCGAGGGGATTTCGTACATGGTGTCGAGCAGGACGCCCTCGAGAATGGAACGCAACCCACGAGCACCAGTCTTGCGCTCCAGCGCGCGACGAGCGACAGACTTCAGTGCGTCGGTACGGAACTCGAGGTCCACACCTTCCATTTCAAACAGCTTGGCGTACTGCTTGGTCAGCGCATTCTTGGGCTCGGTGAGAATCTGCATCAATGCAGCCTCATCCAGCTCGTCCAGCGTTGCCAGAACCGGCAGACGGCCTACGAATTCCGGGATCAAACCGAACTTGACCAGATCGTCAGGCTCGACTTCACGCAGAGATTCGCCAACCTTCTTGCCTTCTTCCTTGCTGCGTACTTCTGCGTTGAAACCAATGCCGCCTTTGGTGGAACGGTTTTGAATAACCTTTTCCAGGCCAGAGAACGCACCGCCGCAGATGAACAGGATGTTGCGCGTGTCAACCTGAAGGAATTCCTGCTGCGGATGCTTACGACCACCTTGAGGCGGAACGGAAGCGACCGTGCCTTCGATCAACTTGAGCAGAGCCTGCTGTACGCCCTCACCGGAAACGTCCCGAGTGATGGAAGGGTTATCAGACTTGCGCGAGATCTTGTCGATCTCATCGATATAGACGATGCCCATCTGGGCTTTTTCTACATCGTAATCGCACTTCTGCAGCAATTTCTGAATGATGTTCTCGACATCCTCACCCACGTAACCCGCCTCTGTGAGGGTGGTTGCGTCAGCAATGGTGAACGGAACGTTCAGCAAGCGAGCCAGTGTCTCGGCAAGCAGGGTTTTACCCGAGCCTGTCGGACCGATCAGCAAGATGTTGCTCTTGCCGAGCTCGACGTCGTCATTCTTTTTGTCACGCTGGTTCAGGCGCTTGTAGTGGTTGTACACCGCTACGGCCAAAACCTTTTTGGCACGCTCCTGACCAATAACGTACTGGTCAAGGATGCCGCTGATTTCTTTAGGCGAAGGCAATTTATGCGCGCTGCTTTCGGCCTGAGCTTCTTGCACCTCCTCACGGATGATGTCGTTGCACAGGTCGACGCACTCGTCGCAGATAAAGACCGAGGGACCGGCAATCAATTTGCGTACTTCATGCTGGCTTTTGCCACAGAAGGAGCAATAGAGCAGCTTGCCGTTGTCCTCGCCGTTGCGGGTGTCAGTCATTCGTTCGATCCAAATCCGATAGGCTTGCAACACAAGATGAAGGCTATTGCGGGCTTTTTCAAGCCCGCAGCTGATTAGAGCAACCAACCAACCCTATTTTGAGCTGCTTATTTAAGCGGGACGCTGACTGATGACTTCGTCGATCAAGCCGTACTCACGAGCAGCTTCTGCACTCATGAAGTTATCGCGATTGGTATCACGCTCGATCTCTTCCAGAGTGTGCCCGCTGTGCTTGGCCATCAGCGTGTTGAGACGCTCACGAATAAAGAGGATTTCCTTGGCGTGGATTTCGATATCCGAAGCCTGACCCTGGAAACCACCCAATGGCTGGTGAATCATCACGCGGGAGTTCGGCAGGCAGAAACGCTTGCCAGGAGCACCCGCGGTCAACAGGAATGCGCCCATGCTGCACGCCTGACCGATACAGGTAGTCGACACATTAGGCTTGATGAACTGCATGGTGTCGTAGATCGACATACCAGCCGTCACCGAACCGCCCGGTGAGTTGATGTAAAGATGGATATCCTTGTCCGGGTTTTCCGCTTCAAGGAACAGCAGTTGCGCGCAAATCAGGTTGGCCATGTAGTCTTCTACCGGACCAACCAGAAAGATCACTCGCTCCTTGAGAAGGCGCGAATAGATGTCATAGGCGCGTTCGCCACGGGCGGACTGCTCGATAACCATCGGGACCAGACCGCCTGCGGCCTGGATGTCAGAGTGCTGCTGAATATAAGAATTGCGGGACATGTCTCGCATTCACTCCCAAATAGTCATTTCTTGAATACGCACAAGCCAGCGCGAAGGCTGGCTTGTAGGTGTTTTCGAACGAGAAAACAAATCAGTCGGCTTGTGGAGCTTCCACCGGCTTGACAGCTTCTTCGTAGGAGACCGACTTCTCGGTCACGCTAGCTTTCTGCAAAACAGTATCCACAACTTGCTCTTCAAGCACAACCGAACGAACTTCGTTCATTTGCTGGTCGTTCTTGTAGTACCAGGCCACGACCTGCTCTGGCTCTTGATAAGCAGAAGCCATTTCCTGAATCAGCTCGCGAACGCGGGTGTCATCAGGCTTGAGGTCGAATTGCTTGACCACTTCAGCAACGATCAGACCCAGCTCAACGCGACGCTTGGCTTGCTCTTCGAACAGCTCGGCTGGCAGTTGATCAGGCTTGATGTTGCCACCGAACTGCTGAACAGCCTGAACGCGCAGACGGTTCACTTCGTTTTCCAGTAGCGCTTTAGGCACTTCGATCGGGTTGGCGGCCAGCAAGCCGTCCATTACCTGATTCTTGACCTTGGACTTGATGGCCTGACGCAGCTCGCGCTCCATGTTCTTGCGAACTTCGGTGCGGAAGCCTTCGATACCGGTTTCCTTGATACCGAACTGTTTGAAGAACTCTTCGTTCAGCTCAGGCAGCTTAGGCTCGGAAACAGTGTTGACGGTTACGGTGAACTCGGCAGTTTTACCAGCCAGCTCAAGGTTCTGATAGTCTTCCGGGAAAGTCAGGTTCAGAACGCGCTCTTCGCCAGCTTTGGCGCCAACCAGACCGTCTTCGAAGCCAGGGATCATACGACCCGAACCCAGTACCAACTGAGTGCCAGTGGCGGAACCGCCAGCGAATGCTTCGCCGTCAACCTTGCCAACGAAATCGATGTTCAGTTGGTCTTCGTTCTGGGCGGCACGCTCAGCCACTTCGAAACGAACGTTCTGCTTGCGCAGAATTTCCAGCATGTTGTCCAGATCGGCATCAGCCACGTCTGCAGACAGACGCTCAACGGCGATGGACTCGAAACCGGCAACGGTAAACTCAGGGAATACTTCGAAAGTAGCGATGTATTCCAGATCCTTGCCTTTTTCAAAGGTCTTTGGCTCTACAGCAGGTGCGCCAGCCGGGTTCAGCTTTTGCTCAACCACAGCTTCGTAGAAAGTAGCCTGGATCAAATCACCCAGCGCTTCCTGACGCGCGCCGTCTTCATAACGCTGACGGATCACGCTCATAGGCACTTTGCCTGGACGGAAGCCAGGGATCTTGGCTTTACGTGCGGTCTGCTGCAGACGCTTGTTGACTTCAGTCTCGATGCGTTCGGCAGGCACGCCAATGGTCATGCGGCGCTCAAGAGCGGAAGTATTTTCAACAGAAACTTGCATGGATATTCCTCGTTGCACAGACGTTAGCCGGCGTTTCCGACCCCAGAATCAAGGGCATGCATTCTAGTGGGTCAAACTCAAGAAGTCACCCTACTGAAACAGGGCGCATATAAAGGAAGGAATCAGACGATCAGCGACTGGCAACCGCAGCTACTCCCAACTGACCGAAACGCGTCTGGCACGGCCTTGTACAGGGCATCACGCACCCGGCCTCAGCGTCGATTCCATTCCGCGAAGCACACCCCGCACGACCGACGGCAGCCAGGCTGGCCGATCAGCGAGACGAAAAACAATAATCCTGAAACAAAAAAAGCCGCACTAGGCGGCTTTTCTATAACGTCATGACCGCATAGCAGCTATGACGCGTTTTAATCTTGGTGCGGACGGAGAGACTCGAACTCTCACACCTTGCGGCGCTGGAACCTAAATCCAGTGTGTCTACCAATTCCACCACATCCGCGTACAAGCTTTTAAAGCAAAGGCGCCAGATTATAAGTCTGGCGCCTTCCTGAATATGGGGTGGACGAAGGGGATCGAACCCTCGACAACGGGAGTCACAATCCCGTGCTCTACCAACTGAGCTACGCCCACCATATTGCGCTGTAACCGTGACATCTTACTTGCACTTGCCAAAGCAGCCTTAATGGCGCACCCGGCAGGACTCGAACCTGCGACCATCCGCTTAGAAGGCGGATGCTCTATCCAGCTGAGCTACGGGCACTTATATAATCTGTACTCTTTAACGATTACAAATTAAAAGGCTTTTTAATCACACCGAGCCAAGTAACAGCTCTGCCTGATTTAACACCGAACCTCATCTAACATCGACTTGGTTATCAGCGCTAGCTTAACCAGTGCTGGGTTGTACCCGGCAAGTGCGACGAATCTTATAGACGAGCTTAAAGGTCGTCAACTCTTTTTTAGAAAAAAATTCAGTTAGATAAAGGAGTTAGGAGAATATGCAGACCAAGCGCCTTTGCCCACGCGCCACGACATGCGAGAATGCGCGCTCTTTTCCGATCCCTCTCGATGGTTAATCACGCGTAATGACTGCAAAACTAATCGACGGCAAAGCGATCGCAGCCAGCCTGCGCCAGCAGATCGCCAAACGGGTCGCCGAACGTCGCGAGCAAGGCCTGCGTACACCCGGCCTCGCAGTGATTCTGGTGGGCAGCGATCCCGCCTCTCAGGTCTATGTCTCGCACAAGCGTAAAGACTGTGAAGAAGTCGGCTTCGTCTCCCAGGCTTATGACCTGCCTGCGCAGACGTCCCAGGCAGAGCTCACCGAACTGATCGATCGTCTGAATGACGATGCGAATATCGACGGCGTGCTGCTGCAATTGCCACTGCCTGAACACCTCGATGCCTCGCTGCTGCTGGAGCGCATCCGCCCTGATAAAGACGTGGATGGTTTCCATCCTTATAACGTCGGCCGCCTGGCCCAGCGGATTCCCTTGCTGCGTCCCTGCACCCCTAAAGGCATCATGACCCTGCTGGAAAGCACCGGCGTCGATCTTTATGGGCTGGACGCCGTGGTTGTGGGCGCCTCCAACATCGTTGGCCGGCCTATGGCCATGGAACTGCTGCTGGCAGGCTGCACCGTGACTGTCACCCACCGCTTCACCAAGGATCTGGCGGGCCACGTTGGCCGTGCCGATCTGGTGGTAGTTGCCGCTGGCAAACCAGGCCTGGTCAAGGGTGAGTGGATCAAGGAAGGCGCGATCGTCATCGACGTTGGCATCAACCGTCAGGACGACGGCAAGCTGGTCGGCGATGTGGTGTACGAAACCGCCCTGCCCCGCGCTGGCTGGATCACGCCAGTACCGGGTGGCGTAGGCCCGATGACTCGCGCCTGCTTGCTTGAAAACACCCTGTACGCAGCAGAGACCCTGCACGGCTGATCGCCGCGGCACAGAGGTAAATGAAAACGGCACCCCGAGGGGTGCCGTTTTTCATTGCATAAAGGCCTTACTTCTTGGCCGCTTCCCAGCTCTTCAGCAAATCAGAGTAAGCGATTGTTTCGCCCTTCGGTTTTTCATTGGCCAGCTTGCGTTGTGGGGCCAGGAACTTGCCACCACTTTGCTCGGCTTTGGTGTACCACTCTTCCGCCGAGGTTTCCGGATTCATTTTAGGCGCGCACTTGCTGGCCTCCTGGACCTTGGAGCGCTCGATCCGCGTCATGATCGCATCCTGATCCTTGGCCAGACCGTCCAGTGCCTGCTGTGCGGTTTTTTCCCCGGTTACAGCCTCGGCGACGTGACTCCACCACAACTGAGCAAGTTTCGGGTAATCCGGCACGTTGGTCCCGGTAGGCGACCATTGCACACGGGCCGGGCTGCGGTAGAACTCTACGAGACCACCGAGTTTAGGTGCCAGTGCGGTCATTTCCTTGGAGTTGATGTCCGACTCACGAATCGGCGTCAGGCCCACGATGGTTTTTTTCAGGGAAACGCTTTTCGAGGTCACGAACTGCGCGTAGAGCCAGGCAGCCAGACGTTTTTTCTCGTCGGACGATTTGAGGAAGGTCCAGGAACCCACGTCCTGATAACCCAGCTTCATGCCTTCTTTCCAGTACGGGCCTTTTGGTGACGGCGCCATACGCCATTTTGGCGTGCCATCGGCGTTCATGACCGGCAGACCCGCTTTGGTCATGTCAGCGGTGAAAGCGGTGTACCAGAAAATCTGCTGAGCAACGTTACCTTGCGAAGGCACCGGCCCGGACTCGGAGAACGTCATGCCCGCCGCTTCAGGCGGCGCGTAGGCCTTGAGCCAGTCGATATATTTCTGGGTAGCAAACACCGCCGCCGGCCCGTTGGTGTCGCCGCCGCGAGTAATGCTGGAACCGACCGGGTGGCAGTCTTCTACGCGAATACCCCACTCATCCACCGGCAGACCGTTTGGCAAGCCCTTGTCGCCGCTGCCCGCCATGGAGAACCAGGCATCGGTGAAGCGCCAGCCCAGGGACGGATCTTTTTTGCCGTAGTCCATGTGGCCGTAGACTTTCTTGCCGTCGATTTCTTTCACGTCTTCGCTGAAGAACTTGGCGATGTCTTCATAAGCCGACCAGTTCACCGGGACGCCCAGCTCGTAGCCGTACTTGGCCTTGAACTTCTCTTTCAGGTCTGCGCGATCAAACCAGTCCGCGCGAAACCAGTACAGGTTGGCGAACTGTTGATCGGGCAGTTGATACAGCTTGCCGTCCGGGGCGGTGGTGAACGAGGTGCCGATGAAGTCTTTCAGATCCAGCGTCGGAGACGTCACCTTGCTGCCTTCGGGACTGGCCATCAGATCGGTCAGGGACATCGCTTTGCCGTAACGGAAATGGGTACCGATCAGGTCGGAGTCATTCACCCAGCCGTCATAAATGCTTTTGTCCGACTGCATGGCGGTCTGCAGCTTTTCAATCACGTCGCCTTCCTGCAGCAAGTCATGAGTGATCTTTATGCCGGTAATTTCGGTGAAAGCCTTGGCCAGGGTTTTCGATTCGTACTCGTGGGTGGTCAAGGTTTCGGAAACCACCTTGATGTCCATGCCGCGGAACGGCTCGGCAGCCTTGATGAACCACTCCAGCTCTTTCAACTGCTCGGCATCGGACAGCGTGCTCGGCTTGAACTCACTGGCTGCCCACTTCTTGGCCGCATCCTGGTACTGATCCGCCCATGCCGAAACGCTCAATCCGCTGAGCATCACCATTGTCGCCAGCGTCACGCTATGTCGTAGCTTGTTTTTCTTATTGAACATAGACACCTCCAGTGTTGTTTCTTATGTAGTCCCGCTTCGAATACTGCCTACCGGATCAGCCTGGTATTTGCGCCCATCCGCTCTCTAACCCCACCGCATTACTACCAGGAGCCACAACAGAGAAATCCCTGAAGCGACCCAGATACTCCAGTCAGTCGCGCCAATCACCAGCAGATGCAGATAAGCGCTACCCAACAGCCCAATGAACAGTCGGTCACCACGGGTGGTGGCAATCGGCAGAAAACCACGACGCTCAATACTGGCCGAGCGCAATTCCCACGCCGTCATCCCAGCCAACAGCAATGCAATGCTGCCGAAGAAGATCGCGGTGGGCAGTGTCCATGACATCCACTCCATTTTTCGACTCCTCAGACCCTGCCAAGAGCGAAGCCCTTGACCACGTGATTACGAACGAACCAGATCACCAGCATGCCGGGCAGGATGGTCAACACCCCCGCCGCCGCCAGGACACCCCAATCAATGCCCGAAGCCGAGACCGTGCGCGTCATCACCGCCGCAATCGGCTTGGCGTTGACCGACGTCAAGGTCCGGGCCAGCAGCAGTTCAACCCAGGAAAACATGAAGCAGAAGAAGGCCGTCACACCGATACCCGAGCCAATCAGTGGCACAAAGATTTTCGCGAAGAATTTCGGAAAGCTGTAACCATCGATATAGGCAGTTTCATCAATCTCCTTGGGCACCCCGGACATAAAACCCTCCAGAATCCACACCGCTAAAGGCACATTGAAAAGGCAATGAGCCAGCGCTACGGCGATGTGGGTATCGAACAGACCAATGGACGAATACAACTGGAAGAACGGCAGCAGGAAAACCGCAGGCGGTGCCATGCGATTGGTCAGCAGCCAGAAGAACAGGTGCTTGTCGCCCAGAAAACGATAACGGGAAAACGCATAAGCCGCTGGCAACGCCACGCTCAGCGAGATCACGGTATTGAGGCAAACGTAGTACAGGGAATTAATGTAGCCGCTGTACCAGCTCTCGTCGGTGAAAATCACTTTGTAATTGGCCAGGGTGAAATCCTGCGGCCACAGGGTCAGGCCGCCGAGGATTTCAGTGTTGGTCTTGAACGACATGTTCACCAGCCAGTAGATCGGCACCAGCAGAAACAGCAGGTAAATCCACAGCGGTATGACTTTGCGCAGGTTCATGTCCGCCTCCTCAGTTCTTTTCGCTATGGGTCATGGCGGTGTAGAACACCCACGACACCAGCAGGATGATCAGGAAATACACCAACGAGAATGCCGCCGCAGGGCCCAGGTCGAACTGGCCCAGCGCCATGGTGGTCAGGGTCTGACTGAGGAAGGTCGTTGAGTTGCCGGGACCGCCGCCGGTGAGCACAAACGGCTCGGTGTAGATCATGAAACTGTCCATAAAGCGCAACATCACCGCAATCAGCAACACACTCTTCATCTTTGGCAGCTGGATATGACGGAACACCGCCCAACTGGAAGCCCGGTCAATGCGCGCGGCCTGGTAGTAAACATCCGGGATAGCTCGCAATCCTGAGTAGGAAAGCAGTGCTACCAGCGACGTCCAGTGCCAGACATCAATGATCAACACCGTTACCCATGCATCCGAAGCATTGGCCGCATAGTTGTAGTTAACGTGCAGGATGTTGTTCAGCGTATAGCCCAGAAGCCCGATGTCTCCGCGGCCAAAGATCTGCCAGATGGTGCCGACGACGTTAAACGGGATCAGCAGTGGAATGGTCATTACGATCAGACAGACCGTGGACCAGCGCCCCTTGGTAGGCATGCACAGCGCGATGGCGATCCCCAGCGGGATTTCAATCAGCAATACACAGGCGGAATAGATGAACTGACGCAGTAACGAGTCGTGCAGGCGCGGGTCCTGCAAAACCTGCCTGAACCAGTCGGTGCCGACAAAGTAGCGGCTGGACTGGTCGAAGATGTCCTGCACCGAATAGTTGACCACGGTCATCATCGGAATGATGGCGCTGAACGCCACCAACAGGAAAACCGGCAATACCAACCACCACGCCTTATTGTTCTGAACCTTATTCATGGCCTGACTCCAGCAAGTAATCGTCGGCGTAGACCATCAGCCACTGGCTCGGGAAGCTGATCCAGGCCTTACCGACGGGCACCGGTTTATCTTCCTGCAGCCGCACTTTCAAGGCTTGCCCGGCCAGGCGCAGGGTCAGAATCTTGTAAGTGCCAAGGTCTTCAACATGGCTGACCTCGGCGCATAGTGCGTCGTCCACCGGACCGTCCCAGACGTGCACGAACTCGGGACGAATGCCGATCTTCAGGCTGCTCCACTTTTTCTCGGCGATAAGCTGCTGCATGGACTCGGACAGCGGCAAATGAGCATCGCCAAAGCCCACACCACCTGCTTGCGGCGTGACTTCAATGAGATTCATGCCGGGGCTGCCAATGAAATAACCGACGAAGGTGTGGCGTGGTTTTTCGAACAGCTCTCGTGGCGTACCGAACTGGACAATCGCACCGCCATACATGACTGCGATCTTGTCAGCGAAGGTCGAAGCTTCGAGCTGATCGTGGGTGACGTAAACCATGGTGATGTTGAATTGCTCGTGAATCTGCTTGAGCTTGCGCCGGAGCTTCCACTTCAAATGCGGGTCGATCACGGTCAGCGGCTCGTCAAACAGAATGGCCGACACGTCATCCCGCACCAGACCACGGCCCATGGAGACTTTCTGCTTTTCATCCGCGGTGAGGTTGCGGGCCTTTTTCTTCAGTAAGGGCTGCAGGTCCAGCACGTCGGCGATTTCATGAACCTTGGTTTGAATCCTTTTCTCGTCCATGCCCTGATTGCGCAGGGGGAAGGCAAGATTGTCGTACACCGTCATGGTGTCGTAGACCACCGGAAACTGAAAAACCTGAGCGATGTTGCGCTGCTCCGGCGACAGGTCGTTGACCACTTTGGAGTCAAACAACACCTGACCCTCCGAGGGGCTAAGCAGCCCGGAGATGACGTTCAGCAATGTCGACTTGCCGCACCCCGAAGGCCCTAGCAGGGCATACGCCCCGCCCTGCTCCCAGATATGACTCATCTCGCGAATTGCGTAGTCCTCCGGACCGGCCGGACGCTTGCTATAGCTGTGCGCAAGGTTTTGCAATCGGATCTCGGCCATCAGGCAACCCTCGCCATGCGCAAGCCGGGCGCCTGAATCAGGCGGCCTTGCTCATCAAACACAAATAATTTATGGGTCGGGATGTACACCCGAATGGACGCATCTACGTCGTAGGCATGCACCCCCGGCAAGTGCAGCACCAACGGGAAATGCTCGTTACGCACGTGCAGGAAGGTTTCGGAGCCGCTGATTTCCGCCAGCTCAACGGTCACTGCCAGCTCAAGGTCATCGTCGTTTGACGGCACCAGACTCAAGTGGCTGGGGCGCACGCCAAAGCGGTAATTGCCATCGCCGATCTTGCGCAGGTCAACGTTGAGGGGGAAATGCACGAAATTGGCAAAGCTGACTTCACTGCCCTGAATGCGCCCAGGCATCAAATTGATTGGCGGCTCGGAGAACAACTCCGCCGCCAGCACGGTTTGCGGTTGGTGATAGACCTCAGGTGTGCGACCACTCTGAATCACCCGCCCTTCATGCAGCACCGTGGTCGTGCCGCCTAGCGCCAGCGCCTCGTTAGGCTCGGTGGTGGCATAAATGGCGATGGTGTGACGGGCCTCGAACAGCTCGCGCATTTCCTGACGGAGCTCTTCGCGCAGCTTGTAGTCGAGGTTGACCAGCGGCTCATCGAACAGAATCAGGTCGGCATCCTTGACCAGCGCCCGGGCCATGGCCGTGCGCTGCTGCTGGCCACCGGACAACTCCAGTGGATAGCGGGTCAGAAACTTCTCAATGCGCAGCATCTTCGCGGTTTCCAGCACCTTGCTCTGGATCACGTCAGCGGCGACACCCGCCTGACGCAATGGCGAGGCAATGTTCTCGAAAACGGTCATGCTCGGGTAATTGATGAACTGCTGATAAACCATCGACACGTTGCGATGGCGAACGGCCGTCTGGGTGACGTCCTTACCGTTCATCAGGATGCGACCCCGATCAGGCTTGTCCAGCCCGGCCATCAGTCGCATCAGACTGGTCTTGCCGGACAGTGTACGGCCCAGCAAGACATTGAAAGAACCCGGTTCAAAGCTCAACGAAGCGTCGTCGATCCAGGTTTGGCCGTCGACCACACGGCTGACGTGCTCCAGCGTTAGAGACATGGCTTGCCCTTTTTTGTCAGTTCTTATTCAGGGGTGCGCGAATTCTTGTCAGGAGATAGCGACAATCGTGCCAGACCGGGCATTACTGCACACAGCCCCGAGATAGAGCCTCGGCCCGATATCACCCGCCTGCTGAGCGTTCAGTGCTGAACAAAAGTGAACAGCAAAAACTGAACACTTGAACAAACTGAACATTGACTTTGAACAATCCTGAGCGACACTGGACGCACGCACGGGATTGGACGCCCGTGCCAGATCAATAAGAAAAATAAAAATACATGCAGGATCCACCATGGCCATACACCGTGCATCCGTTGCTCATGACGCCATCATCCGAGATTCATGGTCCCGCTGTAGGGACTTTGGTCTGAGTCATCAGTCCAGACCCTCTTTCGGCCAATTGCCGACGGATCAGGTATCGCAGTTACTGGAGCGCCATCAGGCGCTGGTGCACACCACCCACCAGGAAGTCCTGCCGTTTTACGAAAACATCCTCAGTAACTCCAACTGCCTGATCATGCTGGCCGATGATCGCGGTCAGTTGCTGAAGTCATGGGGCACCCAGCGTTTTGTCGAACCCTCACACGCACATGGCTTCATGGCAGGAGCCAGCTGGATTGAAAGCGCCACGGGGACCAACGCTATCGGCACCGCACTGGTCTGTGAGCAGGCAGTGCACATCGAACACAACGAACACTTTCTCAAAGCCAACCGCTTCATGACCGGCTCGGCAGCACCGATCTACGATGCCGCACGCCGCATGATTGCGGTACTCGATGTCTCCAGCGACAGCTTCCTGCCGCCCTCCCATACGTTGGGCATGGTCAAGATGATGAGCCAGTCGGTGGAGAACCGACTGATCCTCGATCAGTTTCAGGACAGCCACTTCCAGTTGACCTTCAACACCGGGCTGAACAACCTCGACAGTCAGTGGGCCGGCTTGCTGATATTTGATGAAAACGGGCGGATCATCAGCGCCAACCGTCGCGCCGATAATCTGTTGGGGGGCAGCCCGATGCGGACGAGCATCGAGGCGCTGTTCAATAACCCGGTGGCTTTTCTGCTCAATCAACCTGAAGGCCTGCCCTTTTCGCTTCTGGCTTCTGGCAACAATCGCTTTCACGGCGTATTGAGACACCCCAAACGCAAACCGTTGCACCTGCATGCTCTCCAGCCCGCGCCGAAACCGGTATTGCCCGATAGTGTGCTCCTGTCGGCCGTCAGTCTGGGTGATGCCAGGGTCGACAAAGCCGTGCGCCAGGCTGAGCGGCTGCTTGAGAAGAACATTGCCCTGCTGATCCATGGCGAAACCGGTGTGGGTAAAGAGGTGTTCGTCAAAGCCTTGCACAACGCCAGTTCCCGATCCGCCAAGCCACTGATCGCAGTCAACTGTGCAGCCATCCCGGCCGAGTTGGTGGAGTCGGAGTTGTTTGGCTATGAGAAAGGCGCATTCACCGGCGCGCACCATAAAGGCAGCATCGGCCTGATTCGCAAGGCGGACAAGGGCACGCTGTTCCTCGACGAGATTGGCGACATGCCGCTGCCGGTTCAGGCTCGTCTGTTACGGGTTTTACAAGAACGTTGCGTGCAGCCGCTGGGCAGCAGCGAATTGCATCCGGTGGATGTGCGACTGATATCCGCGACGAACCGCAATTTGCGCGACGAAGTATTGGCCGGGCGCTTCCGCCAGGACTTGTACTACCGGATCAGCGGGCTAAATCTCGAACTACCGCCCCTGCGTGAACGTGCCGACAAGGCAGCGCTGGTTCAGCGACTCTGGGAGCAGCATCGCGAAGCGCAGCAGACTCGAGGCTTCGAACCGAAAGTGCTGGAGTTGTTTGATCGCCATCCGTGGCCGGGCAACTTGCGCCAGCTCAGCAATGTGATTCAGGTGGCGTTGGCGCTGGCCGAAAATGAACTGATCCGCACAGAACATTTGCCGGATGATTTCTTTGCGGATCTGGAGATGAGTTTGCAGGATGTGCCGTCAGTGTTCAGTGACAAAGCACAGCGGCAAGAAACAGAAGACCTGGATCAGCTATTGCGGGCTGCTGGCGGGAATATTTCCCAACTGGCCAAGCGCCTGGGGGTGAGCCGCAATACGCTTTACAAGCGGTTGCGGGAAAGGCAGCGTTGAGTCACGACCAACAGTTGAACTGGAATGCAATCCCTGTGGGAGCTGAGCTTGCTCGCGATACCGACACCTCGGTTTCAGATCAAACACCGAGGTGCCGGTATCGCGAGCAAGCTCAGCTCCCACAAAGTTTGGCATCCTCTGCGAGACCACGCTGTGCCAGGAGCACAGCGCAGATCAAAGTCAGCGAATCAATCCGCCAACCGCCAGGTCGTGCCGCCTTTACCGTCTTCCAGCACCACGCCCATGGCAGTGATCTGGTCGCGGATGCGGTCGGACTCAGCCCAGTCCTTGGCTGCGCGGGCAGCGAGACGCGCCTGGATCAGCGCTTCGACTTCTGCCGCATCAACCCGACCTTCAGCACCTGACTGCAAGAAGTCGTCGGCATCCAGCTGCAACACACCCAGTACGCTGGCCAGTTGCTTCAGACGAGCTGCCAGACCAGCGGCGGCCGCCAAGTCGGCTTCCCGCAGACGGTTGATTTCACGAACCATCTCGAACAAGACCGCACACGCTTCCGGCGTGCCGAAGTCGTCGTTCATGGCTGCCGAGAAACGCTCCACGAACGCATCGCCACCTGACGGTTCGGAAACCGGCAAGCCACGCAGGGCGTGATAGAAACGTTCAAGCGCGCTCTTGGATTCCCTGAGACTGTCTTCGGAATAGTTGATCGCGCTGCGGTAATGGCTGGAAACCAGCAGATACCGCACTACTTCCGGCGAGTACTTTTCCAGCACGTCGCGAATGGTGAAGAAGTTGTTCAAGGACTTGGACATCTTCTCGCCATTGATGCGAATCATGCCGCAGTGCAGCCAGGCATTGGCGTAGGTCTTGCCAGTGGCCGCTTCGCTCTGGGCGATTTCGTTCTCGTGGTGCGGGAATTCAAGGTCGCTGCCACCGCCATGAATATCGAACGTCTCACCCAGGCAGCAGGTGGACATCACCGAGCACTCGATGTGCCAGCCCGGACGCCCGGCGCCCCATGGCGATTCCCAGCTTGGCTCGCCGGGCTTGACGCCTTTCCAGAGTACGAAGTCCAGCGGATCGTCCTTGGACTCGTCTACTTCGATACGTGCGCCAATGCGCAGGTCTTCGATCTTCTTGCGCGACAGCTTGCCGTAACCGAGGAATTTACCGACGCGGTAATACACGTCGCCATTACCCGGCACATAGGCGTAGCCCTTGTCGATCAAGGTCTGAATCATGGCGTGCATGCCGTCGATGTAATCGGTGGCACGCGGCTCCATATCCGGTTTGAGGATATTCAGCCGTGCTTCGTCCTCATGCATCGCGTCGATCATGCGCGCGGTCAAGGCATCAAACGACTCACCGTTTTCACGGGCACGATTGATGATCTTGTCGTCAATGTCGGTGATGTTGCGCACATACGTCAGGTCGTAACCGCTGAACCGCAGCCAGCGGGTGACGAGGTCGAACGCCACCATGCTGCGGCCGTGGCCCAGGTGGCAGTAGTCGTAGACGGTCATCCCGCAGACGTACATGCGCACCTTGTTGCCATCCAGCGGCTTGAAGACTTCTTTGCTCTTGGTGAGCGTGTTGTAGATAGAAAGCACTGAGGCTCCTTAAGACCACGAATCTCGTAGCGTTACAGTCCGGTTGAATACCGGCTGACCTGGTTTCGAGTCCTTGATGTCCGCGCAGAAATAGCCTTCGCGTTCGAACTGGAAACGGTCTTCCGGTTGCGCTTGTCCCAATGAAGGTTCAGCACGACAACCGGTCAGCACTTGCAGGGAATCCGGATTGATGTTGTCCAGGAAGGTCGCACCGTCCTCAGCCTTTTCAGGATTTGGCGAACGGAATAGACGATCGTACAGACGAACTTCGCATTCAACGCTTTCAGCCGCAGGCACCCAGTGCACAACGCCTTTGACCTTGCGGCCTTCAGGATTCTTGCCCAGGGTGTCCGGATCATAGGAGCAACGCAGCTCGACGATGTTGCCGTCAGCATCCTTGATCGCTTCGTCGGCACGGATCACGTAGCTGCCGCGCAGGCGCACTTCGCCATTCGGCTCCAGACGCTTGTAGCCTTTTGGCGGCTCTTCCATGTAATCGTCGCGGTCGATGTAGATCTCGCGGGAGAACGGCAGCTCGCGTACGCCGAGGTCTTCTTTCGGGTGGCGCGGCAGCTCAAGCTTCTCGACCTGACCTTCCGGATAGTTGGTGATCACGACTTTCAGCGGACGCAGCACGCACATGGCACGCGGCGCGCTGTGGTCCAGGTCGTCACGGATGCTGAATTCCAGCATGCCGAAATCCACTACGCCGTCGGAGCGGTTGGTGCCGATCATTTCGCAGAAGTTACGAATCGATTTCGGCGTGTATCCACGACGACGGAAGCCCGACAGTGTCGACATGCGCGGGTCATCCCAACCGTGAACGTGCTTTTCATCGACCAGTTGCTTCAGCTTGCGCTTGCTGGTGATGGTGTAGTTCAGGTTCAGGCGCGAAAACTCGTACTGACGCGGTTTGCTTGGCACCGACAGGTTGTCGAGGAACCAGTCATACAGCGGACGATGGCTTTCGAATTCCAGGGTGCAGATCGAATGGGTAATACCTTCGATAGCGTCCGATTGGCCGTGGGTAAAGTCGTAGATCGGGTAGATGCACCACTTGTCGCCAGTCTGGTGGTGATGAGCATGGCGAATGCGATACAGGATCGGGTCGCGCAGGTTCATGTTCGGCGAAGCCATGTCGATTTTGGCGCGCAGAACACGGGCACCGTCTTCGAACTCACCGGCTTTCATGCGAGCGAACAGATCCAGGTTTTCCTCGACGCTGCGCTCACGGAACGGGCTGTTCTTGCCCGGTTCGGTCAGGGTGCCGCGGTATTCACGCGCCTGTTCCGGGGTCAGATCGTCCACATAAGCCTTGCCAGCCTTGATCAGCTCGACAGCCCAGTCGTGCAATTGATCGAAATACTGCGAGGCGTAGCGTACTTCGCCATCCCATTCGAAGCCCAGCCACTTCACGTCGCTTTCGATGGCGTCGATGTATTCCTGGTCTTCCTTGGCCGGGTTGGTGTCATCGAAACGCAGGTGCGTGACGCCACCGAATTCCTGAGCCAGACCGAAATTCACGCAGATCGACTTGGCGTGACCGATGTGCAGATAGCCGTTAGGCTCAGGCGGAAAGCGGGTCACGATCTTTGTGTGCTTACCTGAATCGAGGTCAGCCTGGACAATCGGGCGCAGGAAATTGGTAGGAATTGCAGGGCCTGCCTTTGAATTCGCAGCGGGGTCTTGAGTGGGCTTGCTCATAGGATCCTTGGACAATACAAGTGCGCGGCCAGGGTAGGCCGACTAAATCAAAGCGCTTATGATAGCCGAAGCTGTCAATAGGCTAACAGCGCCCTGTAAGAAAACCGTCGAGTTAAAAACTCGACCGAATTATGTAACCGCGTCTGTAAACTGCGCGTCAGGGTTATAACGCGTCCATTCACGAACTGCCAAAAGAGCGAATTCAGATATGTCCAAAGTAAAATTGACCACCAACCATGGCGACATCGTTCTGGAACTGAACGCTGAGAAAGCGCCGCTGACCGTTGCCAACTTCATCGAATACGTCAACGCCGGTCACTACGAAAACACCGTTTTTCACCGCGTCATCGGTAACTTCATGATCCAGGGCGGCGGTTTCGAGCCAGGCATGAAAGAAAAGAAAGACAAGCGCCCAAGCATCCAGAACGAAGCTGACAACGGTCTGCCGAACAAGAAGTACAGCGTTGCCATGGCCCGTACCATGGAACCGCATTCGGCCTCCGCGCAGTTCTTCATCAACGTCGCTGACAACAGCTTCCTCAACCACAGCGCCAAGACCACTCAGGGCTGGGGTTACGCGGTGTTTGCCGAAGTGATCGAAGGCACAGACGTTGTCGACAAGATCAAAGGCGTGTCCACCGGCAGCAAATCCGGCCACCAGGACGTACCGACTGAAGACGTGATCATCGAGAAAGCCGAGATCGTTGAGTGATATTGCTGATCTCCGATCTGCATTTGCAGGAAGAACGCCCGGACATTACCCGGGCGTTTCTGGATCTGATCGCGGGCCGTGCCCGCGATGCTCAGGCCCTGTATATCCTCGGTGATTTTTTCGAGGTCTGGATTGGCGACGATGCAATGTCGCCCTTCCAGCGCTCGATCTGCCAGGCGTTGCGAGAGCTGAGCGATAGCGGCACCCAAATATTTCTGATGCATGGCAATCGTGACTTCATGATTGGCCGTGCGTTCTGTAAAGCGGCTGGCTGCACACTGCTGCCAGACCCGAGCGTCGTCCAGTTGAACGGCGAGCCTGTTCTGCTGATGCACGGCGACAGCCTGTGTACGCGGGATGAAGGTTACATTCGTATGCGCCGTTACCTGCGCAACCCGTTGACATTGTTTGTACTGCGCAACCTGCCCAAGAGCACGCGCCACAAGCTCGCACGCAAGCTGCGCAATGAAAGCCGCTCGCAGACGCGTATGAAAGCCAACGACATCGTCGATGTTACGCCCGAAGAAGTGCCCAAAATCATGGAGCACTTTGGTGTGCGCACCCTGATCCACGGCCATACCCATCGCCCTGCCATCCATAAGCTACAGATCGGTGATCAGGCGGCGCGACGCATTGTGCTGGGTGACTGGGACAAGCAAGGCTGGGCGGTACAGGTGGACGAGCAAGGGTTTCAGCTGGCGGCGTTTGATTTTGTGCCGGAGCAGATGGCACTGCCCGATCCCTCGACACACTGACCTTGAGGGAGCGGTGCTTGCCCGCGATAAGAGCGCTGCAGATAGCAGGGCCATCAAGTCCAGCGTTATCGCGGGCAGTCCCGCTCTCATCAAACATAAAATAACCAACTGAATTTAAATGCTTTTTCTGTAGGAGTGAGCTTGCTCGCGATAGCGTCAGTTCATGCGATAAATTCGTTAACCATGAAATCGAATCGCGAGCAAGCTCACGCCTACAGGCCTGTGTTGCTGCGCGACAGCGCTGTGTCACTGACACCGGGCGACCTCCCACAAATCATGTATGAAGGCTCAAAACCGCATCAATGCCCGCCGCCAGCCGCAGGCCCGGCCTTGGCGGTAAATGGCGGTTTGGCCAGCCAGACCAGCAGAATCAGACCCATGAACACCCAGCCCAGCAGATAAAAGTAATCCACCGTCGACATCATGTAAGCCTGGCTGTTGAGGGTCTGCTCCAGTTGCGCATAAGCCGAAGGACTCGCACCACCCAGTGCATTCAGCGCATCCCGGGTAGCAGGTTCGTAAGTGCTGATGTTTTCACTCAAATAAGCATGATGCTGATCGGCGCGGCGGATCCAGATCCACGTGGTCAGCGATGCAGCGAAGCTACCGCCCAGCGTGCGCAGGAATGTCGCCAAACCAGAGCCGTCAGCAATCTGATTGGGCGGCAAGTCCGACAGCAGGATGCTCAGGGTCGGCATGAAGAACAACGCAACGCCCGCCCCCATGAACAACTGCACCAGCGCGATGTGTTCAAAGTCCACTTCGTTGGTGAAGCCCGCCCGCATGAAGCAACTGGTGCCAATCGCCAGAAATGCCAGCCCGGCCAACAAGCGTAGGTCGAATTTGTGCGCGTACTTGCCGACAAACGGCGACATCAATACCGGCAAGATACCGATGGGTGCCACGGCCAGCCCGGCCCACGTCGCGGTATAGCCCATTTGCGTCTGCAACCACTGCGGCAGCAGCAGGTTGATCCCGAAAAACCCGGCATAACCGCCGACCAAAACCATGGTGCCGATGCGGAAGTTACGGAAGGCAAACAAGCGCAGATTGACGATCGGATGTTTGTCAGTCATTTCCCAGATCACGAAAACCGACAACGCCACGGCTGAAATCAGCGCACCGATGACAATGAAGTTCGACTCGAACCAGTCCAGGTCGTTGCCCTTGTCGAGCACGATCTGCAACGCACCCACGCCGATGATCAGGGTGATAAGCCCGACATAGTCCATGGGCTGGTAACTGGTGACGACCGGGCGCTTGGCCATTTGCATGCGCACGACCAGCACCGCGAACAGGCCAATCGGAATATTGATGAAGAAGATCCACGGCCAACTGTAGCTGTCAGTGATCCAGCCGCCGAGGATCGGCCCCGCGATCGGCGCGACGACTGTCACCATCGCCAGCAGTGCCAGTGCCATCCCCCTTTTCGCAGGAGGGTACACGGCGATCAGCAAGGTTTGCGTCATCGGGTACAGCGGCCCCGCCACCACACCCTGCAACACGCGAAAGCCCACCAGCTCCGGCATTGACTGGGAGATCCCGCACAGGAACGACGCCAGAACAAACAGAATCGTTGCCCAGAGGAACAACTTCACTTCACCAAAGCGGCGGCTTAGCCATCCGGTCAATGGCAAGGCAATCGCGTTACTGACCGCAAACGAGGTGATGACCCAGGTGCCCTGCTCCGAACTGACGCCCAGGTTGCCGGAAATGGTCGGCAAGGCGACGTTGGCAATAGTCGTATCGAGAACCTGCATGAAGGTCGCCAGCGACAGGCCGATGGTACACAGCAGCAGGCTGGGCGGCGTAAATGATGCGGGTGCGTTGGCGCTCATCGCGAATCCCTGAAAACTTGACGCTGCCCTGACCTTTCACAGGTCAGGGCATGCGGATTGGCGGATCAGCGCTGAGCAGTCTTGCCGGTCAGTGCGCTGTTTTCATGAATCAGACGTTTGATCAAGGCGTCAGCCTCGGCCAGTTGCTGTTCATAAACGTTGGTGCTGAACGAGGCTTGCTTGGGTGGCTGTTGCGCCAACACCGGGCCGCTTTGATCGTGCAGATCGACGTTAACCGTCGTGGACAGACCGATGCGCAGCGGGTGCTTCGCCAGTTCCTCGGCGTTGATGTGGATGCGGACGGGAACGCGCTGGACGATCTTGATCCAGTTACCCGTGGCGTTTTGCGCAGGCAACAGCGCAAAGGCGCTGCCGGTACCGGCACCCAGGCTGTCAATCGTGCCGCTGTACTTCACATCACTGCCGTAAAGGTCCGACTCGATTTCCACCGGCTGACCAATACGCATGTTGCCCAGTTGCGTTTCCTTGAAGTTGGCATCAATCCACAGCTGATCCAGAGGGATCACTGCCATCAACGCCGTGCCTGGCTGAACGCGTTGGCCCAGTTGCACGGTGCGCTTGGCGACGTAACCGGTGACGGGTGCGATCAGCGTGCTGCGCGCATTGGCCAGGTAAGCCTGACGCAACTGCGCCGCGGCGGCTTTCACATCCGGATGTGACGACACTTCGGTGTCGTCCACCAACGCGACGCTGCTGGCCAGTTGCTGTTGAACATTGCTCAAGGCGCTTTGGGCACTGATCAAATCGTCATGGGCATGGGAGAGTTCTTCCTGAGAAATCGCCCCGCCCGCTGCCAGGCTTTTGCGTCGGGTGTAGTTGTCCTGAGCCTTCTTCACTTCAGCGCGCTGGGCTGCCAGTTGAGCTTTCATGCCGTCGACATTGCTGTACAGGCCACGCACTTGACGCACGGTCTTACCCAGATTGGCTTCGGCACTTTGCAGACCGACTTCGGCATCAGCAGGGTCGAATTGCAGCAACACCTGACCGGCGCGAACCAGATCACCATCATCCGCGCCAATGCTGGTGACGGTACCGGCTACCAGCGGAGTGATTTCCACGACGTTGCCATTCACATAAGCGTCGTCGGTGTTTTCATTCCAGCGGCCATACAGCTCATGCCAGGCCCAGACGCCCAGCCCGCCGAGAATGACGACCAGTGCCAAGCCGAACAGGAGCAGCTTGCGCTTGCGTGGATTGGTGTCTTTTTTACTGTTTTCCGGAGCGTTCCCGGGGGTGTTTTCGCTAGCGGCAGTGGCCATGACGATTACCTTGAGTTAGTCAGCGAAGCAGTTGATGAAGTGGCGTCGGTGGGACTTTCGCCCTCGAAACCACCGCCCAGGGCTTGCATCAACTGGATCGATAAATCGATTCGTTCGGCGTTGAGATCAGCCAGTTGGCGTTGTGACTGGAGTAATTGCTGCTCTGTAGTCAGCACGTCCAGGTAGTTGCCGATCCCCGAGCCATAGCGCTGGGTCACGGTATTGAATGATTGCTGGACCACGTCCGTGGCGTGCTGACGAGCCTGAATCTGGCCATCAATGGCACGCAGTTGACCGATGTTGTCGCTGACGTCGCCCAAAGCACGGATCAGGCTCTTGTTGTACTGCGCCACGGCAAGGTCGTAATCAGCATCGCGAGCGTCCAGATCAGCGCGCAAACGGCCGCCGTCGAACAACGGCAGGGAAATGGTTGGGGCAACATTGAAGAAGCGACTGGCAGAGCCAAACATCGCGTCACCCAGCAATGACTCTGCCCCGGCAGCGGCACTGAGGTTCAGGTTCGGATAGAAATTGGTCTTGCCTGCCACGATATTCTTGCTCGCTGCTTCAACACGCCAGCGGGCCGCGACGATGTCCGGACGACGTCCCAGCAACTCGGCGGGCAATGAAGACGGCAAGGCAACGACCGCAGGCTTGAGTACGTTGGGACGGGCGATTTCCTGACCGCGATCCGGGCCTTTACCGAGTAACACTGCCAAGGCGATTTTCGCGCTGCGCAGGCTTTTCTCCGCGGCGATCAGCGCCTCTTGGGAGTTGGCCTCCAGGCTTTCGGTCTGCTGATATTGATACTGACTGTCGATTCCGGACTGCAGACGTTGATTGCCCAGACTGAGCAATTGCTGCGTGCGCTTGAGGTCCTCAGTCGCCAGATCATGAACGATGTAAGCCTGACCCACATCGCTGTAGGCGCGGGCGACATCGGCAGCCAACGTCAGACGTGCAGCTTGCTCATCGACTTCAGCGGCACGCGCCTGGCCCAATGCAGCTTCCCAGGCTGCACGCTGGCCGCCCCACAAATCAAAGTTGTAATTGAAGTTCACCGCCAGGCTGCGCAGAGTGCTGTAGCGCCCGCCCATGCCGCTCGGGTCCTGATCCCGGGCCAGGCGTGAGCGACTGACACTGGCGTCGGCGTCGACCGTCGGCATACGTGCCGCATCGGCAGCGTAGGCCGACGCCATGGCTTGATGAGTGCGCGCATTGGCGACTTGCATGTCCGGGCTGTCGCGCAGGGCTTCGTTGATCAAGCCATCAAGCTGCGGATCGCCGAGGTTTTTCCACCAGTCACGTTTCGGCCAGGCTGCAGGTGAAAGGTTGATGCCTTGCAGGCTGCTCTCAGCTTGAAGCTTGTTTGCATCAAGGCTTTTGCCTTGGGTGGTCAGGCCGCTGTAGTTGGCACAACCGGCAACACTCAGGGCGATCAGCAACAGGCTATAACGCGCCCGCGACACAGAAAGGCTCATTCTGCACCTCGGTCTTTGAAACTCAGACGGGTGATGGCGATGTGATCGTTAGCGTCAATCAGCACCTTGCTGAGGATCCGCTCCAGACTTGCCACTTCTTCAGCATCCAGCACGCCAAGCAATTCATTCATGGCTTCAGCGCCAATCTGCGGCAATTGGTCGGTGATGATTCGCCCCTGCTCTGTCAGAACGAGCTGAACCTGACGCCGGTCAGTGGCCGAACGGGTGCGCTCCAGCAATTGTTTCTGTTCAAGCCGGTCTAGCATTCGAGTCATCGAGCCGCTGTCCAGCGACAGGTGCCGACACAATTCGGCGGGGGTATCCGCGCGAAACTGGGCGACGATGATCAACACCTTGAACTGCGAGAAAGTGATGCCATAGGGCACTAATTGCTTGTCGAGGATGCGATCTTTCAGCGAATTGGTGCGGCCGATCAGCATGCCCATGATCGTCGACTGCTGATTATCAGGAGTGAAATGTTTCATGAATCCACCAAATTAGCTGCCTAGGCAGAGAATAGGGCGATATTACTGCTTAGGCAGCAAATGGCCAAGCTTTTATTAGCTTGCTTACTATGTTTGCGAATCGAGAGGCTTGCGAACCGGTAGGAGCGAACTTGTTCGCGAGGGGGTCATGACTGAAAAACATCAGTCGCTGACACACCGCTTCGCGAACAAGTTCGCTCCTACCGGTTCAGTGCAGATTGAGGAAGGCCAGCGTTCGACAAGGTGGACATCATCGATTTTTCCGAGGTGAGAAGGCAGGTTGCTAAGTCGGTAGGAGCGAACTTGTTCGCGAGGGGATAAGGCTGAAAAACATCATCGGCTGACACAGCGCTTCACGAACATGTTCGCTCCTACCGGTTCGAGGCAGCCTGAGAAACTGGCCTCAACCGAACGCAGGCACACCGCTGTGAAACCGGAATTCTTCGTCCGGGCTTTCGATCAGCTCGCGTTCGGCGAGGCGGATTTCTTCGATTTTGGCGTCGACATCAGCCTTGTCGCCGTAGGTATAGGCCAGCTTCAGATAATCCTGGAAATGCCGCGCTTCGGACTTCAATAAACCGGCGTAGAACTTGCCCAGCTCTTCGTCCAGGTGCGGTACCAGACAGGCAAAACGCTCGCAGGAACGGGCCTCGACGATGGCGCCGACGATCAACGCATCGGTCAGTCTGTAGGGGTTGTGATTACGGACGAGCTTTCGCAACGCTCCGGCATAACGCGCCGAACTGACGTTGGCCATGGGGATTTCGCGTTTGCGGATGATGCTCAGCACTTGCTCGAAGTGCCGTAGCTCTTCGCGGGCCAGGCGCGACATCTTGCTCAGCAGATCAAACTTGTCGTTGTACTGGAACATGAACTGGAACGCCGCCCCGGCCGCCTTCTTTTCGTTGTTCGCGTGATCGATCAACAAAATGTCCAGATTACGCAATGCAGCCTGAACCCAGCTGTCGGGTGTGCGGCAAAGCAGGAAGGCTTCAATTTCGGGAATCGGGTACATAGGCTCACAGAAGGCCGAACGACAAGGCCGGGCATTATACGAGGGCGACCCGCGTCCGGCGATAGAAATGAGCTGACGTGCATCAAGACTACAACGCGAGCAGTGCAACTATAGTTGTGGAGTGCATCAGGGATAACGCATCCGGGAGACAACGTCATGCAATCGATACGCAGCATTCTGGTGGTCATAGAGCCCGAGCATCCAGACAGCCTGGCGCTCAGGCGAGCGCGGCTGATAGCCGGTATCACTGGCGCACACCTGCACTTGCTGATCTGCGACAAGGAAAAACACCCTCACACGGCGGTGCTCGCGGAGGTAAAGCGGCGCCTGCTTGATGAAGGGTTCTCAGCCACCACCGAACAAACCTGGGACAGCAGCCTGCATCACACGATTATTCAGGTGCAACAGGCCGAAGGCTGCGGGCTGGTGATAAAACAGCACTTCCCCGACAACCCACTGAAAAAAGCCTTGCTCACACCTGAGGACTGGAAGCTGCTGCGTTTATGCCCGAGCCCGGTTCTGATGGTGAAAACCGACAGGCCATGGACAGAAGGCGTGATTCTGGCGGCTGTTGATGTGGGTAATCATGACGGCGAGCACCGCGCCCTGCACTACTCCATCGTCGATCACGGCTATGACATTGCCGCGCTGGCCAAGGGCCGTTTGCACGTGATCGCGGCTCACCCTTCCCCCATGTTGTCGGCAGCCGATCCGGTATTTCAGCTCAAGGAAAGCATTGAAGCCCGCTATCGCGAGCAGTGTCAGGCATTCCAGACCGAATTCGATATCGATGATGCGCACCTGCACATTGCCGAAGGGCCGGCGGATGTTTTGATCCCTTTCACAGCTCGGCAACTGGATGCCGCAGTGACCATCATCGGTACCGTGGCGCGCACCGGCATTCCAGCGGCGCTGATCGGCAACACGGCCGAAGTGGTGCTCGATTCACTGGAGAGCGATGTGCTGGTATTGAAAACCGAGGAGATCATCAAGCATCTGGAACAGCTGCTGGTGTAGCCTGCCGAATACACCGTAGGAGTGAGCTTGCTCGCGATAGCGTCTGATCAGGCAACGCTTTTTTGATTGTCAGGTAGTTATCGCGAGCAAGCTCACTCCTACAGGGGCAAGATAATCAGCCCTTGCGCTTACCATCCAGCCGACGCAGATGACAGGTCACTTCTTCGCGGTCGTGGTACAGCTGCTTGCAGCCGATTTCGACACGAATGCCGCGTGCCTCGAAGCCTTCTTCAATACGTCGCAACAGACGGCTGACTTCGGCGTATCGCTGCTTCATCGGCAACTTGAGGTTGACCACAGCTTCGCGGCACAAGCCTTCGCCCAGCCAGGTTTCCAGCAAAGCGGCATTACGCGCAGGCTTTTCGACGATGTCGCAAACCATCCAGTCCACCGGCTGACGCGGCTTGTAAGTGAAGCCGTCGGCCATCAAGTGCTGAACCAGACCGGTGTCCATCAGGCTTTCGGCCATTGGCCCGTTATCGATTGCAGTCACTAGCATGCCACGGCGCACCAACTGGTAAGTCCAGCCACCCGGTGCTGCGCCAAGATCGACACCGGTCATATCCCCAGACAGACGCTCATCCCACTGATCTCGCGGAATGAAATGATGCCAGGCCTCTTCCAGCTTGAGGGTCGAACGGCTTGGCGCTTCACGGGGGAACTTCAGGCGCGGAATGCCCATGGGCCACATCGCCGAGTTGTCGGCGTCTGCAAGGCCAAGAAACACCTCGCGACCACTCTTGAATGTCAGCAGCAAACGCGGCTTGCGCGGGTCATCCACCAGCTTGCCAGCCTGGGTCAGCGCCTTGCGTAAAGGGGCTTCGAACTTGCGGCAAAAAGTCGACAGTTCCTTGCCATCATTGGTGTCCACCACTTCCAGCCACAAACTGCCGCACGTCACGAAATCGGCCATGTGTGACAGGATCACGCTGATACGGTCGGTTTCCGGCAACTCCAGAAACACACCTCTGGCCCATTGACGAGGGAAGATCAGTTTCGAGAAGCGTTGGCCGTTCATCAATCGCTCGGCGCCGTCATCTTCCGTGCAGATGAATTCCGCGCACGCCGTATTCGGCTTGGCTTTGGCATAGCCTGAGACATTGAGCCGCGCCGCATGCTCGGCAATTTCCGAACAGACTTCACCTTCGAAGCCCGGGCGACAGTGCATAAACAGGGTGTTCATGGGGTGCTCCTGAACACGTCGACCTATACGAGAGGGTTAATCTCAGCGACGCAAAAGGCGAGCATGATAGCTGAATCAGGAACCAGTGGAGCGACTGGCTGGTCCAGTACTACACACGCCATCAATAACAAGCGGCGCAAATACTGAAGCGACGCCAGCTTGCAAAGGATTTCAATCGTCCAGTCCGTACCGTGCGGACGCGTCAAAGGAGTTATTTCATGCCCTCCCTCGATAGCCTGAACAGCCTTAAAACGCTCGAAATCGACAACAAGACCTACCACTACTTCAGCCTGCCAGAGGCCGCCAAAACCCTGGGCGACCTGGACAAGCTGCCGATGTCTCTCAAGGTGTTACTGGAAAACCTGCTGCGCTGGGAGGACAACAAGACCGTCACCGGTACCGATCTCAAGTCGCTGGCTGCATGGCTGGGAGAGCGCCGCTCGGATCGCGAAATCCAGTACCGCCCTGCCCGGGTGCTGATGCAGGACTTCACGGGTGTTCCGGCGGTGGTCGATCTGGCAGCCATGCGCGCTGCAGTCGCCAAAGCGGGTGGCGATCCGCAGCGGATCAATCCGCTATCGCCAGTGGATCTGGTCATTGACCACTCGGTGATGGTCGACAAATTCGGCGATGCCGATTCTTTTTCGCAAAACGTCGACATCGAAATGGAGCGTAACGGCGAACGTTATGCCTTCCTGCGCTGGGGCCAGAGCGCCTTCGACAATTTCAGCGTAGTGCCGCCTGGCACCGGGATCTGCCATCAAGTGAATCTCGAGTACCTCGGCCGCACGGTCTGGACCAAGGACGAGGACGGCCGCACGTATGCGTTCCCGGACACACTGGTGGGCACCGATTCGCACACCACCATGATCAATGGCCTCGGCGTATTGGGCTGGGGCGTGGGCGGTATCGAAGCGGAAGCAGCGATGCTCGGTCAGCCCGTCTCAATGCTGATCCCGGAAGTGATCGGTTTCAAACTCAACGGCAAGCTCAAGGAAGGCATCACCGCTACCGACCTGGTACTGACCGTCACGCAAATGCTGCGTAAGAAAGGTGTGGTCGGCAAATTCGTCGAGTTTTACGGGGACGGTCTGGCACAGCTGCCGCTGGCGGATCGGGCAACTATCGCGAATATGGCACCGGAATACGGCGCCACCTGCGGTTTCTTCCCGGTTGACGAGGTCACGCTAGAGTACCTGCGCCTGTCCGGCAGACCTGAGCAGACGGTGAAGCTGGTCGAAGCCTATTGCAAAGCGCAGGGCCTGTGGCGGCTGCAAGGTCAGGAACCGGTGTTCACTGATAGCCTGGAACTCGACATGGGCACTGTCGAGGCGAGTCTCGCCGGGCCTAAACGGCCTCAGGATCGTGTCGCCCTGCCCAATGTCGCCCAAGCGTTCAGCGACTTCCTCGGACTGCAATTCAAACCGACGCAAAAAGATGAAGGTCGTCTGGAAAGTGAAGGCGGTGGTGGCGTCGCAGTCGGTAACGCCGACCAGGTGACCGGTGAGGCTGACTATGAATACGAAGGTCGCACGTATCGCCTGAAAAACGGCGCGGTCGTGATCGCGGCTATCACCTCCTGCACCAACACCTCCAACCCCAGCGTGATGATGGCGGCGGGGTTAGTGGCCAAAAAAGCCGTGGAAAAAGGCCTGACCACCAAGCCGTGGGTAAAAACCTCTCTGGCTCCCGGCTCCAAAGTGGTGACCGATTACTACAAGGCTGCGGGGCTGACTCAATACCTCGACGCATTGGGCTTTGATCTGGTGGGCTACGGCTGCACCACCTGCATCGGCAACTCCGGGCCGCTGCCCGAGCCGATTGAAAAAGCCATCCAGCAATCGGACCTGACAGTGGCTTCGGTTCTGTCCGGCAACCGTAATTTCGAAGGCCGCGTACATCCCTTGGTCAAGACCAACTGGCTGGCCTCGCCGCCGCTGGTCGTAGCCTATGCCCTGGCAGGCAGCGTGCGCGTCGACATCAGCAGCGAATCACTGGGCGAAGGCAAAGACGGGCAGCCGGTGTATCTGCGCGATATCTGGCCGAGCCAAAAGGAAATCGCCGAAGCCGTTGAGCAGGTCAATACCGGGATGTTCCACAAGGAGTACGCCGAGGTATTTGCCGGTGACGAGCAATGGCAGGCCATCGAAGTGCCGCAAGCCGCGACGTATGTCTGGCAGGACGACTCCACTTACATCCAGCATCCGCCCTTTTTCGAAGACATCGCCGGTCCGCTGCCGGTCATCGAAGACATCCACAGTGCACGGGTGCTGGCCATGCTCGGCGACTCGGTGACCACCGACCATATTTCCCCGGCGGGCAATATCAAAACCGACAGCCCGGCAGGCCGTTATCTGCGCCAACAAGGTGTCGATCCTCGGGATTTCAACTCCTACGGCTCACGTCGTGGCAACCATGAAGTGATGATGCGTGGCACCTTCGCCAATATTCGTATCCGCAACGAGATGCTCGGCGGTGAGGAAGGCGGCTATACCCTGCACGTGCCCACCGACGAGAAGCTGTCGATCTACGATGCAGCCATGCGTTATCAGGCTGAAAAAACGCCGTTGGTGGTCATTGCCGGGCAGGAGTATGGAACCGGCTCAAGCCGTGACTGGGCAGCGAAAGGCACCAATCTACTGGGCGTGAAAGCGGTTATCGCTGAAAGCTTCGAGCGTATTCACCGCTCCAACCTGGTGGGCATGGGCGTACTGCCGCTGCAGTTCAAGAATGGCCAGAGCCGCAAGACGCTGAACCTGACCGGTAAGGAGACGCTGGATATCAGTGGCCTGACCCAAGCCAACCTGCAGCCAGGCATGAACCTCACGCTGCGTATCACTCGCGAAGATGGCACTCAGGAAGTCCTCGATGTGCTGTGCCGCATCGACACCCTGAATGAGGTTGAGTACTTCAAGGCGGGCGGGATTCTGCATTATGTGTTGCGGCAGCTGATTGCTTCTTGAGTAGCTCAGTGACCTACTGACAGGACCCAATCCTGTGGGAGCAGTGCTTGCCTGCGATAAGCGATAACGCGGTATGTCTTCTAGCTGTGTCTCCTGCATCGCGAGCAAGCTCGGCTCCCACAGGATCTCATTCCAATTCAGGTTCTGGTTCATCAACAAGGGCGATAAACGAACAGATTTATCGCCTTGCCTTCATCCTGGCTCTTCCGCAAAATTAACCATCTGGTACATTTTGCTGAAACCGCATCCTTCGATCCCGGGATGCGGCATCTAATAAGAGCCGATCGCCATGACTGTAAACCGCAAACCGTCCATCCTCGCGGGCCTTATCGGCTCCGGTATCCAGGCTTCTCGCACCCCCGCACTGCACGAACATGAAGGTGATGCCCAAGGCATTCGCTATCTGTATCGACTGCTCGACCTTGATGCCCTCAAACTGGACATCACGGCCCTGCCCGACCTGCTCACCAGCGCTCAACGCATGGGCTATACCGGTCTGAATATCACCTTCCCCTGCAAGCAAGCGGTGATCCCGTTACTGGATGATCTGTCGCCTGAAGCCAGAGGCATCGGCGCGGTGAACACGGTGCTGTTCAAGGACGGTCAACGCATCGGCCATAACACCGACTGCCTGGGTTTTGCCGAAGGTTTCCGCCGCGGGCTCGATGACGTGCGCCGCAGGCGCGTGGTGCAGATGGGCGCTGGCGGTGCTGGCGCGGCGGTGGCTCATGCCTTGCTGGCTGAAGGTGTCGAGCAACTGAGTATTTTTGAAGTGGACCCGGCGCGAGCACAGGGTTTGGTGGACAACCTGAACAGCCACTTCGGGGAGAATCGGGCGCTGGTCGGGCGGGATTTGCGCGAAGCCATGGCCGCAGCTGACGGCCTGGTCAACACCACCCCGGTCGGCATGACCAAACTGCCCGGCACACCGTTGCCACCCGAACTGCTGCACAACGACCTGTGGGTCGCAGAAATCATTTATTTCCCGCTGGAAACCGAACTGCTCAGGCACGCACGCGCTCTGGGCTGCCGCACGCTGGATGGCGGCACCATGGCGGTGTTTCAGGCGGTCAAGGCGTTTGAGCTGTTCAGCGGTCAGACTGCGGATGCCGGGCGCATGCAGGAGCACTTCGCAGGTATGGGTGATTAAGAGCGACACACTTGTAGGAGCTGCCGCAGGCTGCGAATGGCGGCGTAACAGGTAATGCTTTCGCAGCCTTCGGCAGCTCCTACAGGATTCGGTGCACTAGGCGATTCAAGGCCGCAGGTATCGACTCACCGAGTCGCATAGCATGGCCTTGTGGCGCTGTTTGATCTCGTCGTTGACCAGTTCGATCTGAAATATCTCGGAAAAGGTGTGGCGGTTCGAAATCCGGTAAAAGCAGAACGAGCTGATCATCAGATGCAGGTCGATGGCGTTCACGCCTTGGCGAAACACGCCCTCGTGTTCCCCGCGGCGCAGGATTTTATCGAGGATGCTGACAATGTTCTGGCTTAGCTCGCGAATCGTCGGTGACTGTTTGACGTTCTCGCCGTTATGGATGTTCTCGATGCAGACGATCCGCACAAAGTCGACGTTGCGGTCGTGGTGATCAAACGTGAATTCCACCAGTCGTTCGATGGCCTGCATCGGCTCCAGTGCATCCAGATTGAGCCCGCTTTCAGTGCGCCGAATATCCCCATAAAGTTTCTCCAGAACCTCGGCGTATAACTGCTCCTTACTGTTGAAGTAGTAGTAGATCATTCGCTTGGACGTTTTGGTGCGCTCTGCGATGGCGTCGACCCGCGCCCCCGACAACCCCTGCGCGACAAATTCGGCGATGGCCGCCTGCAGGATGTCATCCCGGGTTTTTTCCGGATTATTCTTGCGCCCCGTCAGTGATACCCGCGAAGGTGAAATCACAGGGGTGTCGTCGATAGTTTTCATTCAGGTCGGTAACCACGGTCAGATCGGGGCGGGGCTATGTTTCCACATAGTCCTGGTTCCGCCCTCGAAGCTCAAGATGACTGCGCTACATGGATCAAAGCCGGGCCTGACGAGCGGCCCCGCTGCGTGTCTTGGCCATGGCGGCCAGACGTACTGCAACGTTGGCGGCGCCGTAACCCACATAGCCATTCTTGCGTTGCAGGATCTCGAAGAAGAAGCGATCGTCGAACGGCTCGGTATACACGTGAAACAGCTCGCCACCATTGGCGTCGCGGTCATAGAGCACATTGTAGTAAGCCAGTTCGCTGAGGAATTCGTCATCGAAATCAAAGCGCGCGGCCAGATCGTCGTAGTAATTGAGCGGGATGTCCAGCAGCTTCAAGCCAGCCTCTTTAGCCCGGCTGACTTCGGCGAAGATATCCTCGCAGGCAAAAGCAATGTGGTGTACGCCTGAGCCTCGGTAACTGGACAACGCGTGGGAGATCGCGGTGTTGCGGTTTTCCGAGATATTCAGCGGCAACCGCACAGTGCTGCAGCGACTGCGCAGCGCGCGGCTTTTCACCAGACCATAAGGGTCGGGCAGCACCACTTCGTCGTCGGCTTCGAAATCCAGCAGGCTTTTATAGAACAACACCCAGCTGTCGAGGCTGTCGGCAGGCAACGCCATGGCCATGTGATCGATACGCTGCAAGCCGCCACCGGCCTGGGCGTTCGGGTTAACGACGAAGTCGATGTCGTAGATCGACTCACCCGGCACAGCAGGCTCGACCAGGTAAATCAGACTGCCGTCCGGAGCACGTACCGACGGCACTTCCCGCTCATTAGGCCCCACCAGACCGCGATACGGCTGACCTTTGAACGCCTGGGCACGCTCCAGCGCTGCCGAGCCGTTCTCGACCCGCAATGCAGTTGCGCACAACGACGGGCCATGGGCCTCAAAGAAACTGTGAGCAAACGAATAGGGCTCAGCGTTGAGCACAATCTTGATATCGCCCTGCCCCATCAGGCTGACGGCCTTGGAGCGGTGCTGACCGAGTTTCGCAAAACCGAGATTACCCAGCCAACTGGCCAGACGTGCGCCTTGCGCATCGTCCACCGCAAACTCAAGAAACTCGACGCCATTGTAAGTACTCGCAGGCGGCGGGCTGAACAGCAGGTCTTTGGCTACCGGCTGATTCTGTTCTTCCAGCAGCAGGCGGGTTTTCTCCTCCAGATACAGCAAGGAGCGCAGGCCATCGGCCGCATTCGCGCGAGGTGGTGCGGCACGGAACCCGTCGTTGAAGATTTCCAGAGACAGCGGCCCGGTGTAGCCGCTCTTCAGAATCGGCGCAAGGAAGCCTGGCAGATCGAACTCGCCCTGGCCCGGGAAGCACCGGAAGTGACGGCTCCACTCCATGACATCCATAGCCAGAATAGGTGCGTCGGCCATTTGCACGAAGAAGATCTTGTCGCCGGGAATCTGTGCAATGGCACTCGGGTCGCCCTTGAGCGACAAGGTATGAAAGCTGTCGAGCAGAACGCCCAATGCCGGGTGATCAACCTGCCTGACCAGATTCCAGACCTGCTCCCAGGTATTCACATGACGGCCCCACGCAAGCGCCTCGTAACCCACCCGCAACTGACGGGCTCCAGCACGCTCGGCCAGCATCGCCAGATCGTCACGGAGAATACTTTCATCGCCCACCGAATCGGCGGCGGCATTGCTGCAGACCAACACCAGGTCAGTGCCCAGTTCCTGCATCAAATCAAACTTGCGCTCGGCGCGGTCAAGGTTGCGGGACAAGCGATCGCGGCGGCAGCCTTCAAAGTCACGGAACGGCTGAAACAAAGTAATGGCAATGCCCAGATCAGCGCAGATCTGCCGCACATGGCGGGGGCTACCGTCGTAGTAAAGGAGGTCGTTTTCGAAAATCTCGACACCGTCAAAGCCGGCAGCGGCGATGGCTTCGAGTTTTTCCGGCAGGGTTCCACTCAAGGAAACGGTGGCAATCGAACGTTGCATGGTTGACTCCTGTGAGGTGCGACCTCTGCGGATCGCATGTCTGGTGCTGCCCAGTACCCCCGGGCGGCACTGCACGGATTCTGGGTAACTGAATTATTCTCCCGGCCATCGGCCATCGCAATTCATAATGTACCAGACAGTTAGTTTATCGTTCGATAATCGCCCAAAAGCAGATTTGTCTGATTGACGCTTTAGTCGGGCATGCGCAACATCAGCTTCACTTTGTCGGACAAGGACAACCGCCCGAAGTTGATAACAACCTTGCAAGCACACCATAACAATTTCAAAAACAGGGTCATGCACATGCCTTCATATACTGTTTTCCCCCTCCTCCGTCCAAGCCCTGGTGGTTCCTGCGCCCGGAGTCGTGTGCCGATGAACGCCCTTCTATCAGCGGTATTGCTAGAAACGCGTATCGGATCGGCCTCAGCCTGATTAAAATCCAGCGCCCACGAAATCGGCTCCTGCGGCTTGCCTGTCGCTTTAGCGCACTGCGGCCCCTGATGGCCACGATTCGAGACGCTTTTACAGCTTGATTCGGGGTTTACCCCTGAGTCCTGGAACGGACGGCTTAACCATGATTCACACACACTCTGCTGCCAAGACGGCTAACGTCGTTCATCCGCATGCCAGCATGGGCGAAAAAATCCGCGGCGCCATGGCCGTCGGTAAAGTTCGCTGGGGCATGCTCGCGCTGGTATTTTTTGCCACCACCCTGAACTACATCGATCGCGCCGCTCTCGGCGTCATGCAGCCCATCCTGGCCAAGGAAATGGGCTGGACCGCGATGGATTACGCCAACATCAACTTCTGGTTCCAGGTCGGGTACGCGGCTGGCTTCCTGCTGCAAGGACGGTTTATTGACCGGGTCGGCGTGAAGCGTGCGTTCTTCCTCGCCGTCTTGCTCTGGAGCGTTGCTACCGGCGCCCACGGCCTGGCGACCTCTGCCACCGGCTTTATGATCTGCCGGTTCATTCTCGGCCTGACCGAAGCGGCCAACTACCCGGCCTGCGTGAAAACAACGCGGCTGTGGTTCCCTGCCGGTGAACGCGCCATCGCCACCGGCATCTTCAATGCCGGGACCAACGTGGGAGCGATGCTCACACCGGCACTGCTGCCGTTTATTCTGACCATCTGGGGCTGGCAAGCCGCGTTCGTCAGCATGGGTCTGCTCGGTCTGGTCTGGGTCGTGACCTGGCGGTTGAAGTACTACAACCCTGAAGAACACCCAAGCGTCAGCCAGACCGAACTGGACTACATCAACCAGAATCCGGAGCCGGAGCCGGTAAAAGTGCCGTTCTCGCATATTCTTAAAATGCGTGGCACCTGGGCTTTCGCCATTGCCTACTCGCTAACCGCGCCGGTGTTCTGGTTCTACCTGTACTGGTTACCGCCGTTTCTCAATCAGCAATACAACCTGGGCATCAGCGTGACCCAGATGGGCATCCCGTTGATCCTGATATGGCTGACCGCTGACTTCGGCAGCATCGGCGGCGGTATTCTCTCGTCCTGGCTGATTGGCCGAGGCATGCGCGCCACTACCGCAAGATTGCTGTCGATGCTGCTCTTCGCAATCACGATCTGCAGCGTGGTATTTGCCGCCAACGCCAGCGGACTCTGGGTAGCGGTGCTGGCGATCTCCCTTGCGGTCGGCGCGCATCAGGCCTGGACCGCAAACATCTGGAGCCTGGTGATGGACTACACCCCCAAGCATCTGATGAGCACCGTGTTTGGCTTCGGCGGCATGTGTGCAGCGATCGGCGGGATGTTCATGACCCAGATCGTCGGTGCGGTATTGACTGCAACCAATAACAATTACAGCGTGTTGTTCACGATGATCCCGGCGATGTACTTCATTGCCCTGACCTGGATGTACTTCATGGCACCGCGCAAAGTCGAATCACTCAAGGACTGAATCGTCCCGCGTCCCCGAAAGGCCGCTTCCTCGCAAGCGGCCTTTTTTGTCCCGTGGAAACATCCGACAAAACTTTCCCTCAGACAAAACTTACAAAAGAGCTGGAAATTCTCCTGCCCGATCAGTGAAGCTTGGCGCCCGCCTGGAACAGTCTGTTTCAGCGGCAAGAAGCTACGCGCGAACGGACTCCAGGAGCAATCATGCCGGCGATACGCTGGACCAGCCTGACCTTACTCACCCTCGGTTACTGCATTGCCCTGAGCTTTGGCTACCTCAGCCTGCCAGCAGCGGTGACGTTTGGCCTGCTGGTAATGGCGGGCGCGTGCGTGACGCAATTCAACCAGCGACCGGTGATCTGCCTCGGTCACGGGTTGTTCATCATCCTCGCGCTCGCGCTGGCTACGCACTGGTTACCCGGATTCTTCAGTGAACGGGTCATCGGTGCACAGCGCTTCTCCCCCGAAGCCGCGCCATTTTCGATGTACCTCAATCTGGATAAACCGCTGATCGGCTTCTGGATCGTGTTGGTCTGCCCGTGGCTGTTACCGGCGATCCCTGCAAGGCGAGCATTAAAAACTGCAGTGCTGACACTGCTCGGCACCTGTGTTGTGTGCATGACACTGGCTGTTTCACTGGGCGTTACCGGTTGGTCGGCCAAATGGCCAGCGCAAGGCTGGCTATGGCTGCTGAACAACCTGTTGCTGGTCACGCTGACTGAAGAGCTATTCTTTCGCGCCTATCTCCAAGGCGGCCTGCAGCGCATTTTGCATCGCCTGCCCCATGCACCGACGCTGGCACTCTGCGTAGCGTCTCTGTTGTTCGGGCTGGCTCATCTCGGCGGCGGATGGCAATGGGCGCTCCTCGCGGGAATCGCCGGTATAGGCTACGGTCTTGCCTACCGTTTCGGCGGTTTACAGGCAGCAGTGGTCACCCATTTCGGCCTCAATCTGGTGCACTTCAGCCTTTTCACGTACCCGATGTTCGACCGCTAAGCCAATGACTGGCGTCAATGACTTGCCGGTCATTTCGCAAATTTGCTCAATAAATGAGTATTTTTGTCGATAACGTCACAAAGCCCCAGCGGATCGGACAGCTCATGCGTAATAACCAGCCCATCACTCAACGCGAACGGACATTTCCTGCACAACAGCGTTTGATTTCCACCACCGACGCCCGTGGCGTGATCACTTACTGCAACGACGCCTTCGTCGAAATCAGTGGTTACTCCCGGGAAGAACTGCTCAACGCCCCACACAATACCGTTCGCCACCCCGACGTGCCGCCAGCGGTTTTCGAGCATATGTGGACCACGCTCAAGCAAGGCCTGCCGTGGATGGGCATCGTTAAAAATCGTAGCAAAAACGGCGATCACTACTGGGTAAACGCCTATGTGACGCCGATGTTCGAAAACCAGAAAGTAGTGGGTTTCGAATCCGTACGGGTCAAACCGACCGCTGAGCAAATCAAGCGCGCCGAGGCGCTGTACAACCGCCTGAACAATGGCAAATCAGCTATCCCGAGCCGCGACAAGTGGCTACCTGTGTTGCAGGATTGGCTGCCGTTCATTCTGGTCAGCCAACTGAGCTTTCTTATCGGCGTATGGCTGAACACCAGTTGGGGCTTTGCGCTGGCCGCAGGTTTGTCGGTGCCGCTGGGGCTGTTGGGCCTGTCGTGGCAGCAACGTGGCATCAAACGCTTGCTGCGCCTGGCGGAACAGACCACTTCCGACCCGTTGATCGCGCAGATGTACACCGACAGCCGCGGCCCACAAGCACGCCTGGAAATGTCGATCCTCAGCCAGGAAGCCCGTTTAAAAACTTGCCTGACCCGCTTGCAGGACACGGCAGAGCAACTCACCGGTCAGGCTCGTCAGTCCAATAGTCTGGCCAACGCCAGCTCCAGCGGCCTGGAGCGTCAGCGTGTCGAGACCGAGCAAGTCGCCACGGCTATCAACCAGATGGCCGCCACCACGCTGCAAGTCGCCAGCCACGTGCAGCGCACCGCTGACGCGACTCAGCAAGCCAACCAGTTGACCCGTCGCGGCCGCGATATCGCCGGGGAAACCCGCGAAGCCATTCAACGGCTGTCGAAAGCCGTTGGCGAAACTGGCCTGACGGTGACTCAACTGGCCCACGACAGCGATGAAATCGGCGGCGTGGTGGACGTGATCAAAGGCATTGCAGACCAGACCAACCTGCTCGCCCTCAACGCCGCCATCGAAGCGGCGCGTGCCGGGGAAATGGGCCGGGGCTTTGCCGTGGTTGCGGATGAGGTTCGTCAGCTGGCACAACGCACCACAGAATCCACCGGACAGATCCACAGCCTGATCGCCAAACTGCAGAGCACTGCCAACGCCGCCGTACAAACAATGAACAGCGGCCACCGTCAGGCGGAAGAAGGCGTCGCCAAAGTGCTGGAGGCCGACCAGGCATTGATCGGCATCAGCGAAGCGGTCGCCAACATCACCGACATGGCGACTCAGATAGCCGCCGCTACCGATGAACAAAGTTCGGTCGCCGAAGAGATCAGCCGCAACATCGCCACCATCGCCGATCTCGCCGACCAGACCTCCGACGAAGCACAACGCTCGGCTGTGCTGAGTGGCGAACTGACCGATACGGCCAACTCGCAGTACTCGCTGGTGGAGCGTTTTAACCGCTGATTGTCCCGCGAAATCGAAACCCCGTCAGACATTTTCTGCCGGGGTTTTTTTATTGGCTATTGAAGCGTAAAGCGCCCCCTAGGACTACACAGTTAATGAAGTAGATTGTAGGCAACTTCTGAAAGTAATTAGACAGGGTGTGCCTGGTTGCTTTTTAGTGTGCGAAGCGTTGACAGATTGAACGGGTTCCGATTAGTTGATTTTCAGAGATCACCTCACATAAATAACTACTGCACAAGTGGATATTTTCAGGGGCGGACTCTGAATACTTTAATTAATTGATGGTTGTGCTGAATTAGAGGCGTGATCTGGAGAATCAAAAAAAATGAGCAAACACATTACCAAAACCGGACTTCCAACCCCGTTCGTACCCGCCGCCGATCCAGTTGACGGACTGCTACGGGTGAGCACTTTAAACAACCCTATTGATGTAGAGTTCCGCCTCTGGGAATTTATGCACCCAGGTTATTACGTACAGCTGATGCTAAATGGTGAGTTGGTCGGCGTAATCTGGACCATGTCCGATAGCGACACCTCAGGGGATATTATTTCAATGGTTCTCGATCCCGAACATTTGCTGAATGACGGTATTTACAGGTTGGGCCTTAGAGCCACCAACAACGAAAATGGCGTGAGTAGTGATTCTGCAACCACCTCGCTGATCGTTGATCGAACCATCCCAGGCGCTGCTCTGCTGGCGCCTGCCATGTTCGCAAGCGTCAGCTTTGGGGACTTCCTGAATGCAAAAATCCCAAGCTACGCAGGCATGGAGACCGGCGACCTGATCCAGACGGTCTGCAATGGCACCCTGGGCCCCATTCATCGTGTACTGCCTGAAAACCTCATCACCACACCCGTTGAAATTTCATTCACCCAGGAATTTCTTGAAGGTCTGTTCAGCGACAGGGTAAATATTACTTACCACGTAACTGACAGAGCGGGTAACCGGTCTATTCTGGCGCAGTCAGTTGAACTGACCCTGCAACGCTAGCAGCAAGTACTATTCATTTGAGTGACAAGTAAAAAAACCTGCATGCATTTGCGTGCAGGATTTTTATTGTTAATCCGCATGAAATTTCCGCAAGTTTGCCGCGCCTCACAAAACAAAAAACATCACCACTACTACGAACGGTATTAGCTATTAATCAGAATCGTCCGACTTGACCTTGCAAACACAACACACTCTAATACGCCCCATGAATGCCATGGAGGCACCGCCACAGCCGGATAACAACTCAACCCCATCTATAATTCAGGACGAAAAAGATGAATGACGTACCCACTATTAATGCACCGTTTAATATAAACACCCGTATGGACCCGGCCGACCTCCACCCCTCGTCATCCGAACCGGGGCACCTCTTAAAACTAAAAATCGTGCCCATCAATCCACTTCCACAAGTTACGGACGACACTGTGTCAATACAGCATCCCGAACTGAACATCTCCAGACACTTGAAAGCCCCCAAGCTGTCACACGTCAAGCCTAATACCGTGACCTACGAACAGGCTCATGCCGGAGTCAATGTCAATATTCCTGGCTCAGAGAAAATGCGTCTGGGCGATACCCTGGTGTTTTATTGGGGGCAGAACAAATCCTCGACCCAGATTCATTTACGCACCATCGATAAGGACAGCACAGTACGCGTCCTGTGCATCAGCTACGATTTCATCGCTCATCTGCACTACGGTCTGGTGGATGTCTACTATGAGGTCCATCGCGATCAGCAGTTGATTGGCACCTCTCCCGCCGTACGCGTCACCGTCAGCAGCGACCCTGCGCCGCCCAAGCAGAGACGTACGGGTCGCGGCCCAGGCAGTCCGATAGATGCTGCCTGACGGGCTATAAAAACACCCCCCCCCCCGACGATGGTTCGCCGGGGGTCATACAGACGTGTAATGGGCTTGGAGGACTTAGGTTCTATCAAGCCATCTCCATCCGCCTTTTTAGATTAGAACGCTAACTTCAACCCCACATTCGCGCCCCATGGCTGCTCGACATGCTGACCTCTCATGTATTCAAAGTCGGCATGCAACTGCAAACGTTCAGACAGAGACACAGAAACCCCGGCGCCCACTTCGGCGCGGGAGCCGAACAACTCGTTGTCGAAACGCGTCGAGTTGACCTTGACCTCGTTGTCGCGGGCAAACTCCTGAGCGGCTGCCAGTCGCACGTAAGGTCGCACCACTGCGCCATCCTTGAGGATGATGCTACGGCCAGCCGACGCTCCGACCTTGGCCAACACCGATTGAGTCTGGTCATTGCGCGCCTGCATACCGTTATCCAGCGCGTAGCTGTCACCCTTGATCCACACGCTGGAAAACTGTGCATACGGCTCAAGGAAATAGCCGTCGGCAAAGGAGATGTTTCTACCAAATTCCAGCGAACCACCAAGGCCAGTGCTCTGGTAATTCCCCTTCGCCCTGTCCCCGTCACTCATGGCCACTTTGGACTCGTTGCGGAAGCGGTTGAGCTTGAGCACCGCGTCCAGATAGTAACCATCGTCCAGCAACCAGGTGCCGTAACCACCGACGTAGTAGCTGCCGATCTTGCCGCTGGTGCCCTGCCCGATCGCCAGATCGTTTTTGCTGTATCCGGCCATCAAGCCCAATGACAACTGCCCGACGCTTACCGGCAGCGGAGCATCCGCACCCAGGGTCATGCCGCTCTGGTTGTTTCGATAGTCAACACCATCACCGGTGCTGGCATTGAAACGGCTGCCATAAGCGCGCATCCAGCCGCCGACCTGTTCATGGCCACGCACCTCACCGATACGGCTCCGCAATGTGTTCAACTCACTGTTCCAGATGTTCGGGGCCGCGTTGAACAGCGCCAGTACACTTTGGGTCGACGGGCTGATGCCTCGGCCCGAGCCGACGATAAACCAGTCATCGCCCTGCTGCTCCAGCTCGTAGGAATAAACACCCAGATCCGCACGCCCGCCCACCAGACTGAACTGCGCATCACCCCCATCGGTGTCCACCAGCAGCAAGCGCTGCATATCAGGGTCGACCACCTCAACACCAGTATTTTTCACCCGCAGGCCATGATTACCGGTAGCCAGCCCCTCGACTCGCAGCAAATCACCCTGACGCTCATCCAGATTAACCCGCATATCAAAAGCCCCACGACCGGAAAGCTCGCCCAGCGTCAGAGTTTTGTACGCCCCCTCACCAAAACTTACCCGTCCGCCCCTCATGGCCAGCGAGTTCACCTGATTGCTGTCCGCCAGTGTCCAGCTCGCCCCGGAGTTGATCGCCAACTTATCACTGTTGATGATATTGCCGGTCAGTTGGGCATTGCGTTGCAGGGTAACGTTCAGGGTGCTGGTGGTGTCGGCGACGAGGTTGCCGTTGAGGGTGCTGTTGTCGACGCTGAAGTTGGCAGTACTGTGATCTATAACTTCCATTAAATTACCATTGCCGCCGACAATAGTAGAGTTACCAAGAACGTCGATACTAACGACTACACCTAGCCCATAAAGGCCCGCAACCTTTATAGCCGACTCAGTATCGGACTCAACATGCGAATCACTAATCGATAAATAGCTTGTAACATAGTCAACTTCACCCGCCGCAGGCAAGGACACATGAATACCGTTTGCGAGTCCTTCTATCCGGCTCCCGGCAGAAACTTCCACTTTCGACCCAAAAACCCCAAGCCCCCAACCAGTATGAAGGCCTACAGCGCCGTCCGCTTCGACGGTTGTATTTACGATAGCCAACTCACTCCCTTTATTAACACTCAGAGCCAACCCTACCCCCACGACTTTACTGTCGGAGATTATGCCCTTAGACCCCTCTCCCACATACAGAGCAATACTAGAACCCGAATAAGTTACAAGGCTTCCGCTGACCTCAAGCGTACTGCCATGCTCAAGCCTGAGCGGCCCTTGCACCTGAGTTCCATTCCTCAGCGACACCCTCGAATCTTTGGAGCGAAGGCTCTTTAGCGTGGCATTATCAGAAACCAAAATTGAGCGATTTTTAAGAGAATAATGATCAGGGAGAATGGTCGAATTTATAAAAACATATCCATTATCAATCTCCTGCCTTTGTATCTCTGTGTTAGCTCCAGCAGAGCATGGAAATGAACATGCAAATGCTCCCCAACCGGCACAACGTAGGACCCTCGACTTCCACATAACATTCACCGCCATTCCCTTTCAATAAAGAACGGCAATTATTGGCAGAGAATCCTCTTACGTCAGAAACGGAAACATGGATAACTGTAGGAAATTTCTTAATAAAATATAAAAGAAATCCTACAACTGAAGAACCTCCTTCCTCATTTACCCAGTCCCACATCGAACCTCAAATCCTCACCACAAACAGGCGAGGCACAGGTAAAAAACATTTACCTACAAACCATTGACCCGAAGCGAAATTTACTATTAGTTAAAACTCAGGTAGATCGAGAGGTCTGTCTATAGAACCCAAAATTTTTCTTGGATAAGCCGAGACATGACCGCTTGGTTCATGCGTCGCGACGCTTATCGACTTTCAATAATATATGGAGATTATCATGCGTAATAGATTACATTCCTTGACCACTCGTCGTCCAAGACAGGATGACTTACTCCGCGAGCCTGAAGTACCCGTTGCAGCCCCAGAGGATGGCCTAATCAAAACAGAGGACCTGACCTCTAATATTTCCGTTAGTTTTCCTATTTGGGACGATCCCAAGGTTAACGATACCTACCAACTCAGGCTCGGTGATAAAGAAATTGGAGAGCTCGGACAACTAACTTCCCTCCCTCCCGCTGGATCCGTTTTAACGCTGGAGATTCCAACAGATAACGAACTGAGAGAAGATGGTCCGTATCTCCTCACCTACCGTGTCACGGCAAAACCTGGAGGAGGTACACGTGACTCTGCGATTACGCCGCTCATTGTGGACCGCACCCCGCCGGGTGCTCATCAACTTGGCTATATGGAGTTTCCTGACGAAGCTAAAGATGGTCTGACTGCGGCAGAGCTTAGTGAAATGGGTGATGTGCTGACAGGAAAAATTTTCGGCTATACCGGACTTAGTAGAGGAGACGTCATCAAGACCTACTGGGGGACTGTGGCTGGTCCTGAAGTTACCCTGACCGGCGACGAAGAGGAGGACACCCCTATCGAGGTGAAGTTTGAAAAAATATTTCTGACATCCTTGGGTAACTCCGCCGGCGCTACTTTTTATATTGTGACAGATCGAGCAGGCAATGCCTCCCCAGACTCACGGAAGGTGACGATCCCCCTCTTCCTGACGGACATTACACCAGACCTACTACCGCCGGTCATCGAAAATTATGACGGGATTATCGATTACAGCGATGCCAAGGAGAGTGTTGAAGTCAAAATCCCATCGTCCACTGTAATCGTGGAGCGTGATGAAATAGTACTTCATTGGGGTAATCAGTCGTTAGGCCCTTATCCAGTGGCTCCGGAAGATCTCGAGGAACCTTTTGTTCTACTTTTTTACGTGCCTTACGAGACAATCGAAAGAGCAGGAAATGGTCCTCGTGAACTTAAATATGATGTTATCCGTGACAGCCATCTCGTTGCGTTCTCACAAACTCTTGAGGTAGTTGTGAACGTGGAGCTACCCGTTCCAGGGACATTGGATAAAGCAACCGTCCGAGGCGGGAGCAGCACACCCAACGATGAAGACAACCTGATTGACGTCAATGACTTTGAACTGAATGCGACTGTCATCATTAACTGGAATGATAGGTTTCAGGCTTCCCAGATGATAGATATTTACTGGGGAGGGCGAGAAGTCCTGCAGCAGTCCTATCGAATTACCAATACCGATGTAGCTGCTGGTCGTCCACTATTGCTGACGGCGCTAAACAGCAAATTCACGCCTATCGGCACCGGTAATGACATCCGGGTTTACTACACGGTCAAGACTTTGGGGAACCCCAACACTTCCATCGCTCCAGAACAGGGAATTATCGTTCAGTCCAAAGACGAACTGCCGGGGGGCGCGGATGGACCGGACGCGCCGCAATTCACGGCGCTTAACGAAAATGGTGCGATTAACGAAGAGCTTGCAGCCAACGGTGCACCTGTCTATATCAAGCCGTACACGAATATCGAAGAAGGACAAACAATTGTTTTCACTTATGAAGCCTACGATGACTTGGTAGGCGGTGAACAAAAATTTGTATGGACGCACACCTCGCCGCCGCTCACTGGGGTGGAGGTTGAAAATGGCTACAACATTTTGGTTCCCCGTGAACGACTAATCAGACACTGCTACGGTCATGCCGAAGCCTATTTCCATGTGCAAAGCGACCAAGGCCAAGGCAACTCGCGCCGAACCAGCGCTTATGTGGATATGCGACGCGGCAACACCTGTAATTATCGTTAACCCTATATTTCCGAACCAGTAACTGAGAGGCAGGGGAACCCCTTGCCTCCTCCTAAACGGACTTTATTATGAATACAAATAAAATTTTAAAAGCACTGCCGCCCCCCACGATCCTTAGTCACAATGAAGGCGGGATTGGTGACGTTGACATTGCGGACCCCACCAAGTCATTAGAAGTATTAATAGGCCCCATTGATATGCATCCAAAAGATCGTATCGATCTGTATTGGGGGACCCACAACGGTCCCGTAGACCATTACACTCACTCCCCCGACACGCCAGACACTAATGGTATCTTTTCTTTATATGTAGGCACGCAATTTATTGATCAAGGTACCGTAAGCGTGCAATACACCTATACCCCATTCCCCTCTAATACTGCTGAAACGTCCTTACCCACGGACGTTATTATTAAGCTAGCTATTCCAGGCGGAAGAGACCCTGACCCTAGTACACCCTATGAAAACGATACACTACTGAAACCCGCTATTCTTCCTCCGGGAATCATTACGTCTCCGGAAGGCGTGAGTGTGACAGTCTCCCCCTATCTAAACATGGCAGTGGGTGACAACATTACTTTGTCATGGAGCGGAGAGCTGATTTCGCATCGACTGACATCTGAAGGTAACATCGGAAAGCCTGTTGTTATTCCCGTACCCGAGCGCGTTATCGAAGCTGCTGGCGACTCTGATATGCTAGATGTACGTTACGAAATTCGCGACGTGGTGAACAACTGGTCACGCTGGTCCCAACCGGCCTATACCGAAGTTGAAGCGGGTAACTCTAGTCTTCCTGCGCCAGTGGCTCCCCAGGCAGCAAATTTGATACTTGATCTCGACAAACTAGGAGGAGCATCCGTTCAAGCGCTTGTGGTCCCTGACCCGCAAATCGCTCTCGGAGACGAAGTGACACTTGTCATCCAGCGTAACACGGCTGAAGGCATTGAACTGGAGCCTTACACCTCCACCGAGCTGGTAGAAAATCCGTCAGCTTTTGTTGAGTTCTTACTGCCTTTTGAACAGTTTATCCCTATTACTCAAGGTCGAGCGCGCCTTAAGTACACGGTTAAAAAAGCAACGGGGGTAATGCTTCGTTCCAAAAGCTTGTCCCTGACGATTATTGGTGAACCTCAGCAATTACAACCGCCAACTATACCCGCGGCTAATGAGAACGTCCTCGACCCCGCATCGCGAAATGTCTCTGCGCTAATTCCACCCTACTACTTCATGGCTGACGGTAATGACGTCACACTCGTATGGGCAGGTAAAACTGCCGGCGGCGCTAATGTAATGCACGAAGAGCTCAGGACTCTAAACCGTGATGATATTGGTAAGGTGCTGGCGTTTCGAATACCCCAGGATAAAATTAGCGTGTTGGCCGGTGGCTCAGTGCAGGTGTATTACACAGTCAATACGTTCATGAGAGCTTTTTTCAAATCACCGGTGCTGGACCTGAGTGTGAGCCATGACACCAGTGCTCCGTTGCCTGCTCCTGCTGTTGATCACGTAGACGCTGAAGGTATACTTGATCCCACGGATCTGGTATTGGAGGCTAAAGTTCGTATCCAACCCTACAACGGAATGGAGGCCGGCGATAAAGTTGTCGTTCACTGGATTGGCCGTTCTCCAGAGGGAGACTTCAGTACCTACACGACCATAAATAGCGGAACGGTAAATCGTGAGATTGTTTTCAGGGTCTTGAAGAGCGTCGTTTTGGCCAGCATCAATACTCAGGTCAGGGTGTGGTACGAGGTAGAGCGCCGCAATCAAAAATATACATCACGCGAACGCTCATTCATCGTTAAGGAAACGGTAATGGGGCCACTGCCAAAGCCACGAATTAAAGAAGCCAAGGGTGAAACTCTGGCGCCAGTTGATGTTGTCAACGGCGCAACATTCGTGGTTGCCGCCAGCGCAAATTTAAAACTAAACGATTACGTTCTGCTTAGCATTACAGGTCCCAAGGCGCGAGATACTAAAGAAAAGGTAGTCACAACTGCTGATGAGGAAAAAGAGCTGTCGGTTGTATTTTCAAAAGTGATCGTTGAAGCCAATGCAGGGAGTCATATCGAAGCAACCTACACCGTTCGCCGAGCGTCAGGCATCGTACAGAACTCCGTTCCACTTAGATTAAACGTATTGGGAACCCCCACCCGCCTCCCCGCCCCAACCATGGACACCGTCGGCCCCGATGGGCTTCTCACCCCGTCGAATATCCCCGAATCAGGCGCGACAGTGCGGCTCAGTTACTCCGACATGAGCAGCGGCGACAGTGTGTTTGTTCGTTGGGAAGGGACCAGCCGCTACGACACGCCAGCGCAAGTGATCGGTGCTGACGCGCAGTTGCAGTTCAATATCCCCAAGGCCTATATCGTCCAGAGCATCGGCGGGTCCGCGAGTGCGACTTATACCGTGACGCGAGCGGGCACTGCGGTGGTGTCGGCCCCTTTGTGGATGCAAGTCCAGCAAGGCATTCAGTTCGATACCTCGCCGGTAACCCTGAACGGCAAGGTTTATCTGATCCCCGCCTCGCCGGAGCTTCTTCCTTCGTTCCCGCCTCATACCACGGTGCGGCGAACGGCCAGTGGCGGGCTGGAGCCCTATACCTATCGGTCGAGCGATAGCCAGGTGGCACAGGTCGATGCAACCGGTATGACATCTGTACGCGGCAAAGGCACCGCGACGATTTCGGTGACGGATGCTCGCGGTCAGACCGCCAGTTATCAGGTATCGGTGACCGGGGTGATTCACTGTCTGGGCCTCGGCAGCGGAAGCTTTGCTCAGATGAATGACGCGGCGGCGGCCAAAGGTGCACGGCTCCCATCCAGTGACGAGTTGAATCAGATTTTCAATACCTTCGGCAGTCAGTGGCCGCTAGGCAATGGCAATTACTGGTCATCGACGGTTGCAGCGCAAAATCTGGTCGGCATGAAGTGGTATTTCGTGAAAAACCTGGTGACGGGCTCCAACTACAAGCTCAAGTACCACAACACCTCGCTGGGGGTAGCGATCCGCTGAAGCCGGGCACTGGCTGTTCAGTGGACCCCATTTCACTTTTCGGGCGTCGTCGAGATGGCGGCGCTCTTTTCCCTTTGCGACATCCCTTGAACCTGCGCAGAGCACACTCATGAACACGTCCGGTTTTTCCGAACCGTCTATCGCGTCAATGCGATTCAGCCCCGGCGAATTCCGGGCTACGGTCAATCATCAGCCTCTGGTTGTAAGGTCGGTGCTGGCCGGGTCGACTTTACGTCCGGAACTGGGAACCAGACCCAACCACTGGATCTGGAAGGTCATCGCTGATGGCAAGGTCGGTGGCAAGCGCGTCAGCATCGGGTTGTTTTTCGACCGCGACCTACTGCCTGGCACCTATGACATTGTCGGTAACTCGCGAATCAACTTCGTTTACAACCAGACGCCGCACTTCAAAAGCCTGATCTATCACTCAGCGCATTTTCAGGACGGCCATTTGACGCTGCTGGAAGTCGACCGCTGCGCCCCACGTTTGCGGGGTGAGTTCAGTTTCAGCATTTCGGCAATCAATTTTTCAGTCACTGATGGCGCCTTCGACCTGGACTGCAAGACGTTCTAGCTCAGCACCTGGGCAATACGCTGAGCCGTTTCAGCCAGGCACTCGTCATAGCTGACGGCCGCCGACTTCAATGGCTTGAGGTCGTGATTGCCGGTAGGGATCCACAGCAATTCAATCGCCGCGGACAAGGCATAACCCTCGACAGTTTCTTTATTACCCAATGCATCTCGTTCGCCCTGGACGATGAGCGTTCTGGCTTTCAACTCAGCGAGATGGGCGACCCGGGGTTTTTCCGGTTTGCCCGCTGCGTAGAACGGATAGCCCAGACAGACCAGTGCATCCACTTCCAGTTCATCGGCAATCAGGCTGGCCATGCGTCCCCCCATGGACTTGCCACCAATGGCCAGGCATCCAGTGACATGAGGTCGCACGCTGGCGTACACCTGCCGCCAGCATTCGAGCAGCTGTGCCTGCGGATTAGGCGGCCGACGACGTCCGTCGACCCGCCGCTGGGCCATGTACGGAAACTCGAAGCGCAATACGTTGACGCCTTGCCCGGCAAGGCGCTCAGCCATGTCGTCCATGAAATCGCTGTCCATCGGTGCGCCTGCCCCGTGAGCCAGGATCAGCGTCGCCAAAGGCTCGCTTCGTGTGGCTGTAACCGCCTGATTCCATAACCAGCCGTGGTCTTTTGCCAGTTGCGCGCATTGATCTTCGTCAATACCGGCACTTTGCCCAATGCTCATGCTTGCCTCGCTTTTGATGAGTCTGCCAATAACCGGCGCTAAACCTGCGCGTAACGCCCCGACCTAGCCTGGATGGGAAATATAACTAAATGAACACAACTAACAGTACCGCCTACAACTATCAGGTGGTCCGCCAGTTCGTCATTATGACGGTGATCTGGGGAATTGTCGGGATGGGCCTCGGCGTCTTTCTCGCCGCCCAACTGGTCTGGCCTGAATTGAACTTCGATCTTCCCTGGACGAGCTTCGGTCGTTTGCGTCCACTGCACACCAACGCGGTAATTTTCGCGTTCGGCGGCTGCGCGCTGTTCGCCAGTTCCTATTACTCGGTACAACGGACCTGCCAGACCCGGCTGTTCCTGCCGAAGCTGGCAGCGTTCACCTTCTGGGGGTGGCAATTGGTGATCCTGCTGGCGGCCATCAGCCTGCCGCTGGGTTACACCAGTTCCAAGGAATACGCCGAGCTGGAATGGCCCATCGACATCCTGATCACAATTGTCTGGGTGGCTTATGCCATCGTGTTTTTCGGCACCGTGGCCACGCGCACAACCAAACATATTTATGTCGGTAACTGGTTCTTCGGTGCGTTCATCCTCACTGTTGCTGTGCTGCACATCGTCAACAATCTGGAACTGCCGGTCAGCCTGACCAAGTCCTACTCGCTTTACTCCGGTGCAACCGATGCCATGGTGCAATGGTGGTACGGGCACAACGCAGTGGGCTTTTTCCTGACGGCGGGTTTTCTGGGGATGATGTACTACTTCGTGCCGAAACAGGCCGAACGTCCTGTTTACTCCTATCGCCTGTCCATCGTGCATTTCTGGGCGCTGATCACCCTGTACATCTGGGCCGGGCCACACCACTTGCACTACACCGCCCTGCCAGACTGGGCACAGTCACTGGGTATGGTGATGTCGCTGATCCTGCTTGCGCCCAGCTGGGGCGGCATGATCAACGGCATGATGACCCTCTCTGGTGCCTGGCATAAGTTGCGCAGCGATCCGGTGCTGCGCTTTCTGGTGGTGTCGCTGGCGTTCTACGGCATGTCGACCTTTGAAGGTCCGATGATGGCGATCAAGACCGTCAACGCCCTCTCCCACTACACCGACTGGACCATCGGCCACGTACACGCCGGTGCTCTGGGCTGGGTGGCGATGATCTCCATCGGCGCGCTGTACCACATGATCCCGAAAGTCTTCGGCCGCCCGCAGATGCACAGCATCGGCCTGATCAACGCGCACTTCTGGCTCGCCACGATTGGCACCGTGCTCTACATCGCGTCGATGTGGGTCAACGGGATCACCCAAGGCCTGATGTGGCGTGCGGTTAACGAAGACGGCACCTTGACCTACTCCTTCGTCGAAGCACTGGTGGCCAGCCATCCCGGATTCATCGTGCGCCTGGCAGGCGGCACGATCTTCCTGCTGGGCATGCTGCTGATGGCTTACAACACCTGGCGCACCGTGCGGGCCTCCAACCCTGTCGAAGCTGCCGCCGCTGCGCAGATGGCCTGAGGAGCTCGCCATGAAACATGAAACTATCGAGAAAAACGTTGGCCTGCTGATGATTCTGATGGTGCTGGCCGTCAGCATTGGCGGCTTGACGCAAATCGTCCCGCTGTTCTTTCAGGACGTCACCAACAAACCGGTTGAAGGCATGAAGCCTTATACCGCGCTGCAACTGGAAGGCCGCGACATCTATATCCGTGAAGGCTGCGTGGGCTGTCATTCGCAGATGATCCGTCCGTTCCGCGCCGAGACAGAACGCTACGGCCATTATTCGGTGGCGGGCGAAAGCGTCTGGGATCATCCGTTCCTGTGGGGCTCCAAGCGCACCGGCCCGGACCTGGCACGAGTCGGCGCACGCTACTCGGATGACTGGCACCGTGCGCATTTATACAACCCGCGCAATGTCGTGCCGGAATCGAAAATGCCTGCGTATCCGTGGCTGGTCACACAGCAAGTCGATAGCAGCCACACCGAAGCCAAGATCAAGGCCATGCGCACTCTGGGCGTGCCTTACACCGATGACGATGTCAGCGGTGCGGTTGCCTCCCTCAAGGGCAAGACCGAGATGGATGCGCTGGTTTCCTACCTGCAAGTGCTCGGCACTGCGATCAAGAGCAAGAGGTGAGCCATGGATATTCAAGATCTACGCGGCCTCGGCACTCTGGTCGTGGCCATTGCATTCATTGGTCTGTCGCTCTGGGTGTTCAGCAGTCGACGCAACGCTGAATTCGCCGAAGCCCGCCTCGCACCGTTCGCCGACGAGCCTTTGCCGAAACCCGTTATCGAGCAACTTTCAAAAGAGCAGCCTGTTGTGCGGAGTAAACAGCCATGACCACCTTCTGGAGCACCTACATTTGCGTGCTGACCATTGGCAGCCTGATCGGCCTGACCTGGCTGTTGATTGGCACGCGCAAGGGCGAAACCAAAGGCAGTACCGACCAGACCATGGGGCACAGCTTCGATGGCATCGAGGAATATGACAACCCGCTGCCCAAATGGTGGTTCATGCTGTTCGCCGGTACGCTGGTGTTCGCGGTCGGTTACCTGATCCTGTATCCGGGCCTGGGTAACTGGAAAGGCATCGCGCCCGGCTATAAAGACGGCTGGACCGGCGTCAACGAATGGCAGAAGGAAATGGACAAGGCCGATGCCCGCTTCGGGCCGATCTTTGCCCGATTTGCGGCCATGCCAGTGGAGGAAGTCGCCAAAGATCCGCAAGCGCTGCAAATGGGTGGCCGTCTGTTTGCTTCCAATTGCTCGGTTTGCCACGGCTCGGACGCCAAAGGCGCTTACGGCTTCCCGAACCTGACGGATAACGACTGGCGCTGGGGCGGCTCTGCCGACACGATCAAGACCACCATCATGGCGGGTCGGGTCGCGGCCATGCCAGCCTGGGGACTGGTCATCGGCGAGGAAGGCGTAAAGAACGTTGCAGCTTACGTGCGCCACTCACTGGCGGGGCTGCCACTGCCCGCCGATGACAAGGCGGATCTGGCCGCCGGACAGCAAGTGTTCAGCTCTACCTGTGTAGCCTGTCATGGCGCAACGGGTAAAGGCACCGAAGTCATGGGCGCTCCAAACCTCACACAGCCGGGCGGTTTCATCTACGGCACCAGCCTGGCGCAGTTGCAGCAGACCATTCGTCTTGGTCGCCAAGGTCATATGCCTGCTCAGGCCGATTTATTGGGCAATGACAAAGTACAGCTGCTGGCCGCTTATGTTTACAGCCTGTCGAAGGGTCCTGATCAACCCGTCGACAAGGTTAAAGCAGCGCAGTAGCACATAGAGCAACATTGTGGACCCCTTCAACGCCGCACCCTGCAACAGGGTGCGGTGGTCCCTTTACTGAGCAGTCTTTCCCTTATTCAGCAGTACACAGATCTTGAACTGGAATGCTATCCCTGTGGGAGCGGTGCTTGCCCGCGATAAGAGCAACTCGGTTCACCTGCAAAATCGCGGTGTCTGCATCGCGGGCAAGCACCCACAGGGGATAGCATTCCAGCTAAGCGACCTCCACCCTTTCCTCTCCCGTCTTTCGGGACTAAGCTTGCCTGTTAGTGGACTGGCGATGGCTGGCCACAGGCCAAGTGAAAGGAACGTGTCCGACATCGTGCTCTGCAGACGCTGAACGGCCAGACGAACCAGGGCTGTTCTTAGTGCCCGGCATGCCGCAAATGTCCGTCACTCACGCAGTCAATTTCACCCGCCCTGTACCCTCCAGTAACTTTCTGTCCACCGGGACAGGTTTTTCCTTTACGCTTCGCGTCGGAATTTGCCTGAAACGGCCGCAGAGCATGTCTGCGTCGGTTTTCATACTAATAAATAGTCAAAACCGTGGAACCTGATAATGAGCACAGCAATCAGTCCGACCGCTTATAACTATAAGGTGGTCCGCCAGTTCGCCGTCATGACGGTGGTCTGGGGCATCCTGGGCATGGGGCTTGGCGTTTTCATTGCCGCGCAGTTGGTCTGGCCAGAGCTGAACCTGGGCCTGGAGTGGACCAGTTTCGGACGTCTGCGACCGCTGCACACCAATCTGGTAATTTTCGCGTTCGGCGGCTGCGCTCTTTTCGGCACCTCTTATTACGTCGTGCAACGCACGTGTCAGACCCGGCTGATTTCCGATGGCATGGCCGCGTTTTCATTCTGGGGCTGGCAGGCAGTCATCCTCAGCGCCATCATCACCTTGCCGATGGGCTACACCACCACCAAGGAATACGCAGAACTGGAATGGCCGATCGCTATTTTGCTGGCGATTGTCTGGATCGTTTATGGCGCTGTGTTCTTCGGCACCATCGTCAAGCGCAAGACCAAACATATCTATGTCGGCAACTGGTTTTACGGTGCATTCATCGTCGTCACCGCCATGCTGCATATCGTCAATCACATCTCGCTACCGGTCAGCCTGTTCAAGTCCTACTCAGCCTACGCGGGTGCCACCGACGCCATGATTCAGTGGTGGTACGGCCACAATGCGGTGGGGTTTTTCCTGACCACCGGCTTCCTCGGCATGATGTATTACTTCGTGCCCAAGCAGGCTGAGCGTCCGATCTACTCGTATCGTCTGTCCATCGTGCACTTCTGGGCGCTAATAACCTTGTACATCTGGGCAGGTCCGCATCACTTGCACTACACCGCCCTGCCAGATTGGGCACAATCACTGGGCATGGTGATGTCGATCATTTTGCTCGCGCCAAGCTGGGGCGGGATGATCAACGGCATGATGACGCTCTCCGGCGCCTGGCATAAATTGCGCACCGACCCGATCCTGCGCTTTCTGGTGGTGTCCCTGGCGTTCTACGGCATGTCGACGTTTGAAGGCCCGATGATGGCCATCAAAACGGTCAATGCCCTCTCCCATTACACCGACTGGACCATCGGCCACGTTCACGCGGGTGCATTGGGCTGGGTGGCAATGATCTCCATCGGCGCGACCTACCACATGATTCCCAAAGTCTTCGGTCGACCGCAGATGCACAGCATCGGCCTGATCAATGCGCACTTCTGGCTCGCCACGATTGGCACAGTGCTGTACATCGCGTCCATGTGGGTCAACGGCATCACCCAAGGGCTGATGTGGCGTGCCATCAACGATGATGGCACGCTGACCTATTCTTTCGTCGAGGCCCTGCAGGCGAGTCATCCGGGCTACATCGTGCGCATGGTCGGCGGCGCGTTCTTTGCCAGCGGCATGCTGTTCATGGCCTACAACGTCTGGCGTACCGTACGTGCTTCGGACCCCACCGAGGCTGAAGCTGCGGCACAGATCGCCGTTGTGGGAGCTCACTGATGAAGCACGAAGTTCTCGAAAAGAACATTGGCCTGCTGGCCTTCTTCATGGTTATCGCCGTCAGCATCGGCGGGCTGACGCAAATCGTCCCGCTGTTTTTCCAGGACGTGACCAACCTGCCGGTGGAAGGCATGAAGCCGCGCACCGCGCTGGAGATCGAGGGCCGCGACGTGTATATCGCCAACGGCTGCGTGGGCTGCCACTCGCAGATGATCCGTCCTTTCCGTGCCGAAACCGAGCGCTACGGCCATTACTCGGTCGCGGGCGAAAGCGTCTGGGATCACCCTTTCCTGTGGGGCTCCAAACGCACCGGACCCGACCTGGCGCGGGTCGGCGGACGTTACTCCGATGACTGGCACCGGGCGCACTTGTATAACCCGCGCAACGTGGTACCGGAATCGAAAATGCCTGCCTACCCGTGGCTGGTAGAGAAGCGCCTGGACGGCAAGGAAACCGCAAAAAAAATGCAAGTCTTGCGCACTCTCGGCACGCCATATACCGACGAAGACATCGCCGGCGCGCAGGACGCCGTGAAAGGCAAAACCGAAATGGATGCACTGGTGGCCTATCTGCAAGGCCTCGGCACCATCATCAAAAGCAAACGGTGATCTTGATGGATATCGGGATGATTCGTGGCCTGGGCACCGTGGTGGTGATGGTGGCCTTTATCGGTCTGGCGCTCTGGGTGTTCAGCCCCCGACGCAAGTCAGAGTTTGACGACGCAACCTTGCTGCCCTTCGCGGACGACCCCGAAGCGATCAAAAAGGTCGAACAGGAAAAAGCTTCCGGGAGCAAGCAATGAGTACCTTTTGGAGTCTCTACGTCAGCGTTCTGACCCTCGGCACCATCTTCGCCCTGACCTGGTTATTGCTGTCGACCCGCAAGGGCCAGCGCGACGAAGCCACGGAAGAAACCGTCGGCCATTCCTTCGATGGAATCGAGGAGTACGACAACCCGCTGCCCAAATGGTGGTTCATGCTGTTCATCGGCACGATCATTTTTGCCTTGGGCTATCTGGTGCTATATCCCGGGTTGGGTAACTGGAAAGGCCTCTGGCCGGGCTACGGTTACGTGAACACCGAGAAGCAAATCGAATTCTCCGACGGCCAGACCGGCTGGACCGGCGTGCACGAGTGGGAAAAGGAAATGGCACGCTCCGAGGCGCGATTTGGCCCGATCTTCGCCAGGTTTGCTTCAATGCCCATCGAAGAAGTCGCCAAGGATCCGCAGGCCCTGAAAATGGGTGGCCGCCTCTTCGCCTCCAACTGTTCGGTGTGTCACGGCTCCGACGCCAAAGGCGCTTATGGCTTTCCCAATCTGACCGACGCCGACTGGCGCTGGGGCGGTGAGCCGCAAACCATCAAAGCCACGATCATGGGCGGCCGACATGCGGTGATGCCTGCTTGGGGCGAGGCAATCAAGGAACAAGGCGTACGTGACGTTTCGGCCTATGTATTGACCGTACTGGGCGGTCGAAAATTACCGGAAGACGCCAAAGCTGATCCGGTCGCTGGTCAGAAAATCTATGCAACCACCTGCGTAGCCTGCCACGGCCCGGAAGGCAAAGGCACACAAGCACTGGGTGCACCAGACCTGACTCATCCAGGCGCGTTCATCTACGGCTCAAGCTACGCGCAATTGCAGCAGACCATCCGTTACGGTCGCCAGGGGCAGATGCCTGCTCAGGAAGCGATTCAGGGCAATGACAAAGTGCATATCCTAGCGGCGTATGTTTACAGCTTGTCGCAGGGGGAGAAGGCTGAGTAGCGTCAATGCATGTTGCAGACATGTGATTCAGAATTGAAATGCACTTTGTGTGGTAGCCGGGCTTGCCCGCGATAGGGCCGGATGCGATCTAAAGTGAACCGCGTCCATCCCTATCGCGGGCAAGCACCGCTCCCACAGGAGATCGTATACCACACAAAATATGCTCTTAACTTACAAGTCAATTGACCCGGATCATCACGCTCTACACTTGTTTGCACCAAGATCCGTCGCGATCCGGCACACCTGATACGCACCACCGCCGGACTGCTGGCGTATCATTGCCGCTATGAACGGCACGCTACTGACCCGGTCGGCATGCACTGGCTGAGGCATTTTTCCACTGCCGTGGGACACTCTGATGAGCAACAACATTCCTGTCGTCAACGTCACCCCGCCGTCCAATAAAGACAATCAGACGGTCGACCTTTACGCCTCGCGAGAAAAAATCTACACCCGCGCCTTCACCGGTCTGTTCCGCAATCTGCGCATGCTCGGCGGCGCTCTGCTGTTTCTGATTTACTTCGGCACCGTCTGGTTGAACTGGGGCGGACATCAGGCAGTGTGGTGGAACCTGCCGGAGCGCAAGTTCTACATTTTTGGCGCAACCTTCTGGCCGCAGGACTTCATCCTCCTGTCGGGCATCCTCATCGTCAGCGCCTTCGGCCTGTTTTTCATCACTGTCTACGCGGGCCGGGTGTGGTGCGGCTACACGTGCCCGCAAAGCGTCTGGACGTGGATTTTCATGTGGTGCGAAAAGGTCACCGAGGGCGATCGCAACCAGCGTATCAAGCTCGACAAGGCCCCCATGAGCGCCAACAAGTTCGTGCGCAAACTGTCCAAGCACAGCCTGTGGATGCTGATCGGTTTCGCCACCGGGCTGACGTTTGTCGGCTACTTTTCGCCGATTCGCGATCTGGTCACTGAGCTGTTCACCGGGCAGGCGGATGGCTGGGCGTATTTCTGGATTGGCTTCTTCACCCTGGCAACTTACGGCAACGCCGGCTGGCTGCGTGAGCAAGTGTGCATTTACATGTGCCCCTATGCGCGCTTCCAGAGTGTGATGTTCGACAAGGACACCCTGATCGTGTCCTACGACCCACGCCGTGGAGAGAAACGAGGCCCACGCAAAAAAGAACAGGACTACAAGGCACAAGGTCTGGGCGACTGCATCGACTGCACGATGTGCGTGCAGGTCTGCCCCACCGGCATCGACATACGTGACGGCCTACAAGTCGAATGCATCGGTTGCGCCGCCTGCATCGATGCCTGCGACAGCATCATGGACAAGATGAACTACCCGCGCGGCCTGATCAGCTACACCACCGAGCATAATCTTTCCGGTCAGGTCACCCACACGTTACGACCGCGGCTGATCGGCTATGCGGCGGTGCTGCTGGTAATGATCGGGTTGCTGGCTTCGGCGTTCTTCATGCGCTCGCTGGTCGGCTTTGACGTCAGCAAGGACCGCGTCCTGTACCGGGAAAACGCCGAAGGCCGAATCGAGAACGTCTACAGCCTGAAAGTGATGAATAAGGACCAGGTGGATCACACCTACGTGCTGGATGCCACCGGCTTGCCTGACCTGAAACTGCAGGGTCGTCGTGAATTCAGAGTGCCTGCCGGAGAAATTTTCAGCATGCCGGTCGAGCTGTCCATCGCGCCCGAAAAACTGCCATCGAGCACCAACGAGGTGATCTTCATCCTCAAGGATGCAGACGGCGACGCTCACGCAGAAACCAAGAGCCGGTTTATCGGCCCGCAAGTTCGTTAGAGAGAGCAACCCATGTCCGTCGCAACTGCGCAAAGCCCTTGGTACAAGCACATCTGGCCATGGATCCTGATTGGTATTCTGACCTGCTCGGTGACGCTGTCGCTGACCATGGTGACGATCGCGGTAAATAACCCGGATAACCTGGTCAACGACAATTATTACGAAGCTGGCAAAGGCATCAATCGCTCACTGGACCGCGAACTGCTGGCCCAGACCTTGAAGCTCAAAGCCCGTGTGCGTCTGGACGAGTTGACGGGTGAAGCCGATCTGCGCCTGGGCGGTAACAGCAAACCGAAGACCCTGGAGCTGAACCTGATCTCCCCGACCCAGCCGCAGAAAGACCGCAGAGTTTTCCTGACCCAAAGCGCTACCGAGCCGGATCGCTACATCGGCCAGTTGACCGATAAAGTCGAGGGTCGGCGTTTTGTTGAGTTGCTGGGCAGCGAAAACGGCCAGACCTGGCGGTTGTTCGAAGAAGAACTGATCAGCCACGACAAAGACCTTGCACTGGGCGATGAAGCGATTCAGGGTGCGGAAGATTTGAGAAAGTGAGCGCACCGCACAATTCCGGTAGGAGCGAACTTGTTCGCGAGAGGGCTACCCTGACACTCCGCGTAACGCCTCCTCGCCAACAAGTTGGCTCCTACCTTTGTTTTGCTGCGACCCAAAGACCATGACCACACCCATCCCCTGCTACCACTGCGCTCTGCCCGTCCCGACTGGCAGTGGCTTTCATGCCGTCGTGCTCGGGGAAACCCGGGCGATGTGTTGTCCGGGGTGTCAGGCGGTGGCTGAATCGATCGTTGCCGGTGGCCTGGAAAGTTATTACAGCCATCGTAGCCAGGCGTCCGCCAATCCGGAAACACTGCCTGCGCAGTTGCTGGACGAACTGGCGTTGTACGACCGCGCTGAGGTGCAGGCACCGTTCGTGCGGCATCAAGGCGATCTGGCAGAAGCGACGCTGTTGATAGAGGGCATCAGCTGTGCGGCGTGTGGCTGGCTCATCGAACGCCACCTGCGCACCCTGCCCGCCGTCGGTGAAGCACGCCTGAATCTGTCCAACCACAGGCTCCACGTCAGTTGGTCCGACGGCCAAATGCCGTTGAGCCAGCTATTGAGCCAATTGCGCAATATCGGCTACGTCGCGCACCCTTATCAGGCTGACCGGGCTGCGGCCAAACTGGCTGATGAAAATCGTCAGGCCCTGCGCCAGCTCGGTGTGGCCGGGCTGCTGTGGTTCCAGGCGATGATGGCGACCATGGCCACCTGGCCGGAATTCAACATCGACCTCAGCCCGGAGATGCACACCATCCTGCGTTGGGTGGCGATGTTTCTGACGACGCCCATCGTCTTTTACAGCTGCGCGCCATTCTTTCGCGGGGCCATGCGTGACCTGCGCACCCGCCATCTGACCATGGACGTTTCCGTATCCCTGGCGATTGGCGGTGCCTATGTCGCGGGTATCTGGACCGCCATCACTGGCAACGGCGAGTTGTACTTCGATGCGGTGGGCATGTTCGCCCTGTTCCTGCTGGCCGGACGCTATCTGGAACGCCGCGCTCGCGAGCGCACTGCGGCGGCCACCGCGCAACTGGTCAATCTGCTGCCCGCGTCCTGCCTGCGCCTGGATAAACAGGGCCAGAGCGAACGCATCCTGCTCAGCGAACTGAAGCTAGGTGATCAGATACTGGTGCAGCCCGGTGCTGTACTGCCCGCCGACGGCAAAATCCTCGAGGGTCTATCGAGCATCGACGAATCGTTGCTGACCGGTGAGTACCTGCCTCAGCCGCGCAACCCTGGCGATGCGGTCACGGCGGGCACCTTGAACGTTGAAAGTACGCTCACCGTGGAAGTACTCGCGCTGGGGCATGAAACCCGCCTGTCAGCCATCGTCCGATTGCTGGAGCGCGCACAGGCGGAAAAACCCCGATTGGCGGAAATCGCTGATCGGGCAGCTCAGTGGTTCCTGTTGTTTTCATTGATTGCCGCTGCAATTATCGGCGTTGTCTGGTGGCAGATCGATTCGTCGCGGGCGTTCTGGATCGTACTGGCGATGCTGGTCGCGACGTGCCCTTGCGCCCTGTCGCTGGCCACCCCGACAGCGCTGACAGCCGCTACCGGAACCTTGCACACACAGGGATTGTTGCTGACCCGGGGCCATGTGCTGGAAGGCTTGAATCAGATCGACACGGTGATTTTCGACAAAACCGGAACCCTGACCGAAGGACTGCTGGCGCTGCGCAGTATCAAGCCGCTGGGCAAACTGGATGCAGACAGCTGCCTGCGCCTCGCAGCCGCGCTGGAGAATCGTTCGGAGCACCCCATCGCAAAAGCCTTCGGCCGCGCACCTGCGGCTGCCGAGGAGGTACTCAGCCGACCGGGGCTGGGGCTTGAAGGTGTCGTCAACGGACAAACACTACGGATTGGCCAACCGGAGTTTGTCTGCGGCTTGAGCGCCTGCGACATCCCACCAGCGCCCGATCAGACCGGCCAGCACCTGCTACTCGGCGACCGCGAAGGGCCTTTGGCCTGGTTCGTACTTGATGACCGACTGCGTGAAGATGCACACGCACTGCTGCAGGACTGCAAGGCGCGCGGCTGGCAAACCTTGCTGCTGTCAGGCGACAGCTCGCCGATGGTTGCTCTGGTCGCTGCCGAACTGGGTATCGACGAAGCCCGTGGCGGCCTGCATCCCGATGCCAAACTGGCCGTCCTGCAACAGCTTCAGCAGCAAGGGCGCAAAGTCTTGATGCTCGGAGACGGCGTCAATGATGTACCAATCCTGGCGGCTGCCGACATCAGTATCGCCATGGGCTCGGCGACTGACCTGGCAAAAACCAGTGCCGACGCGGTCCTGCTGTCCAACCGGTTGCAAGCACTGATTCAAGCCTTTGGTCTGGCGCGCCGGACACGCCGGGTGATCACTGAGAATCTGCTCTGGGCCGGGCTGTACAATGGCCTCATGCTGCCTTTTGCGGCCCTCGGCTGGATCACCCCCATCTGGGCTGCGGTGGGCATGTCCATCAGTTCATTGGCGGTGGTGCTCAATGCGTTGCGCCTGACCCGCATGCCGTCCACCTCAGAACCTCATCGGCAGCCTGCTTCGGAGGCTTTATGCCAGCGCTCTACATCATGATCCCGGCGGCGTTGCTGCTGGTTGGCGTGGCTATCTATATTTTCTTCTGGGCAGTGGACAGCGGCCAATACGACGACATGGAAGGCCCGGCGCACAGCATTCTTTTTGATGACCAGGACCCGAAACATCAGGCGGCAGTTGATGAGGTTGCGGGAAGGAAGAAAGATGAGTCTGATGTTTAGGTCTGGCCGACATTCTTGCAGGAGCTCACGAGCAACGCGAGGCAGCGATGGCGGTGTGTCAGGCAGAATGCTATCGCTGCCTCGCGTTGCTCGTGAGCGCCTACAAAGAAAGCATTTCAGTTCGGAAAGTCATTTTATCTGTGATGAGCGGACTCATGGCTGACTTGGCCCCCCTCCTGATTTCAGCCCTGATCCTCGGCCTGCTCGGCGGAGGGCATTGCCTGGGCATGTGCGGCGGACTGATGGGCGCGCTGACACTGGCCATTCCCAATGAGCAACGCAGCCGACGTTTCAGGCTGCTGTTGGCCTATAACCTCGGGCGAATTTGCAGCTACGCCTGCGCCGGGTTATTGACCGGTCTGGCGGGCTGGGCAGTCGCCAATAGCCCCGGCGCATTGGCATTGCGCGTGGTGGCCGCGTTGCTGCTGATCGCCATGGGCTTTTATCTGGCCGGGTGGTGGAGCGGCCTGACCCGTATCGAAGGCCTTGGCCGCTGGTTGTGGCGTTACATTCAACCTGTCGCCAATCGACTGCTGCCGGTGTCGAGCTTGCCGCGCGCGTTGCTGCTGGGCGGACTGTGGGGCTGGTTACCTTGCGGTCTGGTGTACAGCACCCTGCTCTGGGCGGCGAGCCAGGGTAATGCCATCAACAGCGCTTTGCTGATGCTGGCCTTCGGCATCGGTACCTGCCCGGTATTACTGGCAACCGGCCTTGCGGCGCAACGGACTACCGCGGTGTTGCGCAAGCGTGGCGTCCGGATGGCGGGCGGCCTGCTAGTGATCATGTTCGGACTCTGGACACTGCCTGGCCCGCATCAGCACTGGTTGATGGGCCATTGACCCATATCAAAAGAACTGCAAGCGCGTTTCCTTAGACTGACCGTTACTGCCAGCCGCCCCAGGGAACGCCAACATGCTCGACGCCATCCGTTGGGATTCTGATCTGATTCGCCGCTACGATCTGGCGGGACCACGCTACACCTCCTACCCCACAGCAGTGCAATTTCATACGCAGGTCGGTGCCTTCGACCTGCTGCATGCACTGCGCGACAGCCGCAAGGCCGTCCGCCCGCTGTCGCTTTACGTGCATATCCCGTTCTGCGCCAACATTTGCTACTACTGCGCCTGCAACAAAGTCATTACCAAGGATCGCGGTCGCGCCCAGGCCTATCTGCAGCGGCTCGAGCATGAAATGCGGATGATTGCCTGCCACCTTGATCCTGGCCAGGTCGTCGAACAGCTGCATTTTGGCGGCGGCACGCCGACCTTTCTGAGCCCCGATGAGTTACGCCAATTAATGGGTTTCCTGCGCCAGCACTTCAACCTGCTGGACGACGATTCCGGCGACTATGGCATCGAGATTGATCCGCGCGAAGCTGACTGGTCGACCATGGGGCTGTTGCGCGAACTGGGCTTCAACCGGGTCAGCCTCGGCGTGCAGGATCTGGACCCTCAGGTTCAGCGCGCGGTGAATCGCCTGCAAAGCCTGGAAGAAACCCAGGCGATCATCGATGCCGCACGTACCCTGCAATTCCGCTCAGTCAACATCGATCTGATTTACGGGCTGCCCAAACAGACGCCGCAGGCTTTTGCGCGGACGGTAGAAGAAATCATCGCCCTGCAACCCGACCGGCTGTCAGTGTTCAACTACGCTCATCTGCCGGAGCGCTTCATGCCGCAGCGGCGTATCGACAGCAATGACCTGCCCTCACCCGAAACCAAATTACAGATGCTCGAACACACGATCGAGCAATTGACCGCAGCCGGTTACCGCTACATCGGTATGGATCACTTCGCCCTGCCGGATGATGAACTGGCGATCGCTCAGGAAGAACTGACCCTGCGACGTAATTTTCAGGGCTACACCACTCACGGCCACTGCGACCTGATTGGTCTGGGCGTTTCAGCGATCAGCCAGATCGGCAATCTGTACAGCCAGAACAGCAACGACCTGGCTGACTACCAAAGCCTGCTGGCCAGCGACCAATTGGCGACCAAACGCGGCCTGGTGTGCAATCAGGACGACCGTATTCGCCGAGCGGTGATTCAACAACTGGTCTGTCATTTCACGTTGCGGTTTGCCGACATTGAAACGGAATTCGATATCGACTTCCGGGCTTATTTCCGCGAGTTATGGCCGCAGCTCACAACCATGGCCAGCGACGGGCTGATCGCTCTTGAGGCAACGGGCATCGCGATACTGCCCGCCGGTCGGCTATTGGCTCGCTCGGTATGCATGGTCTTCGACGCGTACCTGACCGAACAGAATCGCCAGCGTTTTTCCCGGGTGATATGAGCAGCTCCTGCAGGATGGGCCGCTCGCTTACATTTTGGCCAGCATCAGCATGCTTGCCTTGGCTTTGTCGGCCGATTTCAGTTGCAGTGCGTTCATGACAGAAGACAGGTCACTGGCCGAAGTACTGATCTGACGCTGATAAATGGCAGAAACGGTCTGCAGTGCAGCCGCCTTCGCCTGGCGCATATCGGGATTGAGCGACTTGTCGTTGAGGGTCGCCTGTAACTCGCTGTTCGATTGGGCCAGCCTTTTCTGAGAGTCACGCACAGAAGTCAGGATTTTCTGCACCGAGTCTGGCAAGCCACTCTGCTTGATATCAGTATTGGTCGAGCCGGATAACGCCGCCCTCGCCAGACCGGCCGCAGAAAGACTGACCTCTGCGCTCTGGGAGGTCGGTATGGTAGCGGCACTCTGTGGCGCGGCCTTTTCAGCGGCGCTTTTCTGTGCAGCCGCATTGGCCGTCAGGAAAGCACGGCTGATGGCGGTAAGAGCGGATGACCACATGAGCGGGGACCTGTTTGAGAAGGCGGGTGATGCCAAAACTATCGACCGCTGCATGCAAAGCTTGATAGCCCTGCGGCAGTTCGGCGCTGGCCTGAGTAGTCACTGGTGAGTTACCCTTATGACTTATGTGTGATTACCACAAGGAAATAAAGTGATGCCCGAGCCAGTCAAAGTACGCGCTCATACCCAGGCCCATTGCAAGGATTGCAGTCTGGCTCCGCTGTGCTTGCCGCTCTCCTTGAATCTCGAAGACATGGATGCTCTGGACCAGATCGTCAAACGCGGTCGACCGCTGAAAAAGGGCGAGTTCCTGTTCCGTCAGGGTGACACTTTCGGCTCGGTATACGCGGTACGTTCGGGCGCACTGAAGACCTTCAATATCAGTGACGGTGGCGAAGAGCAACTGACCGGTTTCCATTTGCCCAGCGAGCTTGTGGGCATGTCGGGCATGGACGCTGAAGCCTATCCGGTTTCGGCTCAGGCGCTGGAAACCACCTCGGTGTGTGAAATCCCGTTTGAGCGTCTGGACGAACTCTCCGTGCAGCTGCCACAACTGCGCCGCCAGTTGATGCGCGTCATGAGCCGGGAAATCCGTGACGATCAGCAAATGATGTTGCTGCTGTCGAAAAAAACCGCAGACGAGCGCATCGCGACGTTTCTGGTCAACCTGTCGGCGCGCTTCCGTGCCCGGGGCTTTTCGGCCAATCAGTTCCGCCTGAGCATGTCGCGCAACGAGATTGGTAATCACCTGGGGCTCGCGGTGGAGACAGTGTCGCGGGTCTTCACTCGCTTCCAGCAGAACGAACTGATTGCTGCAGAAGGCAAAGAGATCAGGATCCTTGATCCGATCCAGCTGTGCGCACTGGCGGGTGGCGCTATCGAAAGCTGAGGGTGCGATCCGGAGCTGGCGCCTTTAGACTAGGCAATCGATTCAAACCTCCAGCCTTGGACCACCTGATGATTTTCGACGAAGCCAGCTTCAAATCCCTGATTCGCCCGGTCGTGGACTTTCCCAAGCCGGGCGTTATCTTTCGCGACATCACCCCACTGTTCCAATCCCCTAAAGCCACTCGACTGGTGATGGACAGTTTCGTGCAACGTTACATCGAGGCGGATTTCAGTCACATCGGTGTGATGGATGCCAGGGGCTTTCTGATCGGTTCGATTGTGGCTTATGAACTCAACAAGCCGCTGATCCTGTTTCGCAAGCAGGGTAAATTGCCTGCGGACGTGCTGTCAGAGGGTTATCAGACTGAATACGGCGAAGCATTTCTTGAAGTGCACGCCGACAGCTTGTGCGACGGCGACTCGGTGGTGATGTTCGATGACCTGATCGCCACAGGCGGAACGCTGATTGCCGCCGCCAATCTGATCCGCCGTATGGGCGCGAAGATTCACGAAGCAGCGGCCATTATTGATTTGCCGGAACTGGGCGGCTCAAAGCGCCTGCAAGACCTGCAAATCCCTACGTTCTGCCTGACCAGCTTTGGTTTGACGGAGTAAGCCCACCGCCCCCCCCTGTGGGAGCGATCGGGTGGCGCTCCACTTTATTCGCGAATGCGGTGTGTCAGCCCAAAACTGTTAAGGGCCGCCCATTCGCTCATCAAACAACATACAAACTACTGGATTGAAATGCATTTTCTGTAGGAGCTGCCGAAGGCTGCGATGCATTTATCCTGACAGACCGCGATCGCAGCCTTCGGCAGCTCCTACAGGTCCTGTGCTTGCCACGAGACAGCGCGGCCTGATTAAGCGTCAGGCATTTACAACGCGATCGGTTTGCGCCCTGCAAACGAGTGCGCCAACGTGCCGCCGTCCACCAGCTCCAACTCGCCACCCAGCGGTACACCGTGGGCGATGCGTGAAGTGATCAGGCCTTTGTTGGTCAGCAGTTGCGCGATGTAGTGCGCGGTGGCTTCGCCTTCGACAGTCGGATTGGTGGCCAGAATGACTTCAGTAAAAGTCCCCTGTTCGTTGATACGCGCCAGCAGTTGCGGAATGCCGATGGCCTCCGGACCAAGCCCGTCCAGCGGCGACAAGTGCCCCTTGAGTACGAAGTAGCGACCACGATAACCAGTCTGTTCTACCGCGTAGACATCCATCGGACCCTCCACCACGCACAGCAGGGTGTCATCCCGACGGGTGTCCGAGCACTGCGGACACAGATCGTCTTCAGTCAAGGTTCGGCACTGCCGACAATGCCCTACCCCTTCCATCGCCTGGCTTAATGCCAACGCCAGCCGCGAACCGCCACTGCGATCACGCTCAAGCAGTTGCAGCGCCATGCGTTGCGCAGTTTTTTGACCGACCCCTGGCAGGGTGCGCAGGGCATCGATCAGTTGGCGAATCAGTGGGCTGAAGCTCATGGAGAAAGGTCCGACAAAAACACAAGACGCGGTTTATACCCGCGCCCTGCCAGCAGCGTCAATCAAGGGTTACGTCATGCGTCTGAGACGTGAACCACCAATTTGCCAAAGTTGCGCCCTTCCAGCAGGCCAATAAAGGCTTCTGGCGCTTGCTCAAGGCCCTGCACCACGTCTTCACGGAATTTGATCTTGCCTTCGGTGACCAGTGGCGTCATCTCGCGGAAGAACTCTTCGTGACGATGGCCGTATTCCTCGAACACGATAAAACCCTGCATACGGGCGCGCTTGGTCAGTATCGTGCGCAACAGCAGTGGCAAGTCGTTCGGACCTTCAGGCACGCCCTGAGCGTTGTACTGAGCAATCACGCCACACACTGGAATCCGCGCCTTGGGATTGAGTAGCGGCAACACGGCATCGAAGACTTTGCCGCCAACCAGTTCGAAGTAGATGTCGATGCCTTTACCGCAAGCCTGCTTCAATTCTTCGGCGAAATTGTCGCCCTTGTGGTCGATACAGGCGTCGAAGCCCAGTTCATCAACCACATAACGGCACTTGTCCGCACCACCTGCTACGCCGACAACTCGCAAGCCGTTCAATTTAGCGACCTGCCCCACCACTGAGCCCACCGCACCCGACGCCGCCGCGACCACCAGCGTTTCGCCTTCCTGCGGTTTGCCGATGTCCATCAGGCCCATGTAGGCCGTCATACCCGGCATACCTAGCACGCCGACAGCCATGGAGTCGCTTGGCAAGTCTTTCGGGATGAGCTGCAGCGCCGCTCCATCATTGATGCTATGAGTCTGCCAGCCCGTCTGGCCAACCACGCGGTCACCAACCTTGTACTTTGGGTTACGCGACTGCTCAACAATGCTGACAGCACCGCCTTCCATCACGTCGTCTATCTCGACCGGATCGGCATAGGACGGCGCGTCACTCATACGCCCGCGCATATAGGGGTCAAGAGACAGGTAAAGGGTGCGCAACTGCACTTGCCCTTCCTGCAGGTCCGGCAGTGCTTCACGTTCCAGACGGAAGTTTTCCGGGGTCGGCGCACCGGTCGGACGGGAGGCCAGGACAATTCGCTGGTTAAGAATCAATTCTTGGGTCATCAAAGCGGCTCCTTGGAAATGAATTCTATGGGGTATGCAGAAGCAGACCTTCTGAAGCCAGCGACGTTCGGTTGGATGCTGATGAGCATTATCTGTGGGAGCCGAGCTTGCTCGCGAAGAAATCAATCAGATTCATCTGCGAGACTGCAGCGTCTGCATCGCGGGCAAGCCCGGCTCCCACAGGTGAAACGCGCTTTATCTGTGTGAGCGGTACTTGCCCGCGATAAGTCTGGACGCGATTGACCTGATATCTGCGGTGCTTTTATCGCGGGCAAGCACCGCTCCCACAGGCTCAGGACGACCCGAACCTTTTTGCAAAAACAAAATGCCAGGCACAAGGCCTGGCATTTTGGGGTACAACCTGCAATCAGAACGGCAGCTTCATGCCTGGAGGCAGTTGCATGCCAGCGGTCATGCTGGAGGTCTTTTCCTGGCTGGCCTGTTCAATCTTGCGTACTGCGTCGTTGACGGCAGCAGCGATCAGGTCTTCCAGCACTTCCTTGTCTTCCTGCATCAGGCTGTCATCCAGATTGATGCGCTTGACGTCATGGCGACCGGTCATCACTACGCTGACCAGGCCTGCGCCCGATTGGCCGGTGACTTCGGCATTGGCCAGTTCTTCCTGCATCTTGGCCATTTTTTCCTGCATTTGCTGCGCCTGCTTCATCAGACCAGCCATGCCACCTTTCATCATGGGATATCTCCTCGAAAATTGATTGTGTTAGCGGGTGGGGAAACCGTTCGGTATCCCACCGTCAGTTAATGAGTCTGAGCCACCCAGACTGGGTGATAACTACTGCGCTCGGTAATACTGCGTTAAAAACAGGCGAAAAATGCTCATTTAGAACACCTAGACTCCGCTTTTTCGCCTGTTTTTGCCTTGTCTTACCTTCGCTCGCTACGTTTTCACACAGTCTGGACCGGGGCATCCACGGGTTTAATCGTATCCTCCCGGATCACCGCGCCAAACTGTTCAAGCATCTGCTGGATGAACGGATCAGCATGGATCGACGCTTCCGCCTGCCGCTGACGCTCGACACGCAACCGCGAAGCCGCCTGGGCCGGGGTTTCCTGTTCGGGTTTGATCAACTCGATCTTGAGGTTGATCGTGCGCCCGGCAAATTGATTGAGGCCATCGTTAATACGGCGCAACTGGGTCGCGTTGAACAAGGCGCTGTGCCCAGGATCCAGGTGCAGCAACCAGTTATCGCCGTCCATCGAGACCAGTGTGCAGTTGGATGCGATGCTGCTGGTCATGCCGGAAATCGGTAACTTGTTAAACATGTCCAGCCATTCAGCTGCCAGGCCCGTCGCCGGTTTTGACGCCGGGGCCGGTTCAGCTTCGACCTCTTCGGTCACGGTTTCGTGCGCGAGTTCATCCAGATAACTGTAGGACGCCGGATCGATATCCACATCCGGCTCGACATAATCGTCGTCCGGTGGCGGTTCGTCTTCACGGTCCATCGGCGCAGGAACGTAAGCATCGGGAATGGCTTCAAGCATTGCGGGAGTCACGGCCTGCTCGGCGAAGGCCTCAGGCTGTGGAGCTTCAACCTCCGGCGCATCCGGCACCGGACTGGCTGGCGCAGGACTTGGCATCGGCGTGAGTTCAGGCTGCTCGGCGACAGTGTCGAGTACCGGCTCGGCAACTAGTTCCTGAGCAGGCATAGCAACCGGCTGGGGTTCGGGTTGCTCCTCGGCTACCGGCGGCAACGCCTTGGGCTCGTTCCATGGCAAGTCGACTTCTGCTACTGGCTCAGATTCTGGCGCAGCTGCAACGGGAGTCGGCGCGACCGGCTCGACAATCGGAGCAGCAACTGGCTCAGCAACAACCGGAGCGGCAGCCTGCACAGGAGCAACTGCTACCGGCGCGACAGCGGTCGCACCGGCCACTGGTTGTGCGGAATCAACTGTGGCCGGGTTGATTCCCACTGTCTTTAGTGGCTGCCTCGGGGCATCGCTGCTGTCTGCGGGGCGAAACGCCAACATCCGCAGCAGGACCATTTCGAAGCCGCCACGAGGATCGGGCGCCAACGGCAGATCGCGTCGACCGATCAAGCCCATCTGGTAGTAAAACTGTACGTCTTCGGCAGGCAATGCCTGCGCCAGAGCAAGCACACGCTCACGGTCGCCATGGCCGTTGTCGACACCCTCAGGCAACGCCTGGGCTATCGCCACGCGATGCAATACGTTGAGAATCTCCGACAACACGCCGTTCCAGTCAGGGCCCTGCTCGGCCAGGTGGCGGACGGCTTCCAGCAGACTGCGGGCATCACCGTCGATCAAAGCGGTCAGTACATCGAACACTTGACCGTGATCCAGCGTACCGAGCATGGCCCGCACATCGGCGGCCATTACCTTGCCTTCGCCAAAGGCGATGGCCTGATCGGTAAGGCTCATGGCATCGCGCATCGAGCCGTCGGCGGCACGCCCCAGCAACCACAGTGCATCGTCTTCGAACGGGACGTTTTCGACGCCCAGCACATGGGTCAAATGCTCGACCACGCGCTCCGGCGTCATATTTTTCAGTGAGAACTGCAGACAGCGCGACAGTATCGTCGCTGGCAGCTTTTGCGGGTCGGTGGTCGCGAGGATGAATTTGACGTACGGCGGAGGCTCTTCAAGGGTCTTGAGCAACGCGTTGAACGAGTGGCTGGAGAGCATGTGCACTTCGTCGATCAGGTAGACCTTGAAGCGTCCGCGGCTCGGCGCGTATTGCACATTATCCAGCAGCTCACGGGTGTCCTCGACCTTGGTGCGGCTCGCGGCGTCGATTTCGATCAGGTCGACAAACCGACCTTCATCGATCTCCCGGCACACCGAGCAGGTGCCGCAAGGCGTCGACGTAATGCCGGTTTCACAGTTGAGGCACTTGGCGATAATCCGCGCAATCGTGGTTTTACCTACGCCCCGGGTGCCGGTGAATAAATAGGCGTGGTGCAGCCGCTGGCTGTCCAGCGCATTGATCAGGGCCTTCAGCACATGGGTCTGGCCGACCATTTCGCGGAACGAGCGCGGACGCCATTTACGTGCAAGAACCTGATAACTCATGGAAAACCGTCGCAACTGGGAAGCGGAAGACCGCTAATGCTAGCGGAGCAGGGGCAAAATTGCATCTGGTGTCCTCGTCTAATCTGACTAAGCTGTGCAAATGGATGTAAGGCCACGCAGTAGTCGGGTCTTTAAGAGCCTCATTCGCGGCTCGCACTTGAGGGACCTCCCATGCGTAGAAGTCGGCTCATACCGAGCGTACTGTTGCTATTTACCCTGAACGCCGGAGCTGCCGAGCCCCCACTGCGATTTTCCGTGGCTGAAAGCTGGTCGATGCCACTGGTTCAACTGGAGGACTATCAACCCACAGCCGGGATTCTGTTCGACATCATGCAAAGCCTGGCCAGCCAGGTGGGTCGCGAAGCCGAGTATCACGTGCTGCCGCGCCTGCGCGTGCAGGCAGCACTGGAGCGCGGCGAAGTCGACATCCGTTGCTACGCGGCGCAAGCCTGGGTGCCCCACCTGTCAGGCGATTACTTCTGGAGCCTGCCGATCCTGTATCAACGTGATTTGCTGATTGCCTCTGCCGAGACCGCCGCAGGGCCTTACCCGGGCCAATTCGACAACGAAACCATTGGCACCGTGCTGGGCTACAACTATCCGGATCTGCAGTACCTGTTCGACAATCACCAGTTGGTGCGTGAGGATGCCCGCAATCAGGAGCAGACCCTCAGAAAACTGGCCGCGGGCCGCTATAACTACGCGGTGTCGAGCCAACTGGTATTGGATTGGCTCAATCGCGATCTGCCTGCCAGCAAACAGTTGAAAGCCATCTCGTTAATCAGCGAACAGCCCGCCGGTTGCATCGTGCGCAATGACCCTGATCTGCCGACGCAAAAAATCCTGCGCACACTGGTACGCATGAGAGTCTCCGGTGAAATCCAGCGGATTATCGATCGCTACACAGCCCCGCGTATCTGAACCCTGCGAGAAGCCTGCAACAGGCCTGCTGTAGTAATACCGTCACATAGCGTCGATACGCTCGCCTGAAATATTTAGCAACACTTAGCCCAGGCAGGTAGTTCACATGAGCGATAAACCCGACGATGCCTCGCAAAACAACCCCAGTCGCCGTCGTTTTCTGGGAGGGATGGCAGCTTTAGGAGCCGGTATCGCCTTGAGCGGCTGCGATACCGCTCAGAAATCCTCGTCAGCTCCAGTCGCCCCCCTCACAGGTGCGGCACTGGACAAGGCGCTGCGCGAGCATGTCAAAACCGTCGTGGTGATTTACGCCGAGAACCGCAGTTTCAATAACCTGTTCGGTAATTTCCCCGGGGTCCAAAAGCCCCTGTCGGCGCTCAAGCCAGGCGATTATCAACAACGTGACCGCGACGGCTCGATGCTGAAAACCCTGCCACCGGCCTGGGGCGGCGTTCTGCAAGTGGGCCCGCAAACGGTTGACGGCGTGAGCTACCCTGCTGGCGGTCAGTTTCAGGAAAACCTGCCCAATGCGCCCTTCCCGCTCAAAGGTATCAATGGCGAAGATTTGCCGCTGAGCCTCGTCACCCGGGACCTGTGGCATGTGTTTTATCAGAATCAGATGCAAATCAACGGCGGCAAGAATGACCGTTTCGTTGCCTGGGCTGATGCGGGTGGCCTGCCGATGGGTTACTACGCACAAAGCCAGTACTCGCTGCGCCTGTGGGATGTCGCCAAGGAGTTTGTACTCTGTGACAACTTCTTCCAGGGAGCCTTTGGCGGCTCGTTTCTCAACCACCAGTATCTGATTGCCGCCACCGCCCCCACGTACCCGAACGCTGCGAACTCGGTGGCGAAATCACAAATTGCCCGCCTGGAAAGCGACAACCCGAAGGACCCGCGCCTCAAGCCACTGGAGCAGTCTCCGGCCAGTGCCATGACCGGTCCACCGCAATTCGGCCCCAGCGCGCTGACGCCCGATGGCTATGCGGTCAATACCCTCGCCCCACCGTTCTGGCCAACCTGGCTACGTGATCCGGCAAAGCCGGACTATTCCATGCCGGATTTGCCCAACGTGCTGGTGCCACAGACTCACGAACACATTGGCGACAAGCTGTCGAAGAAGAACATCGACTGGGCGTGGTATGCAGGTGCCTGGCAAGTCACGCTTGATGAGTTCAAGGATTCCACAGGGATCCCGAAAATACCTAACTTCCAGTACCACCATCAGCCGTTCAATTACTTCGTGCAGCAAGGCCCGCAGAACCCGGTTGAACGGAAAAAACGGCTGCGCGATGGCGGGTTGGGCGATGAGGCCAGCAGCAACAGGTTCCTTGCCGATGCTGAGGCGGGCAAGCTGCCTGCGGTGACGTTCTATAAGCCTCAAGGCAATCTGAATATGCACGCAGGTTACGCGGATGTCGCCGCAGGTGATCGGCATATCGACCGCGTTATCAAGGTGCTGCGCAACAGCCCGCAATGGGCGAACATGGTGGTTGTCATTACTGTCGACGAAAATGGCGGCTGGTGGGATCACGTAGCGCCACCCCAGGGCGATCGTTGGGGGCCGGGTACGCGGATTCCTGCGCTGGTGGTTTCGCCTTTCGCGCGTAAGGGCACGGTCGATCATACGGTCTACGATACGGCCTCGATTCTGCGTCTGATCACTCGGGTTCACGGGCTGGAAAAGCTCAACGGTCTCAAGGAGCGAGACAGCGCGATGGTTGCTCGCGGGCAATCGCCGATGGGTGACTTGACCAATGCGCTGCAGTTTCCCACGTGATCAGTTGAGTGTTCTGTCGGCCACTGCCTGGTGACGCGGGAGATTCTGTGTTCGCCCGTAACCGCTCACCTGTTGGAGCGTGGCTTGCCCGCGAAGAACGATTACTCGGTAAACCTGATACACCATGGCAACTGATTCGTCGGATTGCTGCTCAGGCCAGGTCCAGGTCCAGGTTGAACAGAAAAGCGCGATCTCATGTGGGAGATTCTATGTTTGCCTGCAAGCGTTGATCCCGGTAGGAGCGAATTCATTCGCGAAGAGGCCGGTACATTCGCCGCCTTTGTGCAGCCTGAAATACCGTCTTCCCGAATGAATTCTGCCCCACGGGGGCGATCCTGAACTTAAGATCAGCGCCAACCTGCGAGGCACACCCGCCCGCAGATCCTGAACCGTGGGCCGCCGCAGGTTCAACCGATCCGATCAGCTCTCAGCACACTCAACCCGCCATGACCAGTTGGTTACGCCCCTGTTGCTTGCCTTGATACAGGGCCTGATCGGCGCGGTTAAGGGCGCTCTCGAAGCTTTCTGCCGGGCGGATTTCGCTGACGGCCAGGGTCGCAGTGACCACCAGCGGCCCATGGTCCACTTGTCCCACCCATTCGCGAATACACCGCAGGATGCGCTCTGCCACTGCCTGGGCAGCCTGCGCCGAGGTGTCGGGCATGAGCACCAGAAATTCTTCGCCGCCCCAACGGGAAGCAACGTCGGTGGTGCGCACGTTGCTGTTGATGGCCTCTGCGACACGCTGAAGGATCAGGTCGCCCTGCTCGTGTCCCAGGCGGTCGTTGATCTGTTTGAAGTGGTCGATGTCCAGCAGGATGATCGCTGACGGTACCGAGTCGGCCAGTTGCCGCACCCCGAGCATCACTCTGCGCCGGGTATAGAGGTTGGTCAGGCTGTCGCGGTTGGCAGTGTGAAACAGGTTCAGTTGCATAGACCGCGTAAAGCGCACAGACAACGCGGTGCCGTGCAATAGCACGCCAATGGCGGTCAGGACATTGACGATACCGAACACCTCGAGCAACTGCGGCGCCACACCAGAATCGATGCCCATCTGCCCACGCAGCGCGAAGCCACCTACCGAGACGACGAGAATGGCCAGGTTCAGCAGTAACCGTGGGCGGCGCGCACTTTGAAAACTGAACGCGATAATCGGAATCACGCAGTAAAGATAGAAGTAAAAGTTGCTGTTCCACCCCAGCACCCATGTCGCCAACAACGCGTGCAGGATGATTTCCACGCTCATCACCATCCCGGCAAAGCTGTAGCGCCCCGCACGGATGGCCTTGAGACAGACCACATAAGCCAGAATGCTCAGACCGTTACCCACAGCTAGGGAAGGTACTTTCAGTGCACAGAACAGTACGAACAATATGAGGTGAATACAGAAAGCGATTTGCACAATAGGCACGATGTGCTGCCAGAACTGCGCGGTGGTTTCACGCAACAGTTGCGCACGATCACTCGCCGATAGGGTATTCATCAAGCAGCCTCATTAGTGCGATGCATCCAAGCGAGCAGTGCGAATCAAATTGGGTTTATGTTCAAGCTATCGACTGACTTCGAGTGGCCTTGATGTCGGTGACAAGGCCAGTCTTGGTTAATCCGGTTACTACGAGCGTCTGTCGAGGCACCGAGTTCCCTGTCGTAGAGCGCCGCATGCAGCTCGCGCTGCTGTAGGGTGCTCCGTGTGTTTTTTATTCTGCGGTGGGTGTTTACAGCGTTCATGCATTGCTGAACAAAGGTAAGAGTAGTGGAGATGTTCAAACAACCGCTCAGAAGCGGAAATTCAAGATGGCTCAGTTGATCATCAAGCCGCCACCTGAACCTGCATGACGGCCTGCCAGACATCAGGTGATTTTAAAGCAGATCTGGACGGCTCGACTTCAACGCCGCTTCGCTGACTTTTCCCTGGATAGAACACGTCAACATGCCCTTGCTGTCCCCGGTCAGGTCGGCAGACGCAGGCTCGACTATCAGGACCCGCTCGGAGGTGTCGGTGACCAGCTTGCCAGCGGTGTCACCTGAGGTCTCGGGGAGCCATTTCGACTGTTTCTCGGACCAGATTTCCGGACGGGCAAAAACACCATTGGTCGACAACAGCTCCAGAGAGTGCTTTTTCTTCAGAGACGCTACGACTTGCTCAGGCGACTGCTGAACATAGAACCCCCAACTGATGATGCGCGAGCCCATAAGATCCATGTCCTCGGCGTAGAAGCCGGTCAAGGACAGATCGCCAACCACCACCGGCTTATCGAAGATCCAGCGCTGGCCCATCTCGGTCTTGATGCCGCCCTGCAGGGTGATATGGCCGTTTTCCTGCTTGCTGGCAACCAGCGACTTGAACGGTGCTTGCGTAACCACCGGGAACGACTGGGTGCCGCAGCTCAAGAAATCAGCCAGCGAGTCTGTGGCGGCTGAAGCATTGGCAGCTGTAAACAGCGCGATGGCAGGAAGAATCAAAGCAGAGAGTTTCATTGGCAGGTTTCAGTCCTTTAATAATGAGGGTCGTGGATCCGTCGCACCACAACGGTGCCTTATTGACGACCGCGCAAAATTAGCTGAATGGCCTTATGCCGTCCACCGACAACGTACTCGGCGAGCCAGCGTGTCAGCCAATATCCGGAATCAGCCCCAACAGATCGGTAGAACCGACATCAACGCCCGCCTGCGTCAGCAGTGTCGTCGCCTGCCCGCGGTGGTGGGTCTGATGATTGAAGAAGTGAATCAACAATCCATAAAAATCACGTGCTGCCGGAATGCCCGCAGTATTGGTGTAGCCCAGCACCGCATCAAGATCGGCCTCCCGCAACCCGGCGGCCCACTCGATGATTGCCTGATCAACCCGTGTGCGCTGCACCGCCAGTTCAGCCAGGTTGCTATAGACCTGCTCATTCAAGGCTTTGGGATCAGGCAGAGCACGCACTACATCCAGCGCCGGAAACCCTGCCGGATGCCGTGCGAAGCGTTTGAGCCAAACGGTATCGCCCACCAGCAGATGGTTCAGCGTGCCCATGATTGAACCGAAGAATGCATTGCGGTCCGCGCTCAACGCCTCTTCGGGCAGGCTGGCAGCAGCGACAGACAGCTTGTCGTTCATCCACTGGTTATAAGCGGCCATGAGCTGGATATGATCGAGACGATTCAAGGTAGGGTTTCCCGGCAATACGCCATAAAAGGAAGCGCAAAAGCGGACTTTGCGAGATTCAGTAACGGCCTGCAAGTACGTCTGCCAACCGACACACCGCTGGGAGGACCGGGGCGTCACTTACCTGAAGATAAACCGAACGACTGAAAACAGGCCCACTCTCACCTTCATGCGAATATTTTCCTGCTTGAGGTGAATCATGATCGAGATCAACAGCTATACCACCGTGAAACGACGCGAGCGCGTGCCACATGAAATCTTCGCCACCTACTGGCGCGATGTGCATGGCCCGCTCTGCTCCCGACTGCCCGGGCTCGGTTTGTATATCCAGCACCACTTTTCCCGAAATCAGGACGCTCACCTTTGGCCGTTGGCCGATGACGTTGAGGAAATAGCCGATTACGAACTGGATGGCGGAGTCGAGATCGGCTTCGCTTCAGCCCAGGACCAGAAGCAGTTTCAGCAAGCCAGCTCGATACTCTTCTCTGACGAACAGAACATGTTCGAGGAAACCCTCGCCTACGATTTGCCGAAAGGTTCGACGACTCTGGTTAACCGCCTGAACGATGACAGGTTCAACGGTCGGGATTGCCTGGATCGCATCCATGTACACTTCAGTCCTCGCACCAGTCTCGCGCAATTGCACGACTACTTGAGCAACGATCTGGCCAAGGCATTGGCTCGTGCCGATGAGGTGCTGAAACTAACCATGCACCTGTGCCAACCGTTCAACAACGACGGCATGCACCCACCTGCACCCAACGTCGCTCATCACGCGGTGCCCGCGCGGGCGGAGCTTGCAATCATGGAGATAGCGTTCGAAAGCCCGCTGGCCCGACGCCGTTTTTTCGACAGCCCGTTATTCACGGCCACACTGCAAGCCCAAGGCAAACACATTGCCCAACTGAAAGCCTTCGCCGTGTCCGGGCTCTACACCTATGTACGTGACGGCAACCTCACGACGGCAGGCTTGCGCGGCAGCCGGGCGGCAGAACTGATCGATTATCTGGGAGCCATCAACCAGCGCACGCCAGAGGTTGAGCACTTGCTATTAAAGGGAACCCTGGCAGACGTCTAACAAGGGCCACGCTCTATCTGGACGCCAAAGCATGAGCCTATGCCCAACGGTTATTTGACCATTTGATCAACAATCCCTAGGGTAGCGGCCTTTGTGAATACCTGAGACGCCCATGACCGCCCACGCCAAACTGCCCTCCACCGTCTACCTGCTGGGGTTGACGATTTTCTCTCTGGTAACTGCCGAATTCATGGTTGCCGGGATGATGCCAGCCTTGGCCGATGCCTTTTCGGTCAGTCTGGCGCAAGTGGGTAATCTCATTGCGTTCTATGCCTTGGGCATGGCATTGGGTGGGCCTCCGGTCACGGTGTTATTGCTGAGCCGAGGCATCAGCAACAAGCGCGCATTGGTGGGGCTACTGGCGGTCTATGTGGCTGCCGGTATTCTGGCCGCCATGGCGGCGAGCTACACGGTGCTGGCCCTGGCGCGAATTCTCATGGGTGTGTCCAGCGCCGCCTGTATCGGGCTGTGCATGACCGTCTGTGCCGGATTGGTTGCGCCGCAGTTCCGCGGCAGAGCGGTTTCAGTGGTGCTGGCAGGATTGATGCTTTCGCCGGTTGCCGGCGTGCCATTGACCGCTTGGGTCGAGCAGCATTTTGGCTGGCGAGCCAGTTCGTGGCTGGTCGTGTTGCTGGCGCTGATCTGCAGCGTATTGGCCGCAGTACGTTTGCCCGTCAGCGAAGCCGGCAGCGAACCGGCACTGAGCCGTCAATGGGACGCCTTGAAAAACCGCAGCCTGTGGGCCGCCTATATCACCAGCGGGCTGATTATCGGCGCCACCTTTGCCGCATTCAGTTATTGCACCCCGATCCTGATTGAAGAAGTCGGCATCGCGCCAGGCCACGTGGCGCCCTTACTGGCCTTGTATGGCGTCGCTAACTTGCTGGGGAACATGGTTGTGGGCCGCATTGCGGATCGCTACACCCTTCCCGCACTGGGCTGGGGCCTGCTTTTGCTGGTACTGGCGTTAAGCGGCTTTGCGTTGGCGGGCGATCACCTCTGGTTGAACCTGACCTGCTTTATCACACTGGGCCTGACGGGCGTGGCGCTGAATCCGGCGATGGTCGCGCGAGTGATGAAAGCCGCAGAGCCCGGTGCATTGGTGAACACCCTGCATACGTCGGTGATCACGGCTGGCCTGGCATTGGGCAGTTGGGGCGGCGGCACCGCCATCGATGCCGGTTATGGCCTGCGAGCCCCATTGTGGGTAGGCGCGGGACTGGCATTACTGGGGTTGCTGAGCCTGGCGCGGCCGATGGCTGCACGTGAAGTGGCAAGGCCCTGCGCGTAAAGCTCGGCTGCACAACGGCGCTGGACTCATGTGAGCTTTCGTTTGGCGGCTGCCTCTACTAGGGTGGATAAATGACTTTTCCAAACCGGAGTAGAGAACATGTTCAGACACCTTTTGTCAGCGTTTGCAGGTCTTGTCCTGTTCAGTAGCCAGGTGCTGGCCGAGCCCCTCAAGATCAGCGTGATCGGTGCAGGTAACGTCGGTGGAACGCTGGGCACGCTGTGGGCCAAAGCAGGCCATTCGGTAATGTTTTCCTCACGGCACCCCACAGAACTTACCGACCTGGTGAAGACCGCAGGCCCCAACACACGAGCGGGTTCGGTCAGTGATGCTGCCGCATGGGGTGATGTGATCGTCTTGACGGTTCCGTATGGAGCAATGCCGACGCTTTCAGAACAACTGAAGGACAAACTGAACGGCAAAGTCGTGCTCAGCGCCAGCAACCCCTTCAGCGGCCGCGATGGAGACACAGGACGCAAAGCGCTTGACCAAGGTGTGGCATCAGCCGACCGGGAGTATCTGCCGAACGTGCATCTGGTTCGGGCCTTCAACGCCATCGGTTACGCGGCCATGGAGAGCCAGTCGGGCAAGAACAAGGCGATCCCGACCTTTGCCGATGACGCCAAGGCCCGCGAGGTGGGTGCCAGACTGGTGCGCGACGCAGGGTTCACTCCAGTGATGCTGCCGCTGGCCCGAGCCAACGAAGGTCTGCCAGGAGGACCGGCCAGCGGCGTCTGGAATGAGGCCGAACTCAAGCAACGGCTCGGCCTCTAGTCGCAGCGTCAAGGTCAGGTCATTCCCGGCATCAACCACTTCAGTCAGACAAAACATAACCTGCTGGATAATGGGCTTTCGTGGGACTGGCCGCCTGATACTGGATCTGACATCTCACCTCACCGACGGCTAAGCGCGCTGCCGTGATGCATTGCCAGATGGCCAGTCTTGTCGCTTTTGACCTCATATTGCGGATGCTCTTTCGACGCGGGCCGATGTTTGCCCATGAATTCAACATCCTTGACGTGGACCTTGGTCACCTTGCCATGGATTTCACCCGCCTCTGAGTTCCAGCTGACGGCATCGCCGCTCTTGAAAGTGGTGGTCATCAAGCTCTCCCGGTCTGATTCCATAAGGTGCGCACGGCCATTGGGGCAGCGTCCAGCCTTACCGACGCCTTTCCTGTAGAGACCTGTAGGCCCCGGAAATTCACGATGATGGCACCACTGGTCCAGCAACCGCCCAATACCCGACAGTAGCGCTCTGAAAAATCCGTCCGAACGCTTACAATCCCGCCCTTTATCGCTCACCAGAAAGGCCAGTCAGTCCATGGCGCTCGACCCACCCACGCTGCTCATCCTTACCATCGCCCTTGCGGCGGCCGCTGCCTTGTACCTAGCGGTCGAATGGCGCAGCGTTCGTGAATCCTCGCTGCTCTACTGGAGCGCCGGTTTTGCGACGATCAGCATCGGTTCCACCCTCGCCCTGCTGCGCATGAGCGGTTTTTTGTTGATCGGCATCTGGTTTGCCAACGGCTTGCTGGTGGCGGCGCACTGGCTTTTTCTGGCGGGTGTGGCGCGTTTTACCGAAGTACGCCTGTCGCGCGCCTGGTTGTTGATCCCCGTCGCCTGGCTAGCCCTGCTTTTGTTACCAAGCGATCCGGCGTGGTCGAAAGTCATGCTGGTGGCCAACTCACTGCTGGTGGCCCTGCTCACGCTAAGAGCCAGCTTGCTCCTGCGCCCCCACGGCAGATCACTCAGTGTCGGGGCGGTACAACTGCGTTATGTGCTGCTCATTCATGGCCTGTTCTATGTGGCCAAGGCGATACCGCCTCTGGTACCAGGCACGTTGATCGACCTTGCGGCGTTTCGCGGCGAGATCATTCAGATATCACTGGTTGAAGGGGCGATGGCGATCATGCTTATTGCACTCTCCATGACCGGGACTGAGCGCTATCGCCGGGAAATGCGCATCGCCCGGCTGGCCGCCCGCGACCCTTTGACCGCCCTGTACAACCGCCGCGCCCTTGAAGTACGGGCACAGCGGCTGCTGGATCAAGTTACAAGCACTCGACCCGGCGCTTTGCTGCTGATCGATATCGATAACTTCAAACTGGTTAACGACCTGTTCGGCCACACCGCTGGCGACCGCTTGCTCATTACGCTGAGTGAGATGATCCGCTCAAACCTGCCCCAAGGCTCCCTGGCAGCACGACTGGGCGGTGACGAGTTCGTCATTCTGCTCAATAACGCTTCTCGTGACCGCATTCTTGAACTGGGCAATGCGCTGCGCAGCCAGTTTCATAACGCTACTTCACAAACGTTCAACACGCCCCAGGCGGTGACGTTAAGCATCGGCGCGAACCTGTTTGACCAACCGCCCGTCAGCCTCGCGGCGTTGATCGAACAAGGCGATGCTGCGCTGTACACCTCAAAACGTGAAGGGCGCGACAGTGTTCGGCTGGTCGATCAAACCGCAGGGATTCGCGAGTCCCTCCAGGCAAATTAGCGGCAGCCCGGGGCGACCAGGTCGCCCCCATGAAGAGCTGTAAATGTTTACATGGCCTCGCTCTCTGTAGGAAGGATCGTTCCAATCTGTAAGAGGTGCGGTTAGAGTGTCGCCCCCGCGAAATTGGATCCCGGGATTCTAGGCTATGGAGTTTTCAATGAAGTACATCAGTAAAGTTGCCGCATCTGCCGTTCTCGGTCTCGCCCTGGCAGGTTGCACCGGTACCGCCATCAAATCCCCGCACTATGACAGCAACCAATACACCGTACTGGGTCACAGTGAGGCAAGCGCCACCGGCCTGATGTTGTTCGGCATTATCCCTATTCGCCAGAACAGCCGCTTCGTACGCGCCCAGACTTCCGCGATCAACGCTAAAGGCGGCGATGCGATGATCAACACCCAAGTCCAGGAAAACTGGTTCTGGGCCTGGATCCTGAGCGGTTACACCACCACTATCTCCGGTGACGTGATCAAGCTGAAAAACGCACAATAAAAAGTGCGCAGGTTTGTTCAGCATTGAGTAGACGAATCATGCAGCACTGCTTATTCGTCTAAAGAAAACGCCGCTTTTCTCGATACAGAGAAAGCGGCGTTTTTTCGTTCTACGGTCCCTCTCCCGGATCGCGCGTAAGACGCACTCTATTGCGGCCCGATATCACAGGTTTCAGTCATTCATGGCAGGCCTGGAACCGACCGAAGGGTGTACCGGTCATAAACGGATTCGCGGCCTTATCCATGCAGTCCTTCCAGTGAACGCAGGCGCAGGGCCAAGAGTGGCAGCGCTGCGGGTTTGGCCGTGCAAACGGCCAATGCTTCTGCATCTGATACGGTGACCTGGGAACAACAATGCGAAAGTGGATAAACCGTTGAAAGACCTGACTCGAGAACAGCTTGAGGCTGAAGTCGTGCGCTTGCGCAAAGCCCTTGAAGACGCAGGCATCGACCCACCGCAGCAGGCTGAACCGAGCACCACTCATGCCGCATCAGGCAATTCATCCCCTGAGCCAGAGGCCGACCAGGCAACGGTTGCCAACAGCGAAACGCGCCAGCAAGCAATCTTCGAAAGCGCTATCGATATCGCCATGATCGTGACCAATCCTGCCGGTGTTATTACCGACTGGAACCCCGGTGCCGAGTTGGTCCTGGGCTGGGCCAGCGAAGAAATGCTTGGCCAGACGGCCGAACGGTTCTTCACCGAAACGGACCGGGTCAGCGGCCAGATCGAACGGGAGATGCGCCACGCCCTTCAGGAAGGTCGTGCGCTGGATGAACGCTGGCATCTGCGCAAAGGTCATCAACGTTTCTGGGCATCTGGTGAGATGATGCCGCTCTATGACGACGACAACGTTCACCTTGGCTTCGTCAAAATACTGCGTGATCGCACCAGCGAGCACCTCGCAGGCGTCGCCATCGAAGAAACCCAGGAGCGCTATCGCCTGGCAGCGAAAGCCACCAACGATGCGATCTGGGACTGGGACTTGCAAGCCAACCATGTGCTTTGGAACGAAGCGCTGGAGGAAGCCTACGGGCATCCACTGGGGTCAATCGACACCTCGGGTGAGTGGTGGATTGCCCAGATTCATCCCGACGACCAGCCGCGCATCTATAACTCGATCCATGCCTTGATCGACAGCACTGGCAGCGGCTGGACAGAAGAATACCGTTTTCAGCGTCGGGACGGCTCCTACGCCGATGTTCTGGACCGTGGGCACGTGATCCGCAACGCCGAGGGCCAGGCAGTGCGCATGATCGGTGCCATGCTTGACCTGTCACGGATGCGCACTGCAGAAACCGCCTTGCGCCAGAGCGAGGAACGCTTCCGCAAGATCCTCGAGACGGTCGAGTCGGCCTTTGCCATTGTTCAGGTGAAGTTCGATGCCGACGACCAACCTGTCGATTACCGGTTTGTCGAAGCAAACCCCGCTTTCGAACGCCAGGCCGGGGTCAACCTGCGCGGCAAGTGGGTGACCGAGTTTGCCCCGGATCTAGAACGCTTCTGGTTTGAAACCTACGGGCATGTCGCAAAAACCGGCGAACCCGCCACGTTCGAAAACTATGCCGAAGCGTTCAAGCGCTGGTTTGACGTTCGCGCCGTTAGCGTCGGCAATCTGGCCGATCGACAGATCGCGATCATCTTCAGTGACGTCACCGAACGGCGCAATGCGCAGGAACGTCTACGCATCAGCGAGGCCGTAGCGCGGCAAAACGTGGAGCGCGTGCAACTGGCGCTCGCGGCGGGTGCAATTATCGGTACGTGGCACTGGAGCATTCCCGACGACCGTTTCACCATCGACGAAGCTTTCTCTCGGGCCTTTGGCATTGATCCTGAGCTGGGCCTTGAAGGGTTGAGTATGGAACAGGTCGTCGCGACCGTTCACCCTGAAGACAAGGAAGCACTGGAGCAGGCAATCAAGGAGGCCACCATCAGGGGTGGGGCTTATGCCCACCAATACCGCGTGCGTCGCGCAGATGGTCGGTACTACTGGATCGAGGCGAACGGACGGGTTGATCTGGCCGAAGACGGCAGCCCGCTCAGCCTGCCAGGCGTGGTGATCGACGTGGAACGACGACGCTCCATAGAGGCCGAACGCGACCGCGCAACCGCAGCCCTGCGTGCGCTCAACGAAACACTGGAACAACGTGTGGCAGAACGCACCGTCGAACTGATGCAGGCGGAAGAGAAACTGCGGCAGTCGCAGAAGATGGAGGCTGTCGGCCAGTTGACGGGCGGCCTGGCGCACGATTTCAACAATTTGCTGGCCGGTATTTCCGGGGCTCTGGAGTTGATGGGTACCCGAATCGCTCAGGGTCGCTGGACGGAAACAGAGAAGTACATCACGACTGCGCAGGGTGCAGCAAAACGCGCAGCAGCGTTGACTCACCGCCTTCTTGCGTTTTCCCGCAGGCAAACCCTCGATCCGCGACCGACCGATGTAAACAGGCTGATGGAAGGCATGGGCGAACTCATCAAACGTACTGTCGGCCCGGGCATCGCCCTGGAAACCGTCGGTGCAGCGAGCGTATGGCCCACCCTGGTGGACGCCAGTCAGCTTGAAAATGCCCTTCTCAATCTGTGCATCAATGCCCGTGATGCGATGCCGGACGGCGGATGCATCAGAATCGAAACAGCCAATATGACGATGGACCATGACACGGCCCGCGCGAACGAAATGCCTGAGGGTCAGTATCTGGCACTGACTGTCACAGACACCGGGACCGGCATGCCGCCAGAAGTCATCGCCAAAGCGTTCGACCCCTTCTTCACCACCAAACCGATTGGTCAAGGCACCGGCCTGGGCCTGTCAATGATCTATGGATTCGCCAAGCAGTCAGGTGGCCAGGTGCGTATCCACTCGCAGGTGGGTGTGGGTACGACTATTGGCATTTACCTGCCGCGTTACGATGGCGAGGCCGCCGAGGATGCTAGCGAAGCAGACAAGACTTCAATACCGTCAGCAGATTTCGGCGAGACCATTCTGATCGTCGATGACGAACCAACGGTTCGTATGTTGCTCATGGACGTGCTGAGCGAGCTCAACTATCGAATCATTGAGGCAGGTGACAGCGTCGCCGGGCTCAAAGTACTGCGCTCCGATGTCCACATCGACCTGCTGATAACCGATGTCGGGCTACCGGGGGGCATGAACGGCAGGCAGATGGCCGATGCAGGGCGCGAGGTCAGGCCTGCGCTGAAAACCCTGTTCATCACCGGATACGCAGAAAACGCGGCCATTGGCGACGAGCAGTTAGGCCCCGGCATGCAGGTGCTGACCAAACCCTTTGCGATTGACACCCTCACTTTACGCGTGCGGGAGCTCATCAGTTCGTAGCTAAGCCTGGCCGTACCTGACGATACTTGCCAACTAGAGCAAATGATTCTCATTTGTGATATTTTGCCGCGCTTGCTCCCATGCCAGTTAAGGTGGCTTCATGTCCGGCTCAGATCTCAAGGCGTTATATCTCGCCCATCGCGGAGAAATTCAGGCTTACCTGGATCGTCGCTTGCGCTGCAAAGAGACTGCTGCCGACCTGACTCAGGACACCTTCATCCGGCTGTCCGAACAGATGAGCCGTACGCGCATAGAAAACTTCCGCGCTTACCTGTTCTCCAGTGCTCGCAATCTGTTTATCGACCACACCCGACGCCAGGAGCATCGAAAGGTCGAGCCGCTCGAACAGCAGGAGATGAACGACGCCGAACCGCAAACGCCGACACTTGAACAAGCCGCCATCGCAAATCAGCAACTGTCAGCCTTGAACGACGTGATTCAGAACATGCCTGAGCCTTGTCGTGAGGTATTTTTGATGGTGCGGGTTGAAGGCCTGACCTACGTCGAGATCGGTGAACGCCTCGGGATTTCTTCGAAAACCGCTTTCAGCCGCATGGTCAGAGCCCTGGACTTGTTGAAGTTAGGGATGTCCGAGTGATCGCCTTCAATGGCTTGAACCCGAGTGAGCAGACGACCGGGCAGCGGACTTACGCCCTCATGCTGGATTACAATCTGGCGCCAGCACAGTCCTGCCTTGAATTGATTGACCTATGAGCGTTGAACCTCCGATTCTTCACCCGTCCGCTGCGCAGCCTGATGACGTCAGCCATCAGGCCAGCACGTGGTTTGCGTTGATGCATGGCGGATCACCCACAGCCGCCGAGCGAAAGGCGTTGGCAAAGTGGCTTGAGGCTGATCCCCTGCATGCACAGGCGTATGCGCAACTGGAAAGTTTATGGGCCGCCTCTGCCCTTCTCATCCAACCGAATCCGCCTGCAGTCAGCGCCCGGTTATCCCGGCGCCGCTTTGTCGGTTTGGGCGTCGCAGCCTGTGCGGCGGCGGTCAGCACGAGCGCAACGACGTTCTGGCTCAAAGGCGCAGCATCACCTTTTGCAGACGTGCGAACCGCGGTAGGTGAGCGGCGAACGGTGCGTCTGGCTGACGGGTCCACCGTTGAACTCGCGGGCAACACCGCGCTGAATCTGAACATTTCCCCAACACAGCGTGCCGTGGAATTGCTGCAAGGCGAGGCATTTTTCAACGTCGTGCCCAGTACTGCGGGTGAACTCTCGATCAGAACCGATGCGGGCCAGATTCTGACTAACGACAGCGAGCTCTGCGTGTCATGCGACAGCACAACAACGATGCTGACGGTGAGTCGGCATACGGTACGCGTGGTCACATCGAGCCAGCAAACAGATCTGGGAGAGGGCCTGTCATTACGGTTCAGCGCCAATCAAACGGGCGCTATTCAGCGCGCGGAACTGGACCAGGTCCTCGCCTGGCGTAGCGGTCGGCTGGTGTTCTTCGACAAGCCGTTAAGCGCGGTCGTCAGTGAGCTTCAACGATGGCGCGAAGGCAAAATATTCATCGCTGACCAGCAGCTTGCAGCACGACGAGTCAGCCTGATCCTCAATCTGAATCGGCCTGAGCAAATGCTTGATGTTCTTTCCAAGGCCCTCTCAGTACGCATGACGACGTACACCGATCTGGTGACCGTCATTCATGCGGCCTGACGAGGGACCGGCTTCAGCCGGGAAGAGGTCGGCACAGTTACCGAAAACAGGTCGGTAGAAATACCGCCCTCACGGTGGCAGCCGGCCCCCAAAATACTTTTCCAATCATCAATCTCTGCCCCCGGCAGAAACCTGCGATAAATTTTTCAAAACACCTTCAGGTATTGCCAAAGGTCATCCGTCTTAGATGTGACTGATAGCTGTTCGCATATCCGTGCGCATCTCATAGGGAACAACCTGAATGGCAAAGCACCACAATCCTGAACGCAAAAACGGCGCGCAATGGCGACTGGGCGCCCATGGCGCAGTACTCGCCTGCACGCTGCTCGTAGGGGCCGTTCAGGCGCATGCTGCGCCAGGCAACAGCGCTGGCAGCACCATGGACAAGCTGTCACTCAACATTCCGGCGCAACAGTTGCGTCAGGCCCTGTTGGTGTTTAGCCAGCAAACCGGGCAAAACGTCCTGCTCGATGGCAACCTCGATGCCAGTTTGCGCAGCAGTGCAGTGGTTGGCAGCTACTCGGCCGAAGAGGGATTGGCGAGCCTGCTGCAAGGCAGCGGTTATAGTTTCGCCCGTACCGACGCGGTAACGGTATACCTGGTGCCCGTTGCCCGCCCTGACGTCGCCAACGAAATGAACCTGCCCGCCACGCAGATTCAGTCGCGCAGCACACAAGACTCTCTCCAGAGTGTGGGCTATCAGGGCAAGCCGGTTTCCAGCACCACACGGCTGGGCCTGAGCGACAAGGAAACGCCGCAAGCGGTGACTGTTGTGACCCGCGAGCAAATGGACGACTTCCAGCTCAACAGCGTCAAAGAAGCCTTGCGCAGCGCGCCGTCAGTCACCGTCGAACAATTCGAGACTGACCGCACGGCCTTTACCTCTCGCGGTTTCACGATCGATAACTTCGAATATGACGGCATGGGCATGCCGTTCTCCGGCGGCGTGCTGCTCGGCGATCAGGACATGACCGAGTTCGAACAGATCGATGTATTGCACGGTGCCAACGGGCTCATGAGTGGTGCAGGCAACCCGTCGGCAACAGTGAATTTCGTCCGCAAGCGCCCTACCGATACATTTCAGGCGAAAATCGACGCCAGTGCCGGTTCCTGGGACAACCGTCGCCTGGGCCTGGATGTCTCCGGCCCGCTGACAGATAGCGGCAATGTGCGCGGCCGCTTCATCACGGCACACGACAAAGGCAATTCCTATCTCGACCAATACAGCCACGAGGTCAATGTGGCGGCAGGTCTGCTGGCATTCGACCTGTCGGACGCCGACACGCTGACCGTAGGCTTTTCCCAGCAAGACAGCTATTCGAACGGCAGCACCTGGGGCGCCCTGCCCATCGCCGATTTCGCGGGCAATCGCATTCATTACAGCAGCCGCAGCTCCAGCATCGGTCAACCCTGGACCTACTGGGACATCCACACCAAACGCGCCTTCGCCGAGCTGACCCACGAATTCGATAACGGCTGGCACAGCAAGATCACCCTGACCGGCGTTAGCCAGCATCAGGACACAAAGATGCTGTACGCCATCCCGGCGACGGCGACTGACGTTTTTGCCTACGTCAACCGCACCACCAGTACCGAACACCAGGTTATCGGCGAGGCTCAGTTGTCCGGGCCATTCAATTTTCTGGGGCGCGAACATGAGTTGACGGTCGGTGCCAACTACGGCCGCACTCGTCATAAGGAGCGCGGCCACTATCGGGATGCGGCTGGCTTTATCAACGCCAGCCTTGCGGACGCCCTGGCGGGCACCGTGGTGCAACCGGCCTTTGACTTTACCAACGACCTGAACACCCAGCTCTTCAGCGACCGTCAGAAAAGCCTGTTCGCCGGTGCACGGTTCAGCCTCGCCGATGATCTGCACTGGATTGCCGGAGCCCGCATGCTCAGTGCCGATGGCGAAGGTGCTGGCTATGGAGCGCCGCACGATACCCGGGTGCACGGCAAAGTGACGCCTTACACCGGTCTGGTGTATGACCTCACCCCGCAATGGAGTCTCTATACCAGCTGGACCGAGATCTTCAAGCCACAATACGTGCGCAGCACCAGTGGCGGAGTTATCGAGCCTCTAGAGGGTAAAAGCACTGAAGTCGGCGTGAAAGGACGCCTGCTCGAAGAGCGACTGACCGTCACCGCAGCGGTGTTCAAAACCGATCAGCAAAACGTTGCTGAACTCACCGGTCAGATCGTGAATGGCCAATACGTTTATCGAGGTGCCGACTTCAAAAGCCGTGGTGTCGAGCTGCAAGCTTCCGGCGAGGCATTGCCAGGCCTGGAACTGGCTGCGGGCTATACCTTTGTACGGATCGAAGACGCGGATGGTGATGAAGCACGCAAGTACATCCCTGACCACGTCTTGCGCGGCAGCCTGACCTACCGGCTACCCGGCATGCCCCAGGCCAGGGTCGGGACTCGCATCCAGTGGCAAAGCGGGACTGAAGTCGACACCAACAGCAGGGTCAAGCAAGAGGCCTACGCGCTGGTCGACCTGATGGGCAGCTACGACTTCGATGAACACTGGAGCACGTCATTGAACCTGAATAACGTCACCGATCAGAAGTACCTGCTTTCGCTGTATCAATCGGCGGGCTCCACTAACTATGGTGCACCAAGGAACCTGACGGCTTCGGTGACCTGGAAGTATTGAGTTGATGGCGACTTCTTCGAGAATTGCATAGCAGTGTCGCGCAGCAAACTCGAATCGGCGGCTCTCATCAAACATAAAATAACTATCTGAATTAAATAATTTTTTCTGTAGGAGTGAGCTTGGTCGCGATAGCGATAGATAGGTTACGACGATAGCGTCTCACCGGACGCCCGCGCGAGCACGCTCACTCCTACAGATCAATTATTTGCTGGGTGACCGTGCAGAAACGCCCCGAGGCGATCATCCACCTCGGGGCACCAGGCTCAACGGTTACGCGTCACTCGCCAGACCGTATTGGCGAGGTCGTCAGCAATGATCAGCGCACCTTTCGGGTCCACCGTGACCCCGACAGGTCGACCGCGGGTTTTGCCGTCAGCGCCACGGAAGCCCGTCGCGAAATCAACCGGCTCACCTGCAGGACGACCGTCGTTGAACGGCACGAAAATCACCTTGTAACCCACCGGATTGGGACGGTTCCAGCTGCCATGCTCGCCAACAAATACGCCGTTGGCGAATTTATCACCCATGGCCGGGATGGAAAAGTCGACACCCAGTGCGGCCACGTGCGAACCCAGGCTGTAATCAGGTTTGATCGCCGAGGCAACCTTGTCCGGATTCTGCGGCTGCGCGCGAGAGTCAACATTCTGGCCCCAATAGCTGTAAGGCCAGCCGTAGAAACCGCCCTCCTTCACCGAAGTCAGATAATCCGGAACCAGATCAGGCCCCAGCTCGTCACGCTCATTGACCACCGTCCACAACTGCCCGGTTTCGGGCTGAATGGTCAACGCTGTCGGGTTCCGCAGGCCCGTTGCATATGGCTTGTGCGCGCCTGTCTCGGCATCGATTTGCCAGACCATCGCCCGATCAATCTCGACTTCCATGCCACGCTCGGTGACGTTGCTGTTCGAGCCGATGCCCACATACAGGGTGCGCCCGTCCTCGCTGACCGTCAGTGCTTTGGTCCAGTGATGGTTGATCTGCGAAGGCAGCTCAGTGATCGTGGTCGGCGCGCCACTGGCTTTGGTCTGGCCGTCCTGATAATCGAAGCGGACCAGTGCATCCTGATTGGCCACGTACAGCTTGCCATCGGCAAACGCCAGGCCATACGGCGCGTTGAGGTTTTCAGCAAAGACCGTCTTCAACTCATAAGCGCCGTCGCCATCGGCATCCCGCAACAAGGTCAGACGGTTGCCGCCTTTAACCTGCGTGTTGCCCTTTGCCTTGATCACGCTGGCGATCACATCCTTGGGCTTGAGCTTGGCTGCACTGCCGCCACGCCCTTCTGCAACCAGAATATCGCCGTTGGGCAGGACCAGCGTCTGCCGCGGAATCCTCAGGTCAGTCGCAATTGCGCTGATGCTGAAGCCCTCGGGAACGGTGGGCTTCTGATCACCCCATGCCACAGGCTCAGCGATCTTCATGCTGGGCAAAAGCGTGCGTTGCGGCTCGGGCAACTTCGGATCCGGACCACGTGCCTGAGTGCTTTCTCCGTCGCCACCACAAGCACTCAACAACAATGCCACGCTGATAAGAGTCAGTGCGCCTGAATGCTTCATTCCGCACCTCCTGAACGCAGATTGGTGAGGCCGGTCCATGCAGCAATAACGGACAACAGTGTCACGACGACCGACAAAATCAGACCCGTGGGCATCATCGCCCAAGCGTCTTTCGCATGCTCAAACGCGTTCAGCAGACCCAACGCCCAAGTGGCGAGCAGTAGCAGGAAATACGCAACAGGACGCCCTGCCTTATGGTCCGCACGGATCAGATTGACCAGCGCAAACAACAACGCCAGGCCACAGAACAGCAGACCTCCGGCGATCAGCCACGAGGCAAAGTTGGCCCATTGAATCTGGTAGGTCTGGGCGTAAGCAATGTCACTCAGCAAAGCACCGAGAAACAGCGGGACGGTACCGCCTAGCAAGATCGCATGAAGCGGACTTGGAGTGGTCCGGTATAAGGGTTGAGTGGTAACGGTCACGGCGGCTCCTTATCGTTGAACGATCCGGCCTGATACTCAGCGCAGATGCACTGGCAGACAGGATCGCGCTGACTGCGCAAAGAAAAGGATCGTCTTGCAAGAGCGTTAGTTCACTGAAGTTCGTGACGAAATATTTTGAAAAAGTAATTGAAAGAAAGCTTCTCTCGCTTTCACGTCGAGACTGTCAGGGATACCGTTTTCCCGCTAAAGCAGAACGTCGCCCGGCCGGACCCACGACGTCGCCACAATCGCGGGTCACACCTTACCCGTGGGAGCTGAGAGGGTCAGCAATCACCATCACGCAAAAAAATATCAAAGTGCCACTACTGTTATCAACACTGCTGCCGACACAGACAGCATCGTTTTTAATCATAGGGACTTGATTCATGTCTTTTTACACGCTTCGCACCTGGGCAGCCCTGACGTTGCTTGCCTGCCTGACACTCACCGGTTGCGCCCACGTTCAACCACCGGTAGCGCTTGATAAGCAATTCTGGGATGCCAAAGAGCCGGTTATCGGCGTGGCGATCAACGTAGTGCCTGAGCCTGCTCTGGTCTTGACCGGCAATCAGGGGCTTCTGGATTTGGCCATTAACACCGGCATGAACAGCAAGCTCAGCGGGAATGTCGAAAAATGGCAGGTGCGTGACCTCAATACACTGCCGGATGCCATCGTTGCCAAGTTGCAGGCCAAGGGCTACAAAGCCAAGCGCATCAACGAACCAGTGGACCTGAAGACCTACAAGGAAATCAGTTTCCGCGAGGGCTATACCATCCGCGACCTGAGCCCGATCAAGGCAGCTTATGGCGTAGATCGTTTGCTATTGATCAACATCCAGGGCACTGGAGCCACCCGAAGCTATTACAGCATCGTGCCTACCAGCGTACCGATGGCTCAGGTGGGCGGCCAAGGCATGGTGGTCGACCTGGCTGACAATAAACTGCTGTGGTTCAAGCCGTTTGCCGTTGTACAGGCCGCTCAGGGCGAGTGGGACGAGCCCACGTATACCAATCTGACCAACGCGTTCTATCAGGCGATGGACACGAGCCGTCAGCACATGATCACCCCGTTCGAATGATGAAAGGTTTACTGATCGCGGCCACCGCACTGGCCCTGCTGATGCTCGGCGGTTGTGCGCAGAAACCGGCGCCTGAGACTGGCTTCAAGTCTCAGAGCGCGGCGTCCTACGTGCAGACACACGGCGTCAAAGTCGACATGCAACTGCCGCAGGCATTTGTCGGGGCCAGCACCGTGGTCGACGCCGAAGCCGCGAAAAAAGCCGCGTCCTCCAGCCATAACCTGGTCGCAGGTTCGGGCGCTGTCGGGTTGCCGGGCTTGCTCGTTGCCAGTCTGATCAACACTCAGATGGGCAGCGGTAGCCTGCAGCGGGACGCGGAAAAGGCCGCAGCCAATGAGTCGCGGCCTCTGGCCGAGCTACTCGCCGGCATACCGTTGCAGGAGCGGTTGCAGCAGCGTTTTCAAAAAGCGTCGCTGGACGCCGGTCTCAAACAAGGGGCAGGCAATGTCAGCGCACGTTTGGTAATCGAGCCGAAGCTGATGCTCACGCCTGATCGCGGCAGTTTTGTGCTGATCAATCAGGTGCAGGTGCAAGACATTGCCGGTTCGGCGTTGTACCGCATGCGTATCGAAGTCACCAGCCAGCCCATTCGACGCTGCGGCAAACGCTGCGTTGATGATGGCTCGCTGGATCTGGCGCAAGTCACTGCGGTCCTCGACGAATGCATCGATGAATCGATGCGTGTGCTGAACGCCGACCTGATGCTGCCAGCACCACCTGAAGCTGCTCAAGAAACCTTGCGTTATGTGCTGGATGGCCAGCGTGTGGTCGAGCGTGGTTATCAACTGGCCAACAACGGCAGTTACTGGCGTTATCGCAACCTTTACGGTTCGGTAAAATCAGTGCCCGTACCGTTTGAAGATGCGTTGACTGCGGCCCAGTTGAAGACGGTGTACGGGCACTAGCACACGTCCTTCGCTATGTATGCATGCGTAAGAAACTGACATTCGACAGGCGCGCTGCGGTTCTGCGAAAGTGTTCAGGAGATACCTGATACCGATCGCTAAGGACCCCGCGCCATGGAATGCCCTCCTGCCCTTCACACCCCCCGCCTGATACTCACGCCTCTGCAACTGAGTGATGCGCATGCAATCCAGCAGTTGTTCCCGCACTGGGAAGTGGTCCGTTACCTCGACAGCCGTGTGCCGTGGCCTTATCCGGCTGACGGTGCGCTGACCTATGTACGTGACGTTGTGCTTCCTGCGATCGCGTCCGGGCGTGAGTGGCACTGGATGATCCGCTTGAGTGCGGAACCGACCCAGAGCATCGGCAGCATCAGCCTGTACGATCAGCCGGGTAACAACCGTGGCTTCTGGCTCGCGCCCCAATGGCAGGGGCAAGGCTACATACACGAAGCGTGTCAGGTCATTAACGCCTATTGGTTTGAGACGTTGGCCCGCCCGCTTATGCAGGTCCCCAAAGCGCTGGGCAACCAAGCGTCGCGTAAAGTTTCACAGCGCGAAGGCATGCGGCTGGTGGACACGCAGGAAGGGCATTTCGTCTCCGGGCCTATGCTCAAGGAGATTTGGGAAATGACACGCTCCGAGTGGCTACAAAACAACGCGTGAGGCCCTGTCCCTGCAATACGCCTGTGCACTTGAAGGCGTCGAGGCGTCCCGCGCCAAATTGTTGGCTGGCTTTGTTACAACCCCGCCTGAGCAGGCCATGTGCCAGCCATCATTGATAAATATTTTCCGTATCAAGCTGTTACGTGATTTAAATTCCTGACAAAATGAATGCTAATAATTCTCATAAGCATTGATCTCATCGTTTTAACAGGAAGTTAGTCATGTCCCGCTCTACCCCGCTGCACTGTTTCAGCCCGTCACGCAATCTTCTGGCAATGGCCATCTGCATGGCCACCCTGACTCCGGCGATGGCCGATGACAGCAGCGAAGCGCAGGCGCAATCCAGCCCGACCACGGTAGAACTGGGCGCCAGCGAAATCACCTCAAGCCAATTGGGCAGCACCACCGAAGGCTCCAGTTCGTACACCACCGGCGCAATGTCGACAGCCACCAAGCTGCCGCTGACCATGCGCGAAACACCTCAGGCTGTCACCGTCATTACCCGTCAGCGCATGGACGATCAGGCCATGACCAGCATCAACGATGTAGTCAGAGCCTCTCCGGGGTTATTCCTCAATTACTCCAACGGCCCAGGTCGACAGTCCTACACGTCACGCGGCTTCGACATCGACAACCTCATGTACGACGGCATCCCGAGCGGCTATAACGGCGTGTCGGTCGGTGCACAGCCTAACCTCGCGATGTTCGACAGGGTTGAGGTGGTTCGCGGCGCGACCGGTCTGGTCACCGGCGCAGGTAACCCTTCAGCAGCGATCAACCTGGTGCGCAAGCGTCCATTGGCCGAGCAGAAAGTCACCCTGACCGGCGCTGCTGGCAGCTGGGATGACTATCGCGGTGAGCTGGATGCCTCCAGCCCGCTCAACGACAGCGGCACCCTGCGCGGCCGTGTCGTCGCCTCGTACCGCGACGCCAACAGTTTCATTGATGGCGCAGAAGAGGACCACGGTCTGTTCTACGCCGTCACAGAAGCGGACTTGAGCGATGACACTACGTTGACAGTGGGCTTCTCTCATCAGAAGGACAAGACCAACTACTTCTGGGGTTCAGCGATGATTGGCGAGAATGGCCATCACCTGGACCTGCCGCGTTCGTACAACCCCGGCACCGACTGGGAGAACAAGGATCAGGAAATCAACACCGTTTTTGCCGAGCTGCGTCAGCGTCTGGCCAATGACTGGAAACTTCAGATCAACGCCAATTACGCCGAACAGAACGCACTATTCTCCGGCTCGTACCAGTCACGCTGGGCCGCCGACAGGACGCTGCAGCGCACGGTTTACCAAGCCGCCAATGATGAGAATCAGGCCGGTCTGGACGCTTTCGTCAGTGGTCCGTTTGAAGCGTTCGGGCGGACACATGAACTGGTAGTGGGTGCAAGCAAGCGCATTTACGACATGACGACCCAGGACTACGACCCGTTCAACTACTTCTACTGGCCGCTCAGTGCGGGCAAGCCCGACTTCGTCCACACCACAACCGGACGCGAAGTGACGACTCAGGATGGCGTGTACATGACCACCCGCCTGAGCCTCGCCGATCCGCTGAAGCTGATCCTCGGTGGCCGCCTGGACTGGTATGACTACGACAACCGTGATGGCGACGGCGACTACAAGGTCACCCGCAACGTTACGCGTTATGCCGGTCTGATCTACGACCTTGATGATCACCACTCGGTCTATGTCAGCTACAGCGATATCTTCACGCCACAGAGCGCCAAAGACACTTCCGGCACTCCACTGAAACCGATCGTAGGCAAAAACTACGAGATCGGCATCAAAGGCGAATACTTCGACGGTGCCCTTAACGCGAGCATGGCGCTGTTTCGTGTAGATCAGGAAAACCGCGCGGTTACCGTGGTGACGCCAGACTGCCCGCAATCCTCTTGCTCTGAAGCCTCCGGCGAAATTCGCAGCCAGGGTGTCGACTTCGAACTGCAAGGTGCGCTGACCGAAAACTGGCAAGTTGGCGGTGGCTACACCTATGCTCGTACGCATACCGTCAAGGATGCGGCAGACCCGAGCAAGGTCAACAAGCAATTTGACACTGACCTGCCTGAGCACCTGTTCAAGCTGACCACCAGTTATCACTTCCAGGGCCCGCTGGAGAAACTGCGCGTCGGCGGCAACGTCTCCTGGCAGAGCCGCATGTACAACGACATCGCCCTGGCCGATGGCGGTAGCTATCGACTGGAACAGGGCGGCTACGCCATCACCGACCTGATGGCGGGCTACCAGGTCAACAAGCACCTGGACCTGCAGCTCAACGCCAACAACGTCTTCGACCGCAAGTACTACTCAACCATCGCCAACTCCTCAGACTACGGCGGCGACAGCTATGGCACGCCACGTAACATGATGCTGACGGCTAAATACAGCTTCTGATTGATCGCAGCATGCGGACCGGAATAAAGACGCGCCGGTTTTGATTTTTTTGCTTTGCATAAAGTCTGAATTGACCGCCAGAAGGCCCGGCGGTCAATCCATACGCCAGCACCTAAAGCGGCGGACGCTGAAGGTTCACCCACTCCTGCACACTCGGCCTTTGCCATTGGCGCTGCGCAAAATCCACCAGCGCAGGGGGCACCAGATCGCCATTGAGTATCAGCCGGTTAAGCATCACGGCCAGATCCACGTCAGCGATTGACCATTCGCCGAACAAGTAATCGGGGCTGTCGGCAAGCAGTGCTTGTGCAGCACTGAACAGCTTGCGTGTTGCTGACTCGGCCTCTGTGGACAGCGGACCGGCTTTGCCCCCATAGAAAACCACCAGCGTGGATCGCTCCTGACGAATCGGCAGCAGATCACTGCGGATCCATGCCTGAACTTGCCGGGCTTTTGCACGCTGCCTGGAATTTTGTGGATAAACCGGAGACTGTGGGAAAACCTCTTCCAGATACTCGGTGATCGCAGAGGACTCGGACAGTGCAAAGTCTCCATGTATCAGTGTCGGGACCCGCTGAGTCAACGAAAGGCTGGCGTAATCAGCTGACTGATTTTCAGAGGCGTCCAGATCCACAGTACTCATCTCGAAATCGAGGCCCTTCTCGCGCAGCACCACGAAAGCCGACATGGCATAAGGGCTGGTGAATTGGGCATCAACATACAAGCGCAGGTTGTTCATAGCGTCATCTCCTTATGTAGAGAACGCACGCTACGAGATCCATGAAGATAATTAAAATTCATGATTTTCATGGGCGTATTCCAGAGCGGAATACGCCCATAGAATTACGCAGCACCTGTAGGAGCTCACCGAGGTTACGAGGCCAGCGATAGCGGAGTGTCAGACAAACCGCTATCGCTGGCCTCGTAACCTCGGTGAGCTCCTACAGTTTTTATATTCCGCCAGATATCCCGTCGGTGCCGATTGCGGTTTATCTGACACACCGCCATCGCAGCCTTCGGCAGCTCCTACAAGGAGCAGGCCTTCACGCCGTCTCGCGAGCCCGTTTTCGCAGCAAATCAATGAAGTGCTGCAACTCACGACTGACCGGCTCGCCTTTGCGGCGTAGCAAGCCGAATGGCGCCATCTGTGCGTCGAGGGTGACCGGTAGCGCCTTGACCAGGCCCATCTTCAGGTAATCACGCATCGCCGACTCGGAGAGCACCATCAAAGCATCGGTCAGTTGCACCAGTTGCTGCATGGAGTACACCGAGCTGCACTCGATGATGTCAGCCGGTATCGGCAGTTCGAGCTTTTGCAGCGCTTGCTCAATGGCGATGCGCGCCGGGCTGGTTTCGGGTTGCAGGATCCACGGCCAGTCCCTGACCAGTTCTGCCCATTCCAGTTTGCGGCGCCGGGCCAATGGATGCCCGCTGTGCACCACCGCAATCAGCCGCTCGTTGCCCAAGGGCTCGAACTCATATTGCTCACGATCGGTGATGAGGTTGCGACGGGTAACCGCGATATCAACACGGCCTTGTTCCAGTAACTGGACCACCTGATCGCTGGTATCGCCCATGATCCGGATGCGTAATTTCGGGTTGAGCCCTTTGATTTCGGCGACGGCGTTCATTACCAGGTCCGGTGCCGCGCCCATGATCGTGCCAATCGACAAGTACCCGTAACCACCCTGCTTGCGCACGGCAATATCCGCAGCGCAGCGATCCAGCCCACTCAAAGCCGCCTCGGCAAATCGCAGCAGTTCACGCCCCAATGCGGTCGGGCGCATGCCCCTCGGCAAACGCTCGAACAACTCGCAGCCGAACATGTCTTCGATTTCCTGAAGCATCCGCGTTGCAGCAGGCTGGGACATGCTCATGCTCAACGACGCGCGGTGCAAATTGAGGCTGGAGCCAAGCACGACCAACATCTGCAGATGCTTGTAACGCAACCGACCAAACAGCTGATGGGGAGACCGCTCGACACTCATGCTGCCCTCTGCAATCGATAACTTTAAGGTATCGACTATAAGCTTAATTCGATTAGTCACGCATCCCAGGTAGCAGTAGAGTCCTCAGCACAAGAAAACAACACCCACCGAGGTGAATCCAATGAAACGCTCTGCCGTCCTTTATTTGCCGCCCGCTTACATCCCTCGCGCTCCGCAACCCAGTCCGTCATCTGCATCCTGTTGAGGCTCAACGCCCTTCACCTGCTTTGAAAATTTACGCAGTCAAATAATTCCAAAAAGGAAACTGACGTGAACACTCTACCCGCGACTTTACTGCGCAAGGTCTCCTGGCGGCTGCTGCCGTTTCTGTTGCTGATGTACATCATGGCGTTTCTTGATCGCGCCAACGTCGGCTTTGCCAAACAGGCATTCCAGGCCGACACCGGTATCAGCGACGCCGCCTTTGCGTTCGGCGCTGGTGTTTTCTTCGCCGGTTACGCGTTGCTGGAGGTGCCCAGCAACCTGATCATGCACAAGATCGGCGCTCGCCTGTGGATGTGCCGGATCATGGTGACCTGGGGGCTTGTCTCCGCCGCCATGATGTTCGCCCACAACGAAACCACCTTTTACATCCTGCGCTTTTTACTCGGCGTCGCTGAGGCCGGTTTCTTCCCAGGCGTGATTCTGTACCTCACCTACTGGTTCCCCAGTGCCTCGCGCGGCAAGGCCATGGGCTTCTTCTATTTCGGCGCACCACTGGCGTTCATCTTCGGCAGCCCGTTGTCTGGCTTGCTGCTTGAACTGGACGGTTTCATGGGCACCCACGGCTGGCAGTGGCTGTTCGCGGTCGAAGGATTGATGGCCAGCGTGGTCGGTGTCTGGGCTTATTTCTATCTGGACAATCGCCCGGCCGATGCCAAATGGCTCACGCCTGAAGAACGTAGCCAGTTGCAAGCCGTGCTGGATGCCGAGGACAGCCAAAAACAATCCCATGGCAGCCTGCTGAAAATCCTTTGTCAGCCTGCGGTCCTGTATTTGTGCCTGATCTACATGCTGATTCAGGCCAGCGTTTACGGCGTGGTCTTCTACCTGCCGAGCCAGGTTGCAGGGCTGCTGGGCACCAAGGTCGGCTTGATGGTCGGTCTGGTCAGCGCCGTCCCATGGATCTGCGCGTTACTGGCTGCCTGGAAAATCCCCGGCATCGCTGACCGCACCGGCCAGCGCCGCACGGTTGCCGCGTTGACTCTCGTGGTTTCAGGGCTGGGAATCGCCGCCTCGGTGACTTTCGCCAGCCCGCTGCTGGGCATCCTCGCCCTGTGCTTCGCCGCCTCGGGTTTCATCGCGGTACAGCCGGTGTTCTGGACGTTCCCCGGAAGCTTTCTGGCAGGTGCCGCCGCAGCCGGTGCCATCGCGCTGATCAACTCTTTCGGCGCACTGGGCGGGTTCATCGCGCCCATTCTGAAGAACTGGGCGGAAGCCTCCTTCCACTCTCCAGCAGCAGGCTTGTACGTGCTGGCCTTCACCACACTCATTGCAGCAGCCCTGATCATGGGCATTCGCCCGCCGAGTCAGGCTGTCCCTCGTAAGCAACCGACTTTCCAAGTCTGACCAGGAGAAATCACATCATGGCCATTCCAACCATCAAACATGTTCGCGCCTTTGTCCTGCGCGGCGGTGGCGCTGACTATCACGATCAGGGCGACGGTCACTGGATCGACGACCACATCGCCACGCCGATGAGCAAATACCCGGAGTACCGCCAGAGCCGTCGCAGTTTTGGTATCAATGTGCTCGGTACTCTCGTCGTTGAGGTCGAGGACTCGGAAGGCAATATCGGCTTTGCCGTCACCACGGGCGGCGAACCGGCGGCCTATATCGTCGAGAAACACCTGGCGCGCTTTGTCGAAGGCGCGAAGGTCACCGACATCGAGCGTATCTGGGATCAGATGTACTTCTCCTCGCAGTACTACGGCCGTAAAGGGCTGGTGATCAACACGATTTCCGGTATCGACCTGGCGCTCTGGGATCTGCTCGGCAAGGTGCGCAAGGAGCCGGTGCACCAATTACTCGGCGGCGCGGTGCGTGACGAACTGCAGTTCTACGCCACCGGTGCTCGTCCGGACCTGGCGCAGAAAATGGGTTTTATCGGCGGCAAGCTGCCGCTGCACCATGGCCCGGCAGAAGGTGAAGAAGGCCTGCGCAAGAACCTCGAAGAGTTGGCAGTGATGCGCGAGCGCGTCGGCAAGGACTTCTGGCTGATGCTCGACTGCTGGATGAGCCTGGACCTCAACTACGCCACCCGCCTTGCGCAAGGTGCCCATGAGTTTGGTCTGAAATGGATCGAAGAAGCGCTGTCACCTGACGATTACTGGGGCTACGCCGCGCTTAAAAAAGCGGTACCCACCGGCATGCTGGTCACCACCGGCGAGCATGAAGCAACACGCTGGGGTTTCCGGATGCTGCTGGAAATGGGCTGCTGCGACATCATTCAGCCGGATGTCGGCTGGTGTGGCGGTATCACCGAACTGATCAAGATCTCGGCACTGGCCGACGCTCACAGCGCAATGGTCGTGCCTCATGGCTCGTCGGTTTACAGCTATCATTTTGTGGCCACGCGCACCAACAGCCCATTCGCTGAATTCCTGATGATGGCGCCCAAGGCCGACGAAGTCGTGCCCATGTTCCATCCACAATTACTGGGTGAACCGGTCCCGGAAAACGGTCGCATGCGTCTTTCGAAGCTCGATCAACCAGGTTTTGGCGTGACGTTGAACCCTGAGTGCCAACTGCATCGCCCTTACCAGCACTGAGTCAGCCAACCCTGGATGTCGGGTCTGACTCGACAGGAGTCCCTATGAAAATGCCACGCAACGGCTTCAAGGCCGCCTTGGCCAAAGGCGAACCGCAATACGGTATCTGGGCAGGATTTGCCACAGGCTATGGCGCCGAAATCACCGCCAGCTTCGGCTACGACTGGATGCTCATTGATGGCGAACACGCCCCGAACACCGTGCCTTCGATCCTCGCCCAATTACAGGCAGTAGCGCCCTACTCCACAGCGCCGATTGTGCGTGCGGTCAGTCACGACCCGGTGCTGATCAAGCAGTTGTTGGATATCGGTACTCAGAGCCTGATGATCCCGATGGTCGAGACCGCCGCGCAGGCTCGCGCACTGGTGCAGGCCACCCGCTATCCGCCACACGGCATTCGCGGCGTCGGCGGCGGGTTGACCCGCGCCACTCGCTGGGACGGCGTGCCGGACTACATCAACACGGCCCATGAAGAGCTTTGCCTGATTGTGCAGGTCGAGTCCCGCGCAGGCGTGGATAACGTCGCGGAAATCGCTGCGGTGGAAGGCGTCGACGCGGTTTTCATCGGCCCCGCAGACTTGTCCACGGGGCTGGGCCATATCGGCAACCCGTCACACCCTGAAGTACAGGAAAAAATCCGTCACGCCATCGATGCCACGCTTGCGGCCGGCAAAATCAGCGGGATTCTGGCTCCGGCTGAAGAGGATGCGCGCCGCTATCAAAGCTGGGGCTGTCAGTTCATCGCCGTGGCTATCGACATCAGCCTGATGCGTCAGGCGGCACTCAACAACCTCGCGCTTTATCGCGACACCACCGAACAACGCCCGGCCTCACGCACCTATTGACTGGAAGGAGCCCGACCATGTCTTCAGTACCGGTTTACGAAAACTATATAAACGGCGAATTTGTCCCCAGCGCGGAGCACTTTGAGGTGCTCAACCCGGCCACTGGCGCAGTACTCGCCAGAGTCCCCGCCTCGGATGCCGATCAAGTGGATCGTGCGCTGGCCGCAGCACGCTCGGCCCAGTCCGCATGGGCAAAGCGCCCGGCCAACGAGCGTGCAGGTTATCTGCGCAAGATCGCCAGCAAGCTGCGCGAAAACGTTGCCCACCTGGCCCGTACCATTACGCTGGAACAAGGCAAGATCTACGCGCTGGCCGAAGTAGAGGTCAACTTTACTGCGGACTACCTCGACTATATGGCCGAGTGGGCACGGCGCATTGAAGGTGAAATCATCACCAGCGATCGTCCCGGCGAAAACATCTTCATGTTCCGCAAACCGCTGGGCGTCGTGGCGGGCATCTTGCCATGGAACTTCCCGTTTTTCCTGATCGCACGCAAGATGGCTCCGGCGCTGGTTACGGGTAATACCATTGTGATCAAGCCCAGCGAAGAGACACCCAACAACTGCTTCGAGTTTGCCCGACTGGTCGCTGAAACCGACCTTCCTGCGGGCGTGTTCAACGTGGTGTGCGGCGATGGCCGGGTGGGCGCGGCGCTGACCTCACATCAGCAAGTGGACATGATCAGCTTCACTGGCAGCGTTGAAACCGGCGCACGAATCATGAGCGCCGCGGCACCCAACATCACCAAACTCAACCTTGAACTGGGCGGCAAAGCGCCCGCCATTGTGCTCGCCGATGCGGACCTGGACCTTGCCGTCAAAGCCATTCGCGATTCGCGGATCATCAACACCGGGCAAGTGTGCAATTGCGCTGAGCGGGTGTACGTCGAACGGGGCGTCGCCGACGAGTTCGTCGACAAGATCAGCGCTGCCATGGCGGCCACCCGCTACGGTGATCCACTGGCCGACAGCTCTGTCGAAATGGGTCCGCTGATCAACCGGCAAGGCCTGGAAAGCGTCGCCGCCAAAGTCAAAAAAGCTCAGGCACAGGGCGCCAGCCTGATCACCGGCGGCAACATCGCCGACCTCGGCCAGGGCTTTCACTTCCAGCCCACCGTGTTGACGGGTTGCAGCGCGGACATGGAAATCATGCGCAAGGAAATATTTGGCCCGGTGCTGCCCATCCAGATCGTCGATGACCTGGATGAAGCTATTGCCCTGGCCAACGACTGCGAATACGGCCTGACGTCGTCGCTGTACACCAAGGATCTGAGCAAGGCCATGTACGCCATCCGCGAAATCGACTTCGGCGAGACGTACATCAACCGTGAGAACTTCGAAGCCATGCAGGGCTTCCACGCGGGTGTCAGAAAGTCCGGTGTGGGCGGCGCGGACGGCAAGCACGGTTTGTATGAGTACACCCATACGCATGTTGTCTACATTCAGGCTTGAAAGTAATCCGGGGGCTCGTTAGTGCAAACGAAGGGCCCCCGGCTTTGCCTCCAACGCTCGCAGTCTGACCTCAATGTATTGAATCTGCCCTGCATAGTCCGGATCCACTTTACGGACGATTTGCAGGGCTTTTGAATACGCATCGCGGGTCGGTAGCAAGCAGCCTAACCTTGATCAACAAGCTCTAGAGCAGTAGCCGCCAGTTGCTCACCCACCCGCTCCTTCAGCGTATCGATAAAGCGGCTGATCTTCGCATCGACGAATTGCCGCGAGGTATAGACCGCATAAACGTTGCGCTCGTGGGTATGGTATTCCGGCAAGACCCGCACCAGTTTCCCTGAGCGCAAATCGTCGATGGCTGAAAAACCGGCCAGCAAGCCGATGCCTGCTCCGTCGCGCACCGCAACGGCCATGGCCTCCATATCGTTCACGCTGAAGCTCGGGCCCGTGGGGACGAAGGTGGCGTTGTCGGTTTTGCTCTTTAGTTGCCACTCATCTCGTGCGTAGTCGACAGTGCCGAGCAACAGGCATTGGTGGTCGCGCAGGTCCTGCGGTTCCTGTGGCGCTGCGTGTCGTGACAGATAGTCGGGGGACGCCACCAGCACGCAGTGACTGACTCCGATTTTCTGGCTGACATAGGCCGAATCCGGCAGCGTTCGGGCAATCAGAATAGAGACATCCAACTGGTCCTCCAGCAGGTTGGGCATGCGTTGCGAGAGCAGCAAATCCACGGTGACGTCCGGGAATTTCCTGCGGTACTCCAGCGCCGCACACGTGACGAGATGCCGCGCAAGGCCTGGCACGCAATGCACGCGTAGCGTGCCTCTGGGCTCCAGCAGTGCATTGCTCGCTTCAGCTTCTGCGATCTCAAGATCCGCGAGGATTGTCTTGCATCGCTCGTAAAACCGCCGCCCCGCATCGGTCACCGAAAGGCGTCGGGTTGAGCGCTGCAGCAGGCGAGCATCAAGCATCGTTTCCAGGGCAGAAACCGCTCGGGACACATTGCCCACTGTCGACTCCAGATGGTTGGCCACAGCGGTAAAGCTGCCCATCTCAACGACCTTCACGTACACAGACATATTAGAAAACTTGTCCATCTATTGCATCCCTTAAAGCCTGTTGCACAGCGGTGAAGCGGCATCATCGCCGCTCATTATTGGCGGTGCAACCCGCTCTGCCCGGACTGATATTTCCTTTTGACACAACAATGATTCCCTTCTTGCCGGCTAAATCAAATGCGTTGCCCTCCATAGACTTGGTTGCACAGGCCGCCTGTAACGGCACTGCGGCAAGCCATTGAAGCGTCGAGATACGCAACTGGCTTCAACCCGAATCCTGACAACCATGAAGGCCAACGCCATGAACACTGCTTACGACCCGCTTTATCTTTTCATCGGTGGTGAGTGGATCGACGCTCAAGGGCGCGATACCGCTGCTGTCGTCAATCCGGCAACCGGGCACGAAATCGGAAGCGTACCGCTGGCCACGCAAGCTGACCTTCAGCACGCACTGGAAGTCGCCCGAATCAGCTTCGACACCTGGCGCAAAACGGTGCCTGACCAGCGTGCGAAAGTTCTCAAACGTGCTGCCGATCTGATCCTCGAACGTGCACCGCATATCGCTGCCCAGATGACACTGGAAGAAGGCAAGCCGCTCACCGAAAGCCTGGATGAAGTAAAGCGCGCAGCGGAGTACTTCGAATGGTTCGCTGAAAGCGCGCGCCGTATTGACGGTCGTGTTGTACCCGCCAACCGTCCGGGTGTTCTGCAACTGGTGAAGCGTCAGGCAATTGGTCCGGTAGCCGCCTTTACCCCGTGGAATTTCCCGGCCATCACCCCGGCCCGCAAGCTTTCAGCAGCCCTGGCAGCCGGTTGCAGTGTGATCCTCAAGCCGGGCGAAGAAAGCCCGTCCACAGCCTTGGCCCTGGCCCGTGCGCTGGACGATGCAGGTTTGCCCAAAGGCGTGCTGCAAATCGTTTTCGGCATCCCTGATCAAGTCTCCAGCAAACTGATTGCCTCACCGATCATTCGTAAAGTGACGTTCACCGGATCGGTGCCGATTGGCCGCCTGCTATCTGCCCGTGCTGCCGAAGGCGTCAAGCCCATCACCCTTGAGCTGGGTGGTCACGGGCCGGTATTGGTGTTTGCAGATGCGGAGGTTGAAAAAGCGGCGGTAGAAGGCGTTGCAAACCGGTTTCGCGGCACCGGACAGGTGTGCATTTCGTCCACACGCTTTCTGATTCAGAAAGCGGTGTATCAAACGTTCGTTGATCACTTTGTGACGGCCACCCGCGCCTTGAAAATCGGCAATGGTTTACAGCCAGACACTCAGGTCGGCCCGCTCGCCAACCCAAGGCAACTGGCCAAGATGGAAGAGCTGGTGGCCGATGCCGTTGCTCAGGGTGCGCGACTGCTCGCAGGCGGCAAGCGTCTGCCGGGTGACGGTTATTTCTTCGAGCCTACTGTGCTGGCCGATGTGCCCATGAGCGCTCGGGTCATGCACGAAGAACCCTTCGGACCCATCGCGATATTAATGCCATTCGATGAACTGGAAGACGGTCTGGCAGAAGCAAACCGCCTGCCTTACGGCCTGTCTGCCTACGCGTTCACTTCAAGCGCACGCACCGCAATCGATGTTGCTGACGGCCTGGAGGCCGGCATGATCGGCATCAATCAGTACCGGATCGTGGCCACTGAACTGCCCTTCGGAGGCATGAAAGAAAGCGGTCACGGCTCCGAAGGCGGCGTTGAGGGTATCGAGCACTACCTGACTCACAAATTCATCAGCCAGATCTGAGGACGTCTCCCATGCCGAACATCAATTTCAGTAGCCCGCGCGAAGCCGCCCGAGCCTTCACCCCAAAACTGTCGCAGTTCGTTGACTCGACCTTGTACCCGCAGATCTGGAGCGATCCGGCACTGTCGCCACGCGACCGCAGCCTGGTCACCGTGGCAGCCCTGATTGCCGGGGGTCACTCTGAAGAACTGCCTGCCCACCTCAAGCGTGCAGTCAGCAATGGAGTCAGCCACAGCGAAATCGCCGCAGCAATCACTCACCTGGCGTTCTATGCCGGTTTTCCTGCGGCCATTACCGCATCCGCCATTGCCAATGCGACCTTCACTGAATCGGAGACAACCCAGCCATGAAAGCCATCATCATTGAAAACTTCGGCGATGCCGATGTACTGAAACTGCAAGACGCGCCAAGTCCCGAAGTACGCCCGACCGACCTGTTGGTGCGCGTCTACGCTGCCGGAGTCAATCGGGCAGACCTGACCCATCGCACCGGCGGCTATGGTCGACCAGACTTCGGCGACTCACCGATCATCGGGCTTGAGATAGCCGGTGAAGTCATTGAAACAGGCAGCGACGTGTCGGGCTTCAAAGTCGGCGATCGGGTAATGGGCGTGGTGGGTGGCGGTGCCTATGCCGAACAGGCGCGCATCGACTACCGCATGGCGATGCACATTCCCGCGCAACTGGACTATGTGCATGCTGCAGCCATTCCCGAAGTGTTTGTCACCGCCCATGAAGCGATGATGCATCTGGCTCGACTCAAGTCTGGCGACTCGGTGCTGATTCACGCGGCGGCGGGAGGCGTCGGTTCAGCGGCCGTCCAACTGGCCTATGCCACAGGCGCCACTGTTTATGCGACAACCGAAGGCAGCAAACTGGCGCGTGTCGAGCACCTAGGCGCCGATGTTGCCATCGATTACAAAACCACTGATTTCGCCGAAGTCATTGCCGACAAGACCGGTGGTCGCGGTGTGGATGTGGTCATCGACTTTGTCGGCGAACCTTACTTCGCACGCAACATTGCCTCGCTCGCCAACGGCGGCAGGCTTATCCAGGTGGGCATTCTTGGCGGCGGCGGCCAAGTGTCGATAGCGCTGGAGCACATCCTTTACCGCCACCTGCAAATCATCGGCACGGTGATGAAATCCCGCACCCAACCGGAGAAGCACGACATGATCAAACGCTTTCGCGAGCACTGGCTTGAGCGGTTTGAAGGCGCTGGCAGCCTGGAGCCGGTGGTGGACAGCACCTTCGCGCTGTCACGTGCGGCGGATGCACATCGCCGGATGGAGTCAGCCGAAAACGTCGGCAAGATCATCCTGACGATGCAGCCTGAAGACTTGCTCTAAGTCAGGAAACTGATTCGGATGCCCGCAAAATCCGGGGCATCCGACTATGCCTGTCATCGACAATGCAATCGACTCAAAGCGCTCGACCGGGATCTGGTTTAGAATTTCGAACCCGCACCACCCAGCATTGACTCGCCGAGCCGAAAACATGAACCGCCAGAAAAAACTACAGCAGCTATTCAAGGCCAAAGCCAAAAAGGCCAACGCCAAGCTGGCCCCGAAAAAGCCTAAATACATCAGTAAAGCTGAACGGTTGAAAATGGACGCCGAGACCGCTCAGGACTCTACTACGCCTTCCGAGAGCTGATCCTGGCTCACTCAATCGGCCCTGAACGCTACGCGATCAAGCAACGTAGCGCCAGCGAGCCTCTACGCTAAGCAATCGCTGAATTTGTCCGGCGGTCACTTGGCAAACACATACTCCCCACCCTGCTCCAGCGCCTTGCGATACGCGGGTCTGTCCTGAAAGCGTTGCACCCACGCGGCAACATTCGGATAAGGCTGCAACATGCCCTGAGCCTTGGCGAACTCGCCGATGAAACTCATCTGGACATCCGCACCGGTTAGCTCGTCGCCCACCAGAAACGGCGTCAGCCCCAAGGCCTCATCCAGATAGCCCAGATAATTCGCCAGCTCGGATTCGATACGAGGATGCAACGGCGCACCCGCCTCCCCCAGCCGCCCAACGTACAGGTTGAGCATCAGCGGCAGCATGGCCGAGCCTTCGGCAAAGTGCAGCCATTGCACATATTCATCGTAGGTGGCCGTGGCAGGGTCCGGTTGCAGGCGACCATCGCCATGGCGACGAATCAGGTAATCGACAATCGCGCCGGACTCAATCACCACGTGCGGGCCGTCTTCAATGACCGGGGACTTGCCCAGCGCATTGATCGCCTTGAGCTCTGGGGGCGCCAGATTGGTTTTTGGGTCGCGCTCATAGCGCTTGATCTCATAAGGCAGGCCGAGTTCTTCAAGCAGCCAGAGAATGCGCTGGGAGCGCGAGTTGTTGAGGTGATGAACAATGATCATGAAAGCTCCGCCGGGCGAGAGTGAGGTCTATGAACAGACTACACCCGGCGGAGATAGTTGTGGCTTTGCGCAGGAATACGCAGTGAGAACGGGCCTGCCTGTTAAAGCAGGTTCTTCATGCGGAAATAGACGAAGCCAGCCGTCCCTAAGACAGCAAAGATGGCGATCAGGCTTTCGCGCTGCAGCAGATGCCACGGCAGCCGTCCAGCCTGGCGCTTGACTGCCGCCAAAGCCCGCGCCCCAAGTGAAACCTGGCCGCCGCTCAGCGCTTCATCGGTGAAGTAAAGCGTGCCTAATAACACCAACATCGGGCCCATCGGTATTAACGCCGTTGTACTGGCAGACCATACCCAGGCCAGCGCCGCAGGCACCAGACAGGGCACAATGTGCCGGAACAACAACAGTCCGGCACCTTGTCGGTACCAGCGATGCGGGACTAACTCCCGACTGATGATTACATCCAGCTTTCCCAATGCCACGGCCACCATGGCCCACACGTGATACGCCTTCATGCCGATCCACATCACCACCGGCACAAACACTGTCAGAAAAATGATCGGGGCCAGTAGATCAGTCTTACCTGGCCCAAGCAGCGCCGAAGCTATAAGGACAGCAGAAAGCGCCAACCACAAGAAAATGTAAATGCTTCGATAGCTGGAGGGTGGCAACCAGTCCCGCCAGTTTTCAAGCGGTTGCAGCCCCAGCCTGCGAGGTATATCAGGGTTCTGATACTCGATGCTCTGCGCAAGCTGAGTAAAGCGTTGCCAGTCGAGGCCGGTGAAATAGTCGGCCATGCTACGTCGGCGGTGATCACTCATGGGTTTGAGCAGCAAGGCAGCGGCCTGCCCGTGGAGTTTGTCGGCGTCATATCTGGCCAGTTCGCTGCGTATGGTTTCTTCCATCGCCCGCGCTTCACACCTGTAAATCAGTCGGTCCCAGCGCCAGTAGTCGCACGGAATACTGCCTTGGGCTTCGTCCCAGTGCATTGCCTGACACACGGCATCGAAGAAGGCTGGCGACCATTCAGGGGCAGACTCAAGCCAATCCAGTACCCGCTGCTCGAACTGCTGGCGGCGCTCGAAAGGCAATAGCCAGTCGCTCGCCAGCCAGATGCGCAGTGCATCCAGGACCTGCCGCTCTTTACCCTCGTCCAGCCACTGCTGTATCTGCTCCAGAGAAGGGTCTGGCGGGCTGACGTCGTCGAGTACCTCAACACGCTCAAAAGGCATCACTAAGGCAGGGACGTCAGCTTGCAGCGTCGACTGCGCAGCCGTGTCTTCAATCGTTACCAGCGCAGGCTCATCGATAACCTCGTCATCGGCCTGCGCACGCCAGCGAGCTTCAGCCAGGGAGCTTTCATAAGCTTCACGCAGGCGCTGGAACGCTTCGGGATCATCATCTGGCCGATGGGTTTTGAGCAGCCGCGCATAGGCGCGCTTGATGCTGCGTTCGTCCGCATCCGGAGTCAGATCGAGCAATTGCCAGTGGCTCATGACGGCTTAAACCTCTCGCTCGAAATGGACCAGGCGCTGGGTAATATCGCTACGAGCTTCGCGTATCTGGCGTTCGTCCTGTGTGTCGAGCATTTGCTGGAAATGGTTCGCCAGGGCGGCAATGTGCAAACGACCGTCACCGAGGCTTTCCTGATACAAGCGATCCAGTCGGGCGAGCAGCAGAGTATTGACCTGCTGATCACGCGGATGCACTTTCAGCGCCTCAAGAGCCGTCAGACGCCGGGCGATTTCTTCAGGAGCCAATACGCCAGGGTTGTTCTCGATCACCAGACGCAGGGTTTCGCCATTGATTGGCAAATGGACCTGCGCTTCGAGCAAGCCATTGTTGTCGTAGGTAAAACGTACGTCCAGGCTGACTTCACCGGCCTTGCGCGGCGGCACCGGAATTTCCAGCTGGCCAAGGAAAATATTGTTGCTCACCAGGCGGCTTTCGCCCTGGTAGATCAACAGATTGACCACCTTCTGGTTATCACTGAGGGTGGACACCGAGCGGGAACGGCTGACCGGCACCACGGTATTGCGCTCGATGATTGGCAGGTAGTGACCGCTTTGATAACCGGCACCGACCTGCACCGAAGTCTCGATCCCCAAGGTATAGGGGCATACATCGGTCAGCACCACCTCTTCCAGAGATTCATGGCGTGCCACCAGCGCAGCCTGAATCGCCGCGCCCTGCGCGACCACCTCGTCCGGGTTGAGCTGCATCGCCGGGATTCGTCCGAACAGTGCCGCGACCAGTTTGCGCACCAACGGCATACGCGTTGTGCCACCCACCAGCAATATTTCGTCGAGGTCTGCGACCTTGATTCGGGCATCGCGCAACGCGCGCTCGATCGGGGCGCGTAAACGATCCAGTAACGGACGGACAATCTCAGCGAGGTCGCTCTGCGTCAGCTCAAGGCTCCATTCGCGTGTCTGCTCACGCAGGGTGAAATGCGCAACCTGCGCTTGCCCCAACGAGTGACGAATACGCTGTGCCTCGCGCCGCAACCGCTGGGCTATCGCCGGCAGGGTTGTGTCTGGCAGGTCAGAGGCGCCGATTTTGGCGATGAAGTGCTGCACGAGCAGATCATCGAAATCTTCGCCGCCCAGAAAGTTGTCCCCCGCACTGGCACGAACCTCCATGACGCCTTCGAACAGCTCAAGGATGGACACGTCAAAGGTGCCCCCGCCAAGGTCGAATACCAGAAAGGTCGCTTCATTTCGCTGCTGAAGGCCATAAGCCAACGCTGCGGCGGTGGGTTCGTTGACCAGCTTTTCAATCTTCAGCCCGGCAAGTTCACCAGCGATCCGCGTGGCCTTGCGCTGAGCATCACTGAAATACGCAGGCACGCTGATGACCGCTTCGTGGACTGGCTCACCCAGAGCACGTTCGGCGTCAGCCTTGAGGCTGCGCAGCAACATTGCAGAAAGCTCTTCCGCGCGATAGGCGCGACCGCCGAGACTGGTTTCACGGGCACTGCCCATGTAGCGCTTGAACAGCGACGCGGTCAGCTTGGGATGGGTATGCAAACGCTCACGGGCGATGTCACCGACCACCAACTGACCATGGTCGTCGAGGCCAACCACGCTGGGGGTCAGGAAGTTGCCCAGGGCATTGGGAAGTATCCGGGCCTGCTCGCCATCCCAAGCGGCCACGAGGCTATTGGTGGTGCCCAGGTCGATACCAATGATCACAGTCACTCTTCCTTAAATGACGCGACCTTCAAGCACAACGCTTTGGTCGCAAATTCAGTCATTGCCGTTATAGCGACGGCGCACGTATATGGCCGGTGTTATCGGCAGCGAGGGCGGTAGCTTTAGAATCACGAATGAAGCGTTCAGAGTATCGGGATCACCATGACATCCCTAAAGCAGATCGTGATTGCACAAAACGTCGGCAAGGCAGGATGATCCAGACGCACATCTGGAAGAATGGCCTGATCTATCGCCCCGCCGACCGGGACAATCCTGCAATAAGGAGTACGGATGCATCTTATTGATCGTTACCTGCCTGACTATCAGTTCAGTGAAACCCACTGGCTGGAAACCGCAACCTGCCCGGCCCGGCTGATGACTGAAGCCGTTCAATACCGGCCTGAAGATGACCGGTTCTTTCGTTACGCCATTCAGTTACGCGAGCTGCCCATGCGGTTATTCCAGCGCTCGGCAGCAAACGACAAAGCGAATTTTGGCATGGACAACTTCACCCTGCTGCATCGCGATGGCGACACAGAAGTCGTCTACGGACTGGCAGGAAAGTTCTGGCAGGCTGACTACGGCCAGGCCCATTTGGCTGATGGAGAAGCCTTTCAACACTTTTGTGAACCGGGCAGCGTCAAGCTCGCGATCAACTTTACTTGTCAGCGCCTGGAGTCAGGGCTAACCCGGATGACAACTCACACGCGGGTGCATTGCGTTGATCGTCAGGCGCTCAGACGTTTCACGCCTTATTGGTACGCGATACGGCCAGTGAGCGGCATGATTCGTCGCCGCATGCTTCAGGCAATTGCCCGGAGATCTTTAGAAAGTGGGCACTGATTGAAAACTGTCCGCTGACGTCTCGGCCAAGGGAAGTTTCAAGACCGCCTCAAACCCATCCACCAGATTGGCGAACGACAACTCCCCCTGACTGCTGATGACAATGGCATCGACGATGGCCAGACCAAGCCCGCTTCCCCCAGCATGCCCCTTGTGCCAGAAGCGTCTGGTGATGTCTTCAAGCTCGGTCGCTGAAACACCAAAGCCTCTATCCCTGACGCGGAAGCTGACCCTGTTTCGGTCTTTGGAGATTATCAGGTCAACCTGGGTATCCGGCCGGGTATGGCGCAGAGCGTTATCTATCAAGTTACGCAGTGCGGCGGTGGCGAGGGCAGCCGGCACATTGAGCGGTAACCGGGCCACATCGTCCTGAATCACCAACGTGACGGCCTCATGCCGTTCCGAATCTGCCAACGCCTGCCTTGCAACGTCCACCGGCAGTGTCGGGACTCCATCCTCGAATGACAAACGCCCCTCTACTCTCGCCAGCAATAAAAGCTGTTCCAGAATGCGCTGTAAACGATCAGCGCCCTCTTCCGCTTTTGCCATGGCATTTTTTGCCACATCGCCCTCAGTGAGCTGAGCAACCTGTATGTGTGTCTTGATTGCAGTCAGCGGGCTGCGTAATTCATGAGCAGCGTCACCTGTGAGTCTACGCTCTCGCTCGATAGCCTCGGCAATTCGCGCCAGCAAGGCATTCTGTGAATTGACAAGCACCTTCAGTTCGGCAGGGAGTTTGTTGATATCCAGAGGATCGAGACAGTCTGCATTACGCCGGACCAGCGCGTCCTTGATGCGTAACAGCGGCGCGAGCCCTTTGCCAATGCCGATCCACAGAAGAATCAGGCTGCCGACCAAGGCAAGCAGCACCGGCAAGGCTGCTGCAAGGAGAATCGAGTATTGCAGGCTACGGCGTTGATCCACCCGGTCGGCGGTACTGATCCGGACGCCATTGGCCTCCAGCGTAAAAGTACGCCATTCGATACCATCGGCCATCTGGTCATGGTAACCCTCACCCAGCGCGCCGAATGTCAGGTCCGGTGCGTTATGGCTCTGAACGAACACTTCACCCCTCAGGGACGTGAGCTGGCAGGCCATCCCGCTGGCGAGCGCCGCCTCGCCCGTCGGCGAACGAACCACGCTGGAGAGATCAGCCTGTTCAATCGGCGAAGCTGACAGTGGGACCAGGCTGATGATCAGCCGGGCCGTTGCAGCCAGCCGCTCATCCAGCGACGTGCTCACGTTACGTTGCAGGTCACACAACATCCAGGTCGCAGCAAGCGCCCACAACAGAATAAAACTGGAGCCCAGTATCAGGCTCAGACGACTTCTAAGACTCATGGGATTCATCCGTCTCTGCCGGGCCGATTCGATAGCCCATTCCTCGAACGGTTTGCACAATGTTGTTGCCCAACTTGCGTCGCAGATTAAAGATATGAACGTTGAGTGCGTTGCTTTCTACATCGTCTGCAAATCCATACACCGCGTCTTTGAGCTGGTCAGAACTCATAATCCGGCCCTTACAGTCCAGCAATGCTTTGAGCAGCGAATGCTCTCTTCTGGAGAGGTCCACAGGCTGACCGTCGAGAAAGGTTTCGCGCGAAACAGGGTCGATAGAAAGGCTGCCGTGCCGGATCAGGTTGGAACTTCTACCGAGAAATCTCCGGTGCAGGGTGTGCAGTCTGGCGGCCAGTTCTCGAAGGTCGAAGGGTTTCAATAAATAGTCATCGCCCCCCGACTCCAAGCCTGCGACCCGATCGGCGATAGAGTCCCGGGCAGTAAGGATCAGCACGGGAATATCAAATGAACGCTCCCGCAGCCGCCGCAACAATGTCAACCCATCCTTGTCCGGCAAACCAAGGTCCAGAATCATCACATCGAATTGGGCGGCAAGTACCATGGCTTCGGCACCCGCAGCGTTCATGACGTGTTCAACAGTAAAGCCTTGAGCGCCCAAGCCCGCTATTACGCCTTCGGCAATCAATTTATCGTCTTCTGTTAACAGGACACGCATGCTGGCCACCCGCAAATAAAAGGAGCTTATGCCCCTGACATTAAGGGAACATTAAATGATTCAGCAGCTGTTTAAAATTAGTTTTTTTCAGCACACACCCCAACTTCTTAATCCTCTCTTAATTGCGCACACCCATCATGGCATGACGTTCTTCAACACCCCTTCTTAATCCTGGAAGCGTCACCATGAAAAACTGCATTGTTGTTGTCTTGCTGCTTGTTTTATCCGGCTGTGCCGCAACGGTTCCCACGCCGGATCAATCGTCCAGTATTGTCTATCTGTCCGCCGATAACAGAAGCACACTCCTGGCTGAAAAACTGGATGGCAGCTCAGTGGGTGACGGTCGTTATTTCAAGCTCAATGCCGGGCGCCATAGTTTGCAAGTATTGGTCATGACTGAACACTATAACGATTCCGTATGCACCCGGTTCCTGACGTTCGAGTACGACAATTTTCAGCCACAAAAAGCATACCAACTGCTACTGACCGGCACTACATTCAGCCGCGCATTGCAGTTACGGGATCAAGAGAGAAACCTGATTAAAGACGTCACACTGTAAACCTCGTTATTGATGCCCTGCGTACTGTTAGTCCCCTTAAAACATTAAAAACCCCTCCGAGAAAGTAATATGACCGACCTCAAAAAAGACTACGTTAGTTTAGCGGCGCGACTGCTTTTAAGCGTGCTGTTTCTATACAGCGGCCTAGGCAAACTTATGGCCCCTGCCGCAACGCTCAACTACATCGCCAACGCCGGCCTCCCGTTTCCCGAGATCGCCTATGCAGGTGCCTTATTTGTCGAACTGGGATTGGCAACGGCGTTGGTCCTGGGGTTCCATACTGCCGCTGTTGCAGCCGTCATGACCGTATTTACTCTGGTGACAGCGGCTGTGTTTCACACTAACTTCGCAGACAAAATGCAGCTTATTGCCTTCCTGAAAAACATCTCGATCTGCGGTGGCCTGCTGCAGGTAATGATCAGCAGTCCTGGCGCCTTCAGCCTGGACGCAAAACTAAAGCGAAACGCTTGACGACCAGGGAAGGCTATGACGCGAAGCGGCGGTGACTCGGGCTCTGCGCGCGACATCGATCAAGCTCGCGTCACTTTTCAATGAAACGTGGAGCATTCTGCAGCACTTTCGATAGCCTATAGCGAGCAAGCTCAGCTCCCGCAGGCTTTGGTAAGGCCCGTCGCAACAGAGAAGCAACCTTCCTGGATCATATGTCCGCCCCTAACGCTGGTAAAACCCTGCCCCACCAAAAGTAGTTTTCACTCACAACAATGAGTACCCTGCGCTGCATTCAAATAGCGTGACGCAAGGAAGCCAATTCATGTTTATCAATCGATGGAGCGGCACTCTGCTCGGGTGCCTGCTGTCGCAACTGTGTCTGGCCGACACACTTCAGATAGATCCACATGCTGAGAGCCTCTACCAGCAGGCTGTCCCTTATCTACAGCATGCGCAGGACAAACTCGACGTAATCCCGGCTACGCCTCCGACAGCCAGCGCGGAGGTGAGAGCACGTGCCGAAGCACTGTCGATTGAAGCGGGGTCTTTTCTGAAACCAGCCATCGAATTGCTTGATCAGGCCGTAGCCCTTGATCATCCCGTCGCCCAGTATCGTCTTGGATTGATCTACGCAATCATATATCCGCTGGATGCGGTTCAGGCCAACGCTTGCCCTTTGTTTGAACGAAGCGTGGCTCAAGGCTTTGCTCCGGCAGCACTGTTAATTCCATCCTACTGTTGGGCGTTCAGCGACACGCCTCAGTTCCAGGCTGCACTGCAAGGTATGCAAGCCAGCATGCCCTTCTATGAGAAGTACTTTCCACAGCCAGCCGTAAAGCTTGAGTGCAGTCAGGAGCAACCCGTGGGCCTGACCATGCAATGGGGCACCCGCCGTGAGTATCAGGCTGAAATCTTCCTGATACAGGGGGACATTAACCGGCCACTACGCACGGCGTATTACCAAAAAGCTGTTGAAATCAATGACTGCTACAAGGCTAAAAAACGCTTGGGGATTTTCCGGCAACCTTGAACAACACAACTTCCAGCTAACGCGAGTCGCCCGAATATTCACCGCGTCATGCTCCAGTAGCAGCCAGCAACTCAGTAATCCACCGAACCTGCCGGGTGGCGTCTTCCAGCCTTTCCTCCGGCAGCGCCTGACGAGCGCGTTCGAAGTGCTTCAACGTCTTCTGCTTGTAGCGCAATAAGCGCTGCCACTTGAGCAGGAATGCCGGACTGCGCTCCTGCATCTGTAATGGACCAAAGTACAGCTCCTCAGCGGTGTAGATCACCGGCCCGAGGCGCTGCGCAACGATGATTTCATAATCGAAACGGTTTTCCCGCAGGACCTCTTCATAGAGGATCCGGTAGTCATGCTCCATCAGCCATAGGCGCAACGGTTGCTCCCCGCCGTTGGGCTGCAGGATCAAGCGCTCCCGGCCACTCAAATGCGACTGACCACTTTCGAGGATGTCACGGATGGTTTCTCCGCCCATGCCGCAGATGCTGATTGCAGTGACCTGGTCCTCTGGCTTGATTGCTGCCAGCCCATCGGCCAGACGCACGGTGATCTGCTGATCGAAATCGTTTTCGCGCACGGTGCGTTTGGCAGCACGAAACGGTGTATCAGCCACTTCGCCCGCCACCGCTGCTGCAATCAACCCTCGGCGTAATAATGCCACTGGCAGGTAGCCGTGGTCCGAGCCGATATCGGCCAGCCGTGCACCGGCCGGTACCTGCGCTGCCACGCGCTCAAGGCGCATGGACAATGTCTGTTCGTTCAACTACAGCCCCTTTTAACCGCTAACCTCCAGCACCCATGACCGGACAGGAGCGCGATTCTGGCGAGCAATGTTGTGCATATCAATCTTGTGCGACCTCAGCCTTGCCTCGCTGCTCAGCTGAAATCCGCCTTTCGGCCCAAAGCAGAATCGAATCTAGCCAAGTCACCCACCTGTGGGAGCGGAGCTTGCTCGCGATAAGGCTGAACGCGACCTACCTGACAACTGTGTGGCAATCATCGCGAGTAAGCTCGGCTCCCACAGAACCGATCGGACCTGTGAAATCAGAAACACCGACGCGCCAACGCAGTTGCTACATGACAATCAATATCCAATAGCGCCGCATGAAATCCCGGCCGTGATATTCGCAGGTGCTCACGGGCACCGGCCCATCGACTAACAATACAAGCCAGAATCTCGACAGCTCCGGGTTCTGCCGGGCGCCACGCCAGCGTACTTTCAAAGACATCACTAAATGCATCCCAATGCTCGCAAAGCCGGGACCTTGCGCCGTTAACCAACTGCTGCAACTGTTCTTTATCCCCCTTAGGCAACCAGCGTTCCGGGTAATCAATCATGCCGATGGCTGTGTAGCAGTTGGTGGCGATGTAGACCAATCCTCGCAGTTGCAGGGCTCGTTCAGACGGATTCAGGGACAGCAGCCCTGAGGCCGGGAAATCCAGTCCGAGAGAGGTCAATATCGCCGCGCTCTCGGTCAGCACGGTGCCGTCGGGTAAAACCAGAGTTGGTACTTGCAGTAGCGGATTAAGCCGTCGCAGTTCATCTCTGCCACTGCCCTCCTCCCAGGAGCTGGCTGCCACCAATCGGTAGTCTGCGCCGCAGTATTCCAGCGCAATCTCGATAGCAGCCGAACCGGAACCCACTGCCCCGAAAAGCGTGTACATGCTTTTACCCTCCATTGGCTGAAAGTACGAGGGTAAGATTCGGCCGCCATGGCGTCTACCGGCAGTAGCGAGCAGACGCAAATACCGACAACCGGCGACCTCCGGGAAATTGTTGCCACGCCAGGAGCGCCTTATACTGCCGCGCATACTAACAATTCAGGGCGTGTCCTTTTCATGCAAGAGCTTCTGGGGCATCTCCTTGATCGTGCGGTAGACGCAATGTCTTCGGGTGCCCCGGCCGTGCCTTTACTCAGGGAATTTGCCGTTCTCCTGCAGGAAAAGATGCCCGGCTGCGTGGTGGGTATCAATGTGCTGGATAAGCCGGGCAAGACCTTTCGCCACGCAGTATTCCCCAGTTTGCCCATCGAGTTTTCCAGCAGTCTGGAGAACAACATCATCACCGGCAACCGAGGCTCGTGTGGCCTTGGCGTGTTGACGGGCCGGTCGGTGTTAGTGCCGGATGTAGCCAACGATGAACGTTTTTCGGCGGAGTGGAAGGCGCTGTTCGCCAGACATGGTCTGTCATCCCTGATCTCGATTCCGGCCCAAACCTCAGACGGGATTGTGCAAGGCAGCCTGGCCATAATCCACCCCGCCGGGTCACCGTTGACGGATGAGCAGATGCTCTTGGCCCGGCAAGCTTCAGCTCTGTGTGCCAAGGCTTGCGCCTACAGCCGGACTCAAGAAACCACACAGCTTTTGCTGGGCGAGCTTGAACACCGCATGCGTAACCTGTTCTCCACCATGGGTGGCGTCGCCAGCCTGACGATCAAAAGCTATCCGAATCCATCTGAATTTCGCCGGGTTTTCGCCGAGCGTCTGGTGATGATGCATCGGGCTCATTCGCTGGCGTTTGACGCGAAGGAAATCAGCATCGAATCGCTGATCCAGGAAATGCTCGCCCCGTATCGCAAAGAGTGCGACGTAGCCATTGGCGGGCCAGACATTGTCCTGACCCCGGCAGCGGCCTCTACGTTTGCTCTTGTCCTCCATGAACTGGGAACAAACGCGTCCAAATACGGCTCGCTCTCTCACTCAGATGGCGCCCTGAGCGTGAGTTGGCAGGTGATTCATGAAGACGAAGGACATACCACTTTCAAACTGTACTGGACGGAAAGCCATGGCCCAGAAGTGCAGCCACCAGAGCGAAAGGGATACGGCAGTACAATGATCAACGGCAACCTTCGCAACTCCGTGGACGGGTCAGCCCTGTTCTTCTTTGATCCGACAGGATTGCGCTGCGAAATTACTGCGCCGTTCACGCAGAGACTAGGGAGTGAAGTCTAATCCGGACTCAGAGAGTGAAGCGCGCTTCGCTGCTTTGTTTTTTGCCACATCGATCCAGATTTGCTCATCTGGCTTAAGCTCTGGAAAAGCCTTGATCGCACGATTAATAGTTTCCTCAGCGACCGCCCCCATAGCGTTACCAGCGGCACGTTTTACATCTGAGTGCAGCTCTTCAGGAAAATGGTGCAATGTTTCTCGAATCATCTCATCCAGTGCGGCCATGGCATCAATCCCGCCATCCCTGAGTGCACGCGCAGCATCCAATGTCAGCCTCATTATTTGGCTTCCTGACGTTCAGGCTATGAAGTCCTGCAGATGCTAACAGAAGCGCAAAGGCGCTAGAACGCTATATCAAAACTCAGCGTCCAAGATGCATTCCCCAGTCTTTCAAGTCCCACTTTCGCGCAAACCAACCTCTCCGCCCTGCCCCCTCAACCCCGAAATATCACGCTTGGGCGGTACGCCAAACAGGCGGCTGTATTCGCGGCTGAACTGAGACGGGCTTTCGTAGCCAACCTTGAAGGCCGCAGTGGAGACGTCTTTGTGCTCGTTGAGCATCAGACGCCGCGCTTCATTCAATCGCAGCCACTTCTGATACTGCAAAGGGCTCATTGCTGTGAGCTGTCGGAAATGGTGATGAAAAGTGGCGGAACTCATTTGCACACGGGCGGCCAGTTCGTCGACTCGCAGCGCGCTGGCGTAGTTCAGCTTCAGCCAGTCGATGGCTTTGGCTATTCGATAACCCTGACCGTCGACAGCAGTGATTTGTCGCAGCCTGTTCGCCTGGTCGCTCATCAATAGCCGATAGTGGATTTCGCGCTTGATCAGCGGCGCAAGAACCGGAATGGCTTCGGGTTCCTCAAGCAACGCCAGCAGGCGCTCGAACGACGCCAACAACGCGTCGGTGACAGAGCCGATGCCGACGCCCGCCCCGACGGATCGATCACGTACCGGCGACAGACCGCTCTGCGTGGCTAACTCGGCCAGCATGCGCACGTCCAGCTTCAACGTCAGCCCGAGACACGGCTGTTCAGGGCTTGCCGCCAACACTTCTGAGTTGGCAGGCAAGTCCAGTGAGGTAATCAGAAAGCGGGTCGTGTCATAGGGATAGCCCTGGCCGCCTACCCACAACTGCTTTTCGCCACTGGCAACCAGAATGATGCTCGGCTCGACCATGCACACCACGGGCGACGAAGGATGTTCGCGCCTGAAAAAGCCAAGACCTTCGATGGGCATGCCGAAATCACCCGGAGTGGAAATCCGCTCGCCAATGACCTGCGCCAGCCTTTCTTGTGCCGATGAATGTTGAGCGGCAGTGTTTTGTTTGATCGCCATGTTCGTCTCGCGCCTCTTCACTGAACTCTACCCCGCTGTCGTCCGGGCGTCCTGCCTAAAGAGCAAGACTCAGAGGATCAGGCAAGTAAGTCATTGGAATGCGCTACAGAGCGTCCGGTCATCCGGGGAAAATAGTTCATCAATGACAGGCCTATGGGCACGTCCCTTTCGCGGTTGCGATATCGATGCCGCGACGCTTCACGCTCTACAGGACACATCATTCAATGACCGATACATCTCACCTCTCCACTCAGAACGACCAGCACTCATGGGGCGCAGTGCTCGCGATGTCACTCGCCGCCTTTGCACTGGTCGCTTCGGAGTTCATGCCGGTCAGTCTGCTGACGCCAATTGCAGCCGATTTGCACATTACCGAAGGCCAAGCGGGTCAGGGCATCTCCGTCTCCGGGCTGTTCGCCCTGCTCACCAGCCTGCTGATTCCAGCCGTGGCGACACGGGTTGACCGAAAGCTGTTATTGCTCTCGCTCACGCTGCTGATGATCGTCTCCGGCACCGTAGTGGCGTTCGCGCCCAACTACACCCTGTTCATGGCCGGCCGTGCGTTGATCGGCGTCGCAATCGGTGGCTTCTGGTCCCTGTCAGCAGCAACGGCCTTGCGCTTGGTGCCAGAAGATCAGGTGACGCGAGCGATGGCCGTCGTCAATGGCGGCAACGCTCTGGCCACCGTCGTAGCAGCGCCTCTCGGGAGTTTTCTCGGTGCCTTGATCGGCTGGCGCGGGGCTTTTTTCTGCGTAGTCCCGGTCGCCCTGCTCGCCTCGGCATGGCTACTTTTCAGCTTGCCGACGATGAAGGCTACCGGCCGCGCGGGCAACAATAACGTCTTACAACTAATGAAAAATACGCCCGTCGCACTCGGCATGGTGGCCGTCAGCGTGTTCTTCATGGGCCAGTTCATGCTGTTCACTTACCTGCGCCCGTTTCTTGAGGCCGTCACGCATGTCAGTGTTTCTATGCTTTCACTGATGCTGCTTATTCTGGGCCTCGCCGGTTTGGCAGGTACTTTCCTGATCGAGATATTCCTGAAAACCGGCCTGCATCGAACACTGATTGTCATTCCCGTGTTGATGGCGGCGATTGCACTGGCCCTGGTTTCGTTCGGTAGCTCAGCACTGACAACTGCGGTACTGCTCGGCCTCTGGGGATTGGTCGCAACTGCCGCCCCGGTTGGCTGGTGGACATGGCTGGCCAAAACACTGCCCCAAGATGCAGAAGCAGGCGGCGGACTGATGGTCGCCATCATCCAGTTGGCAATCGCATTGGGCGCTACTGTCGGCGGCTTTGTATTCGACTTCAGTGGCTACCGGGCAACCTTTGAATTAAGCGCGGCGTTGCTGGTGATTGCAGCCGTACTTGCGCTGCTGGCGGCGCGGGCCGCGACCGGTCAATCGCTTGCTACGGCCAATACAGCGAGCTGAGGTCTTACTCATATACCATTTTGGCCGGGTGAAGATGCTCAGGTACCAACACCAGGTTTGGCGGTGTGTTTGCGGTACCCTAAACATCACCGCATGGCACTGCAAGCCGGTGTCTTCCTGTCACGGGCGAAGGCTATCCAATATAAGAAAAGACCGCGTACTCAAACCCGTTGAATGAAAAGCGAGCAACCTCATTCATGCCCATTTTCAAATGCGCCCGCAATGAAGGTTCATTGTCCTGACGTATGAAAAGAACGCCCTCGCGCCCCGCCTCAAGGCGCCGGAGATCGGCAAACATCTTCTGCGCCAGCCCCTTGCCACGCTCTTGCTCACCGACGCAGATCGGGCCATAGACATAGGCGTCAGGTGTGCCCTGATAGGCGGCGAACATGGCCTTCACTATCGGCAGATCAGCATTCATCGCTCGGGTGGTGGTCATCAGAAAGCCGGTAATGTGCCCGTCACGGCGCGCAACGATCAGTGGCATTTCATTCATCATCGCCTGCACTCGCGAGCGTGGCAGGCTGGCCGAAAGCGAACCACCCCGGGTGATCTGATTCGCTGCCTGAAGCTCCAGAATGCCGTCCAGATCAGACTCGTCGGCCCTGCCTATAAAAGGTTCATGCGTTGTCATTTGAGCTATTCCGCTATTCGTGTGCCGACGCCGGGACTGGCCGACGGGCCGTTATACACAGGTGACTGTCGCCGCTAACGATAGCCGATAGCTGCGGTGATCCAGCTGCTGTCGGCCGAACCAGCGCCTGACACCTGAAGCGTGGTACATCCATGGTTAATGTACTGGCTGAAACGCCGCCCTCCCGAATAAATTCGGTCCTACCGGCGTCAGGCGGTAAGAGCGCGCTGACCGGTAGGAGCGAACTTGTTCGTGAAAGGAGCAGTACATCCACAGCCCATGTATCGACTGGAACACAGCCTTCCCGATTAAATTCGGTCCTACCGGCGTCAGGCAGTAAGAGCGCGCTGACCGGTAGGAGCGAACTTGTTGGCGAAAGGAGCAGTACATCCACAGCCCATGTATCGACTGGAACACAGCCTTCCCGAATAAATTCGGTCCTACCGGCGTCAGGCGGTAAGAGCGCACCGACCGGTAGGAGCGAACTTGTTCGCGAAAGGAGCAGTACATCCACAGCCCATGTATCGACTGGAACACAGCCTTCCCGAATAAATTCGGTCCTACCGGCGTCAGGCAGTAAGAGCGCACCGACCGGTAGGAGCGAACTTGTTCGCGAAGGGACGGTACATCCACAGCGTATGTATTGACTGAAACACCGCCCTCCCGAATTCTCCCGTGCGCTGACCAGAAGCCAGCGAATCATCTGCGCGACACCCGGCTATTGGCGGGCACGCGGTAACGGCAACCAGCAGCCCCAGTCGTCGAGTGAGGGCTATGGTCGAGTTTCTTGCTGATCAATTGAAGGATGACTAGCTTCGATTTCCGTAAAATGGGTGCCCCGTCGGCAAATTCCCCGACCATTGCCGCTTGCAACCTGTACTGGTATTTCTGGCAAGGCGGAGCCTCTCTCAAAACGAGAACATCGAGTGAACCACGTGGACATTCAGCTGATCACCGCACTGCCTCCACAGATTCAGGCACTGGAAAAACAAGCGAGCGCAGAGGGTTTCAGGTTTCTCACCCGCTTGATTGAGGAGTGGCAAACCGGAGCGAACCGTTTTGAGGCGCAGGGTGAATGCCTGATGACGGCGTATCTGGGAGACCGTCTTGTGGGCATTGGTGGCCTGACGCGTGACCCGTTTGCTGGTGAGGACATCGGTAGGCTACGCAGGGTGTACATCGCCCGTGAAGCAAGAAATCAGAACATCGGAAAGCGGTTGGTCAATCAGCTTGTGGAATACGCGACTGAGCATTTCCGCATGGTGCGCCTGTACACCGATCACCCGGATGCGGCTGCATTTTACCTGCGCTGTGGTTTTCAGCCATTGGACGACGATCACGCCACGCATGTGCAGCTTCTTCGAAATGCCGACGGCGCAGACCTACAACAGCCCCATGAATCGTTAAAACCTGACGAGTTTTATTAAATGCTGAATGTGCTTTTCGTCTGCGGTAAAAACAGATTACGCAGCACCCCGAACTAAGGACGGTGGACCAGAATATCCAGGCCTTCTTCCATTGTGGGAGCCTGGAAATAACGGGTGATCAAATCAAACTCGGCGTCAGTGGCTGCAAAGTCGTGCTCGGCGCGCTCGTTACGGGCGTGAAGTCTGGCACGGCAAACATCATCGTCCAGTTCCAGATAGTGCAAACAGTGCCTGACCTTCGCGCCCTCCGACAGGCCGCGCAGCCACTCACGATCAGCGCGGGTATTGCCCGGAAAGTCCAGAACCACATCAACGTCTGACTTCAGCAGATTGATGACCAGTGGGCCTAATACATCGCGTATCCGGTGCGCAGATCGCACGTAGTCGGCGACTGAGTTGATCTCGCCGGGGTAGAGCTTTGAGAGCCAGTGATCCTCACTGAGCAAAATCGCCGAATGCTCGACGGCCAGTGCTTTGGCGAGTGTTGACTTGCCGGATGCGATCTTGCCGCACATGAGGTGAAGTTTGGGTGTGTGCATGGCGACGCGTCCTTTTGTCAAACCGTGATACTGCCCGCCGAAGACCGAACGGGCAATGACCGGCAGCGATCAAAGATCCCGCGTCATCAGCCATTGCGCCTTATCCCAGGCCTCAAAGCATTCCAACAGCTGCCACCCGCGCTTCGCGTAATACTCATGGCGATCATAGGTATGCAGGTAAATGCGTGAGGTGCCAGCCCTCTTCGCTTCAATGCAGATGCCTTCGATCAGTTGCTCTGCCAAGCCTCGCTGCCGTGCATGCGGGGCAATGAAGACGCACGCGAGCCACGGCCCCAACTCCGGGCGCTCAGTGAGGTCGTTTGTGGCAAGTGCTGCGCCACCCAGTAACTGCTCATCCTCGACAGCGATCAGGCATTGCCAGTCACCGTTCAACTGTCCTTCGGCAAACTCATGCTGCCAGTCGGCCAGGGACTGACCGATATATTCGTATGCGAACTGTTGATGCAGCCACTGTGCGAAGGTATTGCTGTGTTGCATCTCATCACGCAGCCAGATCAGGCGATGCATGTGGAATTCCTTTTGGCTGGTTTTCCATGACGCCTGGCGAGCGAGCCACGGGAGCGTCATTAATCTACGGTATCGGACCTGTAGGAGTTCACCGAGGTTACGAGGCCAGCGATCGCGGTGTGTCAGACAAACCGCAATCGCTGGCCTCGTAACCTCGGTGAGCTCCTACAGGACAGGGTTCAATCGGGAGATGCAGTGAGTGGCCGAAGGTTTTGGCCCTTCAGATAACGTCACGCTCAATCATAAAACGGCTCAACCGATGCCCGGCTGCCGACGAAGAAACTGTCCGCAACCAGCCTCAGCGGTTGCAGGTCAAGGTCGCTGGTTTTGCTCGCAATCAACTGCTGGAAGTGTCGATAGACCGCAGCGTATTCACCCTCTTCGGAAACTACTTGGCGCACGCCATCGATACTCAACAGTGCGCCGCCATTGTCGAGCCGCAAAACACCTTCAGCGCAGCGAATTTCGATGCTCCAGAGCTCATCATGGCCGTGATCGAAATCAAACTCCGCGCGAACATCAAGGTGGCGCGCATCGGACATTTTGATCGAGGCGGCGATAGGCGACTGGCAATTACTCGGGACCCGCAAGTCAGCCGACGCAACGAACAGCGGTAACGGCAGCAAATGAGTGGCGATCGACAACGCATTGATGCCCGGATCGAAAACACCTAATCCACCTGGCTGCCAGATCCACGCCTGGCCGGGGTGCCATTTGCGCACGTCTTCCTTCCAGTCGATCTGTACGCTTTGCAGGGTGCGGGTGGCCAGCCAGTCACGAGCTGCTTCGATACCCGGCGCGTAACGCGAATGCCAGGCGAACAGGCCGCTGACGCCTTGCTGCTCAACGTGACTCACCAAGGCCATGGCCTCACCCAACGTGGCACACGGCGGCTTCTCGACCAACACATGCTTGCCCGCTGCGAGCGCTTGTTGCACCAGCGCGAATCGCCCTTGCGGTGGCGTACAGAATGCAATGGCGTCGACCTGCGGGCTCTTTTCGAGCAGTTCATCCAGGGATTTGAAATTCTCGACCCCGGCACAGGGCTGTCCTTGCGTAGCCACCGCCACCAGTTGAAAAGCCGGGTTGGCATTGATGGCTGGCACGTGTTGATCCTGGGCGATCTTGCCGTAGCCCACCAGACCGAGACGGATTGGTTGCATCGATGACTCCTGAGTTTTTGTATTTATTCTGGAAAGCGTAATGAATCGATTATGGCCGCAGTTCTGGTCAGACGTCGACGCTTACCTAAGCAGTCAGTGGTTTATGACAGCGTGAGGATTCAGTCCAATTCCAGCCGTATCGCCTGCCATTGATTCCAACAATCCTCCGCGAGGATGTCGGGATAGCCGCGTGCTGTTTCCATCTCAAATGCGCTGCTGAGAGAGAGGGCAATGCACGTTGCACGGTCGCGAATGTCGAACACCTCCGCCTCTGTAAGCGGCGAACCTTTGTGAGTCTCTGCTGCGCGCAGGACCGCCACAAGAGCGGGTACGAATACAAGGCATAGCGAATCGTCAGACATCAAATGACCTCTTTGGTGATAACGCAGCTTATATGAAGTATCGCGTCGCTTCATTTCCTTGGCGCGCAGATTTTTTGTGGGAGGCTTGCCCGCGAAGAACGATGACCCGGATCATCTGGAATACCAGGATAGCGGTGAATGCAGACCGCGAAATACTGCCGAACAAGCTCAGCAGCACCTGACTAAAACTTCTAATGCCACCGTTTGAAAGCCTTGCGCCCTCTTAATATGCCCCATGTCATCGCAAGTCCCGCGCCGCTGAAGAAGATGAAGCCTGCCAGGGTTTCCAACAGATACCACAGGAAACGTATCGGCTGATCATCGAACACCAGGTGTTCTTTAACCGATTGCCGACGCGGCCCTGTAAGTGCATCGAACTGCCAGAGCGTCAGGGCGTCATACAGGCGCTCCCCTGCCCACCAGGCGCCGCTCAGGCAGAACAAGGCAGCGATGAAACAATAGATGCGGACGCGATATCCCGGGATCACAGACACTCCGTTTACTCACTGTGCAGGTGATGATTATCGGTGGCTTTCAAGCGCACTTAAGTGCCTATGCCTGGCTACTGTTTGTGGTCAGCAGCTCGCGGAGATTCATCACCGCCTTTTGCTGAGTTTCGCGCTCTTTTGCATTCAAAGGGCGCTCGCAATACACGCGACTCAAAAAAAGAATCACATCGTTGCCGTCAGGCTCGTCTGCATAATCCGCATGGCTCGCGACTTCCGCCAGTAACGTCTGTGTGACGGGAGCGACATGAAAATGCAGATTGAAACCCGCGGACAAACCCAGTTTGTAAACGATGACTTTCCAGGGTTCGTAAGCTCGAAAAAGAAGTTGCTCGGTTTCGCGTAATACACTTCCGAGCGAAGCCAGCGCAAGGTCGTCGAGGTCCATGAAATCACTAGCAGAAGCCACCGAGCTGACCATCAGGTAACCGCTATGACGAGCATCACGTCGATGGCTGACCCGCCAGTGCTCAGTTTCGAAAATGTCCCACTCAGTCATGCGCATTCACTCCTCTTTTGCTCTCCTGCATCAATGCTAAAGACAAAGATGTTTTAATGCCCGCAGCCACTCAAAAAAACGACCCAGGTAACCCGCAATGCCAGACGCTACAGACCAAGCATTCTACGATCGTGCAGACGCGCACATCGAGCTGTCCAACGAACAGCTCAAAACTTTCGAAAACATCGGTCAGGTCAACGCATCCATGATGTTTGGCACCACACGCTTCAATGCCTGGGTCAGCGCGCGCAGCTTCAAATCCGGAGAGGAAATGGCTCAGGCGCGTGAGGCGATGCTGAAGTATTTCTGTGATCAATACAGGCTGATGCTTGAAGATAACCTGGACGATCACATCAATAACTTCAGCCAGTACATGATGGTGCAAAAGCCTGATTGATGTGGACGGACGTATAGCCTTCAAGGCGTGCAGATCGGAAGTAGGCGAAGCTACCAATCGCAGCCTTCGGCAGCTCCTAAAAGGTATCCCTGACACAGCACTGTCGCGCAGCAAACACGGGGATTTGTTGGAGCGAGGCTTGCCCGCGAAGAACGATAACGGGGTGTGCCTGATCTACCGAGTCGGCCAGTTCGCGGGCAAGTCTCGCTCTAACAGCCCCCCTCGACCGCCTACTGGTTATATGCAGTTAATCAGCGTTGTCGGAAGTCACGACGGTGCCGATGGCGGACAGCCGCTGGCTAAAGAAAAAGCACAAACCTGCTCTCTGCCGCCTCGTCATCCAGCGGCTGCTCAGGCTGGAACCCGCATCGCTCAAGGACCTTCATCGAACCGAGATTTTCCTTGAAGACGTAAGCAACCAGTTGCGTAAGTCCCCGACTCCTGGCCTCTTCAATCAGATGCTTCAGCGCCAGTGTTGCCAGCCCTTTCCCACACGCAGCGTGATCAATTCGATAGCCCACTTCGGCGCAACGCGCTGGCAGGTTTATATCCTTCAGATTGGCCCGGCCTATTATTTCTCCACTGACGTCTTCGATAACAAATGGATGCCAGACGCCGAGCGCAAAGTCGGCCAGATAGCCTTGAATATGCTCCGCGACACCCAGTGACGAATAGAACGAAGGATCTCGCGCATCAATGTGAGATTCAAACCAGTCACGATTACGGAGTTCAAATGCCAGCAGCGAATCAGTGTCGGAACGGTCTAACTGGCGAATTTTAAATGGCTTCATGGGCGACTTTTAACGCTCTGATGAACTTGAAGATAGGCCGTCAGCAACAAGGTCAACTGCTGCTCAAGGCACTCTGTGAAATCAGGCGGCGAGAACCCCTCAAGCATGGCTCGTACCGGCCCGATCACCGCGTGCAAAGAAACTTGCGCGACCAAAGCCGGAGCCTCGAAGTGCGCATCCGCTGCGGTTGCCAGCATGTTGGCGATGGCGGCCACCATGCGCTCGCCGATGCGAGCCATCAGTTCAGCACCGCCCCGCTCCGCCGCAATCGCGTAAAGCGCTTTCGAAGCCGTTGGGTTTCGCAGCTTTACGACCAGAAACGCCGAGACAAAGCCCGCGGCCATTTCAGCAACAGCCTTACCGTGATAACGGGCACAAGCCAGCTCCACCGTTTCGACGACTTCCAGCAGATGCTTTTCGAGCACCGCTGCCAGCAGCGCGTCGCGATTCGGATAGTACTGATAGACGCTGCCCACCGACATTCCGGCTCGCTCGGCAACCCGCGTGGTCGTGCAGCGAGTCAGCCCGTATTGCGTCAAAACCTGAAGGGTCGCGGTGTGAAGTGCATCTACCGTTGCGACGGATCTGGCTTGAACGGCTGATTTTCTTGGCTTTAGTGAAGCTTTGGGAGTGCTCATGGAATGCGAATTCAAAACCTGAAGGTTCCTTCATATCATAGTTTTTTCCTCAACGAAGCAAGAGCGATAGATATGACGGTGTTAAACAAAAGCGACACGTTCAATCTCGGCGACCGCCAAGTGAAGCGAATCGGTTACGGCGCGATGCAGTTGGCTGGCCCCGGCGTATTTGGTCCGCCAAAGGATCGTCAAGCCGCGTTGGCAGTCTTGCGTGAGGCTGTCGACTCTGGCGTAAACCACATCGACACCAGCGACTTTTACGGGCCGCACATCACCAACCAGATCATTCGCGAGGCACTGCATCCGTATCGAGACGACCTCACCATCGTCACCAAAATCGGCGGCCGTCGTGGAACCGACGGTGCCTGGCTTCCAGCCTCCTCAAAGCAAGAGCTGACGCAGGCGGTGCATGACAACTTGCGCAATCTTGGCCTGAACGTGCTGGATGTTGTGAACGTGCGGATCATGTTCAATGCAATGGGAACAGCTGAAGGGTCGATCGAAGAACAATTGACCGCAGTTGCAGAACTGCAGCAGCAGGGGCTGATTCGCCACATCGGCATCAGCAACGTCACACCGACGCAAGTCGCCGAGGCGCGAAAGCTGGTCAAGTTCGTTTGCGTACAAAATCTCTACAACATTGCCCAGCAGCACGACAACGCTATGATCGACGAGTTGGCCCGTGACGGCATCGCCTACGTGCCGTTTTTCCCGTTGGGTGGATTCACACCGATTCAGTCGTCTGCACTGTCGACGATTGCACAGCGACTGGACGTGACGCCAAAGCAGTTGGCGCTGGCATGGCTGCTACGTCGGTCATCCAACATTCTGCTGATCCCCGGCACCTCCTCGGTGACTCACCTGCTTGAAAACCTCACAGTGAGCGAACTGGACCTATCGGATGAGGTTATGGCTGAACTGAATGCAATCGCAGGTTGAGCAACATCAATCATTCACCGACTCGATCCGCCTGCTGATCCACTCATGGCTGTAGGCGAGAACCCGCCACGTCATTGCGGTGGGGAAATGGATGAAGCCATGTGCGCAAGCAGGCACTCTCTGCAACTCAACGTCCGCAGACTTCGTCCATCGCTCCGCCATCTCCACGGTGTCGTCCAGAAGCGGGTCCAGCTCACCGGCGAACATCAGCGCTGGAGGTAAACCTTCAAGGTCGCCATACAAGGGCGACAATGGCGGCACGCGGCGCTCCTCGTCGCTCAGACCGGGTGTAAGCAGGCGCAGTGCTTCGACCATACCGGGACCGTCCAGGACCAGCGTTTCTGGCCCGGCGGCGCGTACGCTGGCCGTGCCGCTCAAGTCATAAACGCCGTAGTAAAGGACCGCCCCGCTCACCCGGCGAAGTAAATCGGGCCAGGCCTTGAGCCGTAAAAGCGTCGCGGCTGCGAGATGCCCACCCGCCGATTCACCGACAATGATCACAGGCAAATCCGCAAACTCTTTGCAGGCACCGCTCAATAACCAGCGCGCCGCCGAAAGACAGTCCTCCATCAGGCCTTCAACAGGCGTCGACACGGCGAGTCGGTAGTCCACCGAAACCACCACCACATCACACGCATTGACCATGGCCACGTTGAGGTCGTCATTCATCTGCGCATTGCCGATCACCCACCCTCCACCATGGATATCAAACACCACGCCTCGGGCTTTACCTTTGGGCCGCAAGATCCGTACGGGTACCGATAAACCGTCGACACCAACCAAACGCTTTTCAGCCAGCAGCCCCTGTTTGGCCAGCTTGTTTGCGCCGCCGATTTGCCCTGCGCGCAGCAGTGTCTGAATAACCCGGGGCGTCAGGCGGTTGCGGATTCGAAAACGCGGCAACCAGCCGAGCTTTTTGTTGAAACGCTGCATTTCTGCGACTTCATGCTCGCTAAAAGGCTCAAGCTCGTGGATATCCAAAATTTTGCCCCTCGCCAACATAATAAGTTTCGGTTTAAACCATCCTGCGGATCATTCAATAGAACGCCGGATCTGTTACGAGTGCAGCGCACTCTCAAGAAACTCGATGAACGCTCGTACCTTCGCATTCAATGCCGACCGTTCCGTGACACAGGCGTAAATATCCATCGGTTCAGACTCTGCAAAGGCATCGCTACGATTGCCTGATTCGAACAAGGGCAGCAAGCGCCTGCTGTCGATCAGCGGTTGCGCAATGAAGCTTGCCAGGCGGGCTATGCCACCGCTGTTCAGGGCAATCTGGGTAAGCATGTCGATGTCATCACAAACAAAAACCGGATTGACCTTCGCCTCGAAACGTTTGCCGCTCCGTATGAAATTCCACGGCAGAAAACGTCCGTCAGTGGGGTAGCGAAACACCAGGCAGGCGTGCTCTTTCAGTTCTTCCGGGGTGGCGGGCACGCCCGCCCGGTCGAGGTAGGCAGGCGATGCGCAGAACACGAATGGGAGTGACGTGATACGTCGCACGACCAACTGATCGTTCAATTGCGCCTCAATACGAATGCTGACGTCTACACCTTCCAGACGATGATCGACACGCCGATCAGCACTGATCAGCTCGACGCTGATGCGCGGGTACGCCGCCTTGAACGCAGGCATGAGTGGCGCCAGCACATGCCGACCAAACGCTGCCGTCGTCGCAATCCGCAGCGGCCCCTGAGGTTCGGTAGCGACGGCGGCAGCCTGAGAAGCCAGTTCGATATCGCGTGGTATGTGGCGCACTTTTTCGTAGTACCGCGTACCGCTTTCAGTCAGCGCCATCCTGCGTGTGGTGCGAGAAAGCAACTGCGTGCCCAAATGCTTTTCCAGCCGGGTAATGCTCTGGCTCACCGCTGCCGCACTCATACCCTGGGCTCTGGCCGCTGCGGCAATGCTGCCAACCTCAACGACGCGAATGAACGTATTGATCAACCCCAGAATATCCATCGAACTCCCAGCGCTCCATTCGTTGATTTTACTTAACAGTGATTCAAGCATTACGCGGCTACCGGCACATGCAGCAGCTTGTTAGGTTAGCGGCTCCTGCGAAACCCACTCTTGACGAGGTTAACCGATGACTGCCGGAAGTACCCAGAACACCTTACGCCTACGCTTCCCAAAACGCGCCACGCCTTATGTGTTTGCACTCTACATGGCGACCATCATGGCGTTTCTCATGTGCCTGGTGATTACCCTGGCTGAATTTGGTTTTGATGGGCATTACATGAGTAATGTGATGAATGCGTATCGAGTGGCGATGCCATCTGCGTTCATCTGCGTGCTCGTGGTACGCCCGATGGTCGCCCGGCTGGTGGCGTGGACCGTACACGGGCATTGAAGAGGCACGCGGCATACGGTGACGACGCGAGATCCACTTGCAACCGCTCACCTGTGGGAGATTGGGCGGATGTCCAACTTACGGAGCGCATGCCACACCTGTGGGAGCCGAGCTTGCTCGCGATGAACGATGACGCGGTCAGGCTGCGATCCCGCAATGTCGAGGGACCGCACGTCCACGTGTTATCGCCGACCTTCAATGACCATCCGCACCGCCAGCCCCATGAGTACCGTGCCCATCAACCAGCGCTGTACGACCTGCCAGAACGGCCTGCCCACGAAAAGCGCCGCAATTGAACCCGCCATAATCGCAATCATCGCGTTAACGCTCACGCTGATGACAATTTGCGTAAAGCCCAGCACCAACGATTGCAGCAGAACGCTGCCATGCCCGGGGTCAATGAACTGGGGCAGTAGCGATAAATACATGACTGCCACTTTGGGGTTCAGCAGGTTGGTGACGAAGCCCATCATGAACAGCTTGCGCGGGCTGTCTTTTGGCAGGTCTTTGACTTGAAACGGCGAGCGGCCACCCGGCTTGACCGCCTGCCACGCCAGATACGCCAGATACAACGCGCCGCCCACTCGCAATGCGTCATACGCATAAGGCACCGCCATGACCAAAGCAGTTATACCCAGGGCCGCCAACACCATATAAACAACGAAACCCAGTGCAACGCCGCCCAGTGAAATCAACCCGGCCGTACGCCCCTGACAGATTGAGCGTGAGATCAGGTAAATCATATTCGGCCCGGGGGTCAGTACCATCCCGAGTGAAATCAGACCATAGGCCAACAGGCTGGACAGTTCGGGCATGGTATAGCTCCTGGAATCACTGGCATTCGGCTGGGCCGGTTCTCGGAGGCAAGAGTAAAGTGCAGGAACGAAAGGCGTTAGATACAGATTCAGGAACAAAACGTCATACACAGTGCAGCAATATTCACATCGATACTTAATTGGTAACCTCTGTGCCTCTCGAACAAGGACAGCTCGTAATGATTACCTGCCATGTGAAGTATCTGATCGACCCGTACCAAATCCCTGCCTTTGAAATCTATTCCCGCTTATGGATCCGCCTGGTGACGCGCATGGGCGGTTTGCACCATGGCTATTTCCTGCCTGCCGAAGGCGCAAACAACATCGCCTATTGCCTGTTCAGCTTCCAAAGCCTTGCGGACTATGAGCGCTATCGCAAAGAAGCCGAAACCGATGCTGAATGCATCGAAGCGGTGGCACAGGCAGTCGAGAAGAAATTCATTGTCAGCTACGAGCGCAGTTTTATGCGCCCCGTGCTTGATTGATATGTCCACCCACGGCGAACCTCGAATGCTCATTGTCTTCAGCGGCCTTCCCGGCACAGGTAAAACGACGATCGCACGTGAACTCGTTCGCCGAACACAGGCGGTATATCTGCGTATTGATTCAATTGAACAGGCTATCCGTAACTCCGGCGAGCTTGCCCAAGATATCGGGACTGTCGGCTACCGGGTCGCGAATGAGCTTGCGCTGGGCAACCTTCAACTTGGCCAATCAGTCATCGTTGATTGCGTTAACCCGGTGCTGGAAAGCCGAAACGCCTGGAGAGACATTGCCACAAGCGTTGGCGCTCAGTTGGTGAATATTCAGGTGGTGTGCTCCGACAAACAGGAACACCAGCGCCGGGTTGAAAGCAGGAAAAGTGATATTCCGGGCCTGACTCCGCCCGGTTGGCAGTCGGTGCTGGACCACGAATATGAAGCGTGGGATGAGACGCTGCTTACTGTCGACACAGCGCTAATGTCTTCGACCGAGGCCGTCACGATAATCACCGAGCGATTTCTGTCAGGGTTTAGTGGTCGCTAAAGCAACTGACTACAGCCAATCAGCCCAGAGCCTCTCAATAAGGAACGTATACATGCTGACAGGACAATGCCTCTGTGCAAGCGTGGTTTTTACCCTCAAAACAGAGCCGCTGTATTTCTACCGATGCCACTGTTCTCTCTGCCGTAAACAAACAGGCACGGGTTACAACTGCGCGACCATTGTTCCGCAATCCACTTTCCAGTGGGAAGCGGGACAGTCAGAAATCAGCTCTTGGGTTAAACCCAGCGGTTACAGAAATGACTTCTGCAAACAGTGCGGTTCGACAGTACCGAATGCCTTGCGTGGCTCGCCGTACATATGGATTCCCTTGGGTCTTCTGGAATCGCAAGCTCACGCCATGGAATGCGTTGGCGACTACTGCCTGAGCGACGCAATGCAGTGGGACACGGTGAAGTCGGACAACACGTTTGACGGAGCTACCGAATCTTTAGCGTCACTGCTTGCGGCTTTGCGAGTTGGCTGCTGATAGCATTCTTTATGGGAGGTCTTCATGTCGCCACCTGTTTTAGCCGCAGCCCAATGCACCATTCTTGCGGGCGATATCAGTGCCAATCTGAACCTCCACATGGAGTTCATGCGGCAAGCAAATGAACACGGGGTGGATCTTCTAGTCTTTCCCGAATTATCGCTTACGGGATATGAACCCACTCTGGCTGAAACTCTGGCGCAAGATCTGGATAGCCCACTGCTGTTGCCCTTGCGACAACTCGCACGCGATATCACCATGACCGCCATAGTAGGTTTACCGCTGCGTCTGCCAAGCCTCAAAAAACCGTTAATCGCGGCCGTCATACTCCACTGCGATGGCTCGGTCGGGGTCTACACCAAACAGCATTTACACTCTGGCGAAGAACAGTATTTCAGTGCCGGCAACGGGGGCGACTTGATAAGCATCTCTGGCTTACCCGTCGCGCTTTCGGTGTGCGCCGACTTCAGCCATCCGGAACATCCATCGGCAGCCGCCAAACAAGGCGCGCAGGTTTATGCCTCAAGCGTGCTTATTGGTGAAGCAGGTTACCCAAAAGACAGCTCACTGTTGCAAAGTTATGCGCGACGTCATGGCATGGCCGTGCTCATGGCCAACCATGGCGGGCCTACAGGTGGATGGACAGCGGCTGGGCGAAGCGCGTTTTGGAATGAGCAAGGCACATGCGTTGCTTCCACGGCCGGTGTGGGAAATTGCTTGCTGGTGGTTTCCAGACACCCCCATGGCTGGCAAGGTTTCGAAACCCCGGTCGAGTGCATTGCCCCTTCGCGTGTATAAAAAATGTGCCAACAGTACCGTTAATTTTTACGGGCAACTGTCCATGCTGTATGGAAAACGCTCAGGCAGGAACACTCTGACGAACATAGTAATGATCAAACTCGCCACTCTCTAAACACTGAAAACCATGGCGCAGGTAAAACCGATTCGACGCGCTCTCTTTAAGCGCGCCGACTTTAATCGGAAGCCCGGCGGCATCTGCCTCTTTGAAGATCACCGACAGCACCGCTGAGCCTATGCCCGAGCCCTGCGCGCTCAGTTTCAGATAAAAGTGATCAAGCACCCACTCATGCTCGTGCCGCTTGACCACGACAAAACCAACCCGCTCTCCAGACACTTCGATATAGCGTGTATTACGCGCATCGAAACCACTGACAAAGCGCTCGCGAGCACGCACCGGATCAAAGCGCCCTACCCGCTCCAGACTTTCGCGCATCGCTTCAATCCGGATGGCGACCAGGTCGTCGAGGTCGGTTTGTTGGGTCGGGGCCAATGTCACGTGAGAATTGAAGCAAGATGTATTGGGCATACTTCCTCTACTCTGAGAACCATGGTGGATTCAGTAAGCAGGGATTGTAAGTATGACCACGAATCACGCCACTAACTTTTAACCACTCCTGCCTGCTCTAACACCCGAATCTCCTCCTCGCTATACCCCAACTGGCTCAGCAGCTCAGTCGAATGGCTGCCAAGTTCAGGCACGTTAAGGCGCGTGCCGAAACGCTGGCCATTCATTTCGAACGGCAACATCGGCACTTTTACAGCGGTGCCGTCGTCGGCCGTCAGCGCCGCCATGCCGCCCGACTCATTCAGGTGCCTATCCTCAAACAGATCCTCTGGACGCTGGATCGGCGAGAACGGAAGGCCTGCGGCTTCGCAGCGCTCCATCACTTCTACCTTACTCATGCCGCCCAGGCACTGACTCACCTGCGGCAGAAGGTCGTCGCGCGCCTGCACCCGCTGGTTATTCAGGGCCAGCGTAGGGTCTACGGCCCACTCGTTGAAACCGAAGGCCTTGCAGAAACTTTGCCATTGGCCGTCGCTGACGACCCCGAGGAAAACCTGTTCATCGTCGGCGGTGGTGAATACATCGTAGATCGCCCAGGCCGAGACCCGGTTGGGCATCGGCGCGGCGGCCTTGCCCGTGACGACTTTTTGCATCATGTGCTGCGCCACGAGGAAGGCCGAGTTTTCAAACAGGCCGGTCTGCACAAACTGGCCCAGGCCGGTAGCGTTACGCTGATGCAACGCGGCCAGGATTGAAATAGCGCTGAACATGCCACCCATCACATCATTTACCGAGGCGCCCGCCCGCAAAGGCCGCCCCACCGGGCCAGTCATGTAAGCAAGGCCGGTCATCATCTGCACCACTTCATCCAGCGCTGTGCGTTGATCGTAAGGGCCGGGCAAAAAACCTTTCATCGAGCTATAGATGATGGAAGGCTTGATCGCCTTGACCTGCTCATAACCCAGCGCCAGTTTTTCCATGGCACCGGGTCGAAAGTTTTCGGTGACCACATCGGCACTGGCGATGAGCTTGCGGACGGCCAACATCCCCTCTTCGGTTTTCATGTCGACGGCAAAGCTTTTTTTATTGCGGTTATAGGTCATCCAGTAGCCTGCGCCGGAACCTCGCAAGCGGCGGGTGTTGTCGCCAGCAGGGGCCGGTTCAACCTTGATCACCTCTGCACCGAGGTCAGCCAGTACCAAACCGCAGGTCGGCCCCATGACCATGTGCACAAACTCGATCACACGGATGCCTGCCAGTGGCAGCGCCTTTTCATCAGTCGACTGCATGTCATTGGTCCTTTGCGTAACGAAAATTCTTGCCCACACCGGCATCAGGGATGAATCCATAAAGCGGCTCCCCCGGCAGGCCCTTGTGCAGCCATTCGCGCGCGGCGACCAGACGATCAATATCAACGCCAGTGCGCAGGCCCATGGATTCCAGCAGGTAAACCAGGTCTTCAGTGACGATGTTTCCCGAAGCGCCGGGTGCATAGGGACAGCCGCCCAACCCACCCTGAGAAGCGTCAATCGTGGTCACGCCGACATCCAGCGCGGCCACGACATTCGCCAGCCCCTGCCCCCGGGTGTTATGAAAGTGGGCACTGCCCGCGACAGGCCCCAGCTCATGACGCAACCGGGTGAACAATTGACGTACCTGAGCCGGATTGGCATAGCCCACCGTATCGGCCAGCCCCACCTCATCGACCCCGAGACCGGCCATGGTGAGGGCCATCCGAATGACGTCATCGGCTGGCACAACACCTTGCAGCGTGCAGCCGAATACGGTGGAGAGCCCCGCCTCAATCTGGATGTGCGGGTACTGTTGATCACGTAACGCGACGACAGAGCGGACTTCTTCAATCACCTGCGCATGCGTCTTGCGGATGTTTGCCAACGAGTGCGGTTCGCTGACCGAAATCGGCAGGGTGATCTTTTGCACCCCGGAATCGAACGCTGCCTGCGCGCCTTTGAGATTGGGCACCAGAGCGGTGACAAACAGCCCGGGCAAGGTTCGCGCATGAGCGACCAGTTGTGCCGCATCAGCCATTTGTGGAAGCAGTTTCGGCGAAACGAACGAACCGATCTCGATCTCACGCAAACCGGACGCTGAGAGTGCCGTGAGCCATTCGATTTTGAGCGCGGTAGGCATGCTCGCCTTGACGCTTTGCAGCCCGTCGCGGGGGCCGACCTCACTGATCAAAATATCTATGTCGTGATTGTTGTGCATGAAGTGACCTCGGGTGCAGACCGCCGACACTGAGCCAGCGGCCGTGACTTAATGAAGGATGGAAAGCGCGCCGATCAGCAGCGACATCACAAACATCACGCCGACCGTGCCCACCGACCATTTGAAAGAAATGCGCTGGTTGTTCGCATAGTCGACATCCAGCAAGCCGCACAGCAGATACGTCGATGCCACCAGCGGACTCAGCACATGAACCGGTTGACCGATAAGTCCAGCGACGGCCATTTCCATAGGTCCGATGCCGTAATGGCTGGCGGTGTCGGCAAGGATTGGCAGGATGCCGAAGTAGAATGCGTCGTTAGTCAGTACATAAGTGCCAGGCATGCTGATCAGCGCGGTGATCAATGACATGTACTGCCCCGCCCATTGCGGAATGACATAAATCAGACTTTCGGAAATAGCCTTGATCATGCCGGTACCGGTCATGATGCCGACGAAAATACCGGCGGCAAAAATCAGCAGGGAGACCAGCATCACGTTGCCCGCATGGCGTGAGACAAGGGCCTTCTGGTCTTCGATTTTTGGAAAATTGACGACTGCGCCAATGCCGAACGCGAGCATGAACAGAATCGGCAGCGGCAATACACTCATGACCATGCACGTGATCAGAGCAGTCGTCAGCACGGCGTTAAACGCAAAGCGCCAGTCGCCCGGTGCCGACTCCTTGAAGTGATCCATGCCCTCGCCTTCGCGTAACTCGATCACGCCCAGACGACGCTTCTCCATGCGGCCCAGCAGAAACGCAACAAACACCACCCACACCAGGGCGGCGAGCATCATCGGCAGCATTTCCATGAACAGGTCGGCAACGTCCACGTGCATGGCGCTGGCGGCACGAGAAAACGGCCCGGCCCAGGGCAGCATGTTCATCACGCCATTGCTGAGCAACAACACCGTCGCCATGACTTGCAGGCGAATCCCTGTGCGCCGGTACAGCGGTAGCAGCGCGGCAGTGGTGATGATGTAGGTCGTCGCACCGTCGCCATCCAGGCCAACGCAGATACCGAGAATGGCGCTGCCAATCACGATCTTCTGCGGATCGCCCTTGACCACTTTCAGGATCATTTTGACCAGCGGGTTGAACAGCCCGGCATCGGTCATCATCGAAAAGTACAGGATCGCAAAGGTCAGCATGATCCCGGTCGGTGCGAGCATCTTCACGCCGTCGATCATCATCGGGCCAAGCCCTGCGGCGAAACCACCGATACAGGCAAACACCACGGGCACCAGCATCAACGCCACCAACGGCGAGAGACGGCGGCTCATGACCAGATACATGAAGCAAGTGATCATCGTATAGCTGAGGATCGTCAGCATGGGTTCCCTCTTTTTTTTAGTTTTATCTGGGTGACTTTTTACAAATGCGAAGCGCCAGCTACCGGCATGGATAGCCCGTGCAGTGGTTTACGAGAGTCAGTGCAAGGTGCTCAGACCGGCAGACCTTTGGCACGCAGCAGTGCGTCGAAGCGTTCCGGGTCGGCAGTGCCGAGCCGATTGGTTTCGCGGATCGCGGCCTCGCGCTCAAGGTGGGCGATGGCTTTGGGCAGCAGTGCCGCGACATCTGCCTGCGGCACTGCGAGTACGCCGTCAGCATCGCCCAGCATCAAATCGCCGGGCATGACGCAGAGCCCTGCGCAGGCTATCGGCACATTGATTTCGCCGGGGCCGTCCTTGCTCGGGCCGCGGTGCGTGTGGCCCGCCGCGAACACCGGCAGGATGCCTTCGGCCAGTTCTTCGAGATCACGAACCGCGCCGTCGATGACAATGCCGCCAAGCCTGACCCGCAATGCCGTGGTACGGACAAGACCACCGATCACCGCCTGGCTCACGTCACCCGCGCCATCAATGACCAGCACATCGCCGGGTTGAACCATCATCAAAGCCTTGTGCACCATCAGGTTGTCACCGGGACGCACGCGCAGCGTGAACGCCGGGCCACACAACTTGAGCGACAGATCGCCGTGATAAACGTGCAGGCCTCTGGCGCCGATGCCGCGCCCCAGACAATCCCCCGCAACTGCCACCGGGACGCTGCGGAACGCCTCGATCAGGTCAGCGCCAAGGTTGCCGTTACGCGGATTGATGCGGTAGCCGGTTGGCCAGTCATTGAGAGCAGAAGCGGTCATGGTAAATCTCCGGTCAAAGGGGAAGCAGGTCAGCGTTGACGCACGACGTACGAGGCACAGGCTTGCCGTCGAGGAAATCCAGTACGTTGTTCGCAGCATCCCGAGCCATTGCGGCCAGTGCCGCCGGGGTAGAACCGCCGACATGAGGGGTCAGCACAACGTTGCCCAGATCCAATAAAGGGCTGCTGGACGGCAAAGGTTCGATGGCCATGGTGTCCAGACCTGCCGCGTACAACTGGCCGCTGCGCAGTGCCTGGACCAGAGCGGCTTCGTCGACCACCTCGCCGCGCGCGGTATTGATCAACAGCGCGCCTTCGGGAAGCATTGCCAGTTCGGCAGCGCCAATGAGGTTGCGGGTTTGTGCAGTGAGCGGCACATGCAGGCTCAACACATGACTTTCGCTGAGCAACGCTGCCAATGAGTCGACGGCCACAGCGCCCAGCAGGTCGCTGTCGGCTTTAAGAAACGGATCGTAAACCCGCACCGGCATACCGAGCGCCTGGCACACCGTCGCGACTTTGCGCGCCACTTGACCAAAACCGACCAGGCCCAGCGTACGCCCTCTCAGCTCCAGACCATTCTGCGCACGGGACCAGCGACCGGCGCGGATCTCGCTGTCCATCCAGCTGACTTTGCGCGCCGCAGCGAACATCAGGGCCAGGGTCATCTCACACACCGATTGCGCGTTGGCACCGGGCGTGACATAGACCGGAACGCCACGGGCTGTCGCCGCAGCAACATCGATATTGCTGACGCCAACGCCGTGTTTGGAAATGACTTTCAGGGTCGGGCATGCGCCGATCGCCTGTTCACTGAGGTCGAAAGTCCGCGAGATCACTGCATCAATCGGTTCGCTAGCCATCAGCCGTTCGATGTCAGCAACTTCCTGCCCTGCGCTGACAAACAGCACTCGACAGCCGCGTTGCATGAGGATGTTCAGTCCGGCTGGAGCCAGACGCTCAGCGGTGACAAGAATGGTGTAGGTCATGGAGGACGCCTTGTTTTCATTATTGGCATCGGTTCAGACATCGTCAGGCGACATCCACCGTTATGGCATCCATGGTTAACCTATTCTTCGTATAAATCTATTTCCGCTTTTTTATTCAACTATGAATTTAATTGATGTAATTACCCACGACTCACCCTCGCTGGGGTAATGGGTAACACTCGGATAAAAGGCTCAGGTCAGATCGGAATGATCGGTGAACAATGCCGTGCCTTCGCGCTTGAGCAGATCGACGACGTAAGCGGTGGGTGGCGAGACATAAGCCTCGCGGCGCATCACCAGGCCGAAGCTGCGCTTCATGGTGGTTTCTGCCAGCGGTACCTCGCGCAAATGCGCGCCAATTTTGCCCACGCCGAGGTTATGCCTGGAAATGAAACTCAGCAGAGGGGTGTGAGCAATCAGCCGCGGCATCATGTTGATGGAGTTGGTCTGGATCTGAATCTGCGGCGTGTCCAGTTGGTGATTGAAAAACGTATTGTCCAGCCAGCGCCGTGTGGCCACCGTTGGCGCCGCCAGCACCCAGCGCCATTCGCACAGATCCGCCATGACAATCGGGCGCTCGAACAAGGCATGGTCGGCGCTGGCAACCACCACGACTTCATCCTGCAGCAGCGCGAAGGTTTCGAACTGGGCCACATCCACCGCCGACAATGGACAGATCAGCAGATCCAGCTGCCCGGTTCGCAACGAATTAAGCAACATGTCGTTCTGACCGGTGACAAGTTCCAGCGTCAGATCCGGGGCAGTGTCCAGTAAGAGCGACACCAGGCTCGGCAACAAATATTCCGCAGCCGTCGGGCCGCAACCGAGGCGTACATTGCCCACCGTACCTTTGGCAAAGTCCTGAATTTCCCGACGGGTTTCCTGCACGCCCTGACGCAGAAGCCGGGCACGCATCAGCAGCAGTTCACCCGCTGGAGTAAGCCGCATGCGCCGCCCCTCACGAAAAAACAACGCAGTGCCGAGGGTCTCTTCCAGTCGCTGAATGCTTTTTGAAAGCGCAGGCTGGGTGCGATGCAGCCTTTCACCCGCGCGCCCCAGGTTGCCCAGATCAGCGATGGTTTCGAAATAGTAGAGGTCGCGTAAATCCATCAATACACATCCACATGGCGTTAGGTCTCTGCGCTATCCGGATTGCGTGAACCGGGTAACGAGCGCTGCATGATGGCCGGTGTATCGCCGCGATACGAGAGGAAAATCCATGGCGGGGCTTTACTGCCAAGAGATCGAGGGTTTTCTTGCGGTCAGTCTGAGTGTGCGTCCGCTCGACCAGGAGAGGCCTGTTGCGCGGACGCTTTTCAGATACGCGGACTGCTTACTTGCTCAGTTTCCTTGAAAGAAATTCGCGGATGTACTCAGCAACTTCCACCGTATGGGTTTCCAGTGCGAAGTGGCCCGCGTCCAGCAGATGCACTTCAGCTGTCGGGATATCTTTACGATAAGCCTCAGCACCCGGCGGGATAAACGCAGGGTCGTGCTTGCCCCACACGGCCAGCAGCGGCGGTTGGTGCTTGCGAAAGTACGCCTGAAACGCCGGGTATGCCGCTACGTTGGTGCGGTAGTCGAGAATCAGGTCCAGCTGAATGTCTTCCGCGCCCGGCCGCGCCATGTACAGGATGTCGAGGTTGTAGCCGTCTGGTGACAGCTTCTGCGGATCAGATCCTGTCCCGTACTGCCAGTCACGAATCGTTTCCGGCGACAACGAAGGGCGGCAGGCCTCGCGGTTGGCGGCCGAGGGATCACGCCAGTAGGCTTGCCACGGGCCCCATTGATCGCTGAAACCCTCCAGATAAGCATTGCCGTTCTGGCTGATGATTGCCGTCACTTTTTCCGGGTTCGCAGCGGCAAGACGCAAGCCGGTTGGCGCACCGTAATCGAAGATGTACAGCGCATATTTCTTCAGCCCCAAGGCCTCGGTAAAGCCTTCGATCACCCTGTAGAGGTTTTCGAAGCTGTAATCGAATTGCCCTCGCGGCGGCGCTTTGGTGTTTCCGAAACCCGGTAAATCCGGTGCGATGAGGCGGTACTGGTTTGCCAGCAATGGCATGAGGTCGCGGAACATGTGGCTGGCGCTCGGGAAGCCGTGCAGCAGCAGGAGCACCGGCGCGTCTTCGCGGCCTGCAGCGCGATAGAAGACCTCTACATCACCGACTTTCTGCGTGTGAAACGTGACACGGAAGTTATCGTCGAGCGGCATAGTGCTTTCCCCTGTTGTTGGTCCTTTGCTGGCCGCACTCACAAGAGATGCGCCGATAGCAGACGCTGCGCCTACCGCAGATGCCTGCAAAACTTTACGCCGACTGATGCCGAACGCTGGATCGTAATGGTTCATGACAAGACCCTGTTTTGAATGAATTGAGATCAATGCTATTCCTTGCGCCAAATGCACAGAATCACCGTAAAACTCAATTCACCATTTCTATTTCTGCAATGCTGGTAGCATTCCCGTCACACTCGCTACGCTGCAGGCAGGACATGGACCGAATTCAGGAAATGACAGTGTTCGCCGCCCTGGCCGACCAGACCAGCTTCGCCGGAGTCGCGCGACACTTTGGGCTGTCCACCGCTACGGTGACCCGGGCAGTCGCCAGCCTGGAGAGTCGTCTGGGGGTGTTGCTGGTGGTGCGCAACACTCGCAACATGCGTCTCACTGAAGCCGGGCAACGCTTTGCCGTTGACTGCCATCGTTTGCTGGCCGACCTTGATGAAGCGGAAAACGCAGCGGGCGGTTTGCACGCACTGCCTGGCGGCTTGCTGACCGTTACCGCACCTCAAATGTTTGGCGCGCTGCATGTCACACCGGTTCTAACGCGTTTTCTCAGCCGATATCCGGCAATAGAAGTTCGCGCGATTCTGGTTGATCGGGTGGTGTCGATGCTGGATGAAGGGGTTGATGTCGCCGTGCGCATCGGCCCCCTGCCCGATTCCTCGTTGACGGCAATTCCCGTGGGCAGCGTGCGGCGCATGGTTTGCGCCTCCCCCGCCTACCTTGCTGAACATGGCACGCCACAGCATCCGGACGACTTGCGCCACCACTCGACCATCTCGACCTCCGCATCAGAACGAGCACCTCAGTGGCAATTTCGAGTTGATGGCCACGACTACTCAGTGGACGTCGGCTCAAGGCTTAGCCTTACATCATTCCAGGCTGCCATCGGCGCAGCTGTGCAGGATTGGGGGCTGACCCAAGTGCCGTATTACCAGATACGCGAGCACCTGAGGGACGGAAAACTGGCCTGCGTGCTGGAAGCATTCGAGATCGAACCTGAGCCGGTTCACGTGGTGTATCTGGAGGGGCGACGCGGCTCGTCCAAAGTGCGCTCGTTTGTGGACTTCTGTGTCGAGGCATTGCGCCAGGATCTGCGGTTTGAAGAAGGTGGGGCTTAACAGAGCTGGCTCCCTTCCCGCATCACGCCCTGCGCAAACACCGAACCGGTAGGACCGAACTCATTCGGGAAGGCGGTATGCCTATCGACGCAAATCCAGCGGATGTATCGGCCTATTCCCGGATAAATCCGGTCCCGTGTCTCATGCGTTCAGCAACCGCGCCAACTCACGCGCGGCTTGTTTTGCCTGCGCCCGAGTGAGCGCTGCAAAGCCCAGGACAAACGCAGGTTCAAGCTTGATCTGACGGCACGATTGCCTAAGAGGCTGCAACGCCAGGCCCAATTGCCCGGCGCGCTCGATCAACGCGTGCTCATCCTGATCGGGTGCCAGCCAGAGAATCAGATGAAACCCCGCATGCTCACCACTGATTCGATAACGCCCCGGCGCTTCAGCCCTCAAGGTTTCAAGCACGATGTCGCGTAACGTCTGGTACTCCATACGGGCGCGACGCAGATGCCGCAAGAAGGCCGAACCCCGCATGAAATCCGCCAACCCCAACTGCTCAGACACCCCGACACTACGACCCACCGTATGCCACAGCGCCAGGATCCGGCTGTGCAACTCCGGCGGCGCCAGCAAATAACCCAGCCTGAGATTGGAAAACAACGCCTGATTGAAACTGCCGCAGTAAACCACCCGCTGCATCGAATCGATGGACTTCAGGGCTGGCAGCGGCGCGCTTTGATAGTTGAACTCACTGTCGTAATCGTCTTCGATGATCCACGCGTTTTGCCGTTGCGCCCAGTCCAGCAACTCCATACGCCGGGTCGCGGACATGATCACCCCAAGTGGCGACTGATGGGCTGGCGTCACGTAGGCCAGTCGTGTTTTCGCGGTATCGGGTATGCCGCGTAAATCAATGCCCTCCTGATCAATCGGCGCATACACCAGGCTCGCGCCTGCCTCCTCGAAAATCCGATGCACTGCCGCGTATCCGGGATCTTCCACGCAAACATGATCCCCAGCCGCCAGCACGCAGCGCGCCACCATATCGATGCCGTGCCGAATGCCATTGGTGATGAGCAACTGGTCAGGCTGACAATCAATACCTCGATGATTACGCAGATAACGCGCGATCTGCTCACGCAAAACCAGCGCTCCCTGCGGCTCGACGCTGCACATCTGCTTAGGCTGCATCGCGGCCATTGCCCGTTGCAGATGCGCGGCCCATTGTGCGGGTTCGAGGAGTCGAGGGTTGGCCAGCCTCGCCACGAAAGGCACGTCAACCTGTGCGCGATATTCCAGAACCTGCCCTGCCGGTTTCTTTGTCATGGCGGCTGAAACAGGCGTCGCCATTCGCGTAGCGCTGACGGCCTTCAAGTAGCTGTCCGGAATGACCGCACTGACGCGGCTGCCGGACCCCACCTGCCGGACGATATAGCCCTCAAGCTGCAAACGCTCGAAGACGCTCTCCAGCGTCCCCCGCGCGATGCCCCAGCGTTGTGACAGATCACGCGTGGACGGCAAACGATCAGCCGCCTGCAGCAGGCCACTCAATATCCCGTCGCGTATCGCCAGGTAAGCTCGCTCCTGCTTGGTGACTGCCTCGCCGTAAGCAGGCAATGGGAGCTCCATCGCGAGGGTAACTTTACCTTTGCTCATAATGGTCCATACCAGATTCACTTATATGGCCCTGCCGACTGAGCCACTTACGCCCTAGTGTAGCGACATCTCTTTCACGAGTTCAGCTCGGGGTTCGCCATGTCGCTCACAGACTACTTTCTATTCGCCCTCATAGCCGTCGTTCAGGTCGGCTCGCCAGGCCCTTCAACGATCTTCCTGATCAACAACGCACTCATCTACGGCCCGGCCCGAGCGGTCTGGATACTGACCGGCGATTTGCTGGCAATCTCCGTACTCGCCAGTTGCTCGCTGCTGGGTATCGATGCACTACTGCTAGCAAACCCCGGCGTGTTCATGGCCGTAAAAGTTGCAGGTGCTGCGTATCTGGTGTGGCTAGGTATCCAGCAACTCCGAATAAGCAGAAGCTCACGCGCCAAAACCCCACAGCCTGCGCCTGCCGAAAGCATGCGTTCACTGTGGGGCAAATCCTTCGTGGTCGGCATCAGCAATCCAAAAGCGATTCTGTTCTTCTCGTCACTGTTACCGCAGTTTGTCGGCACCCCACAGGACGCCAACCTCGCCGCACTGCTCAGCCTGATATTGCTGTTTGTGCTGATCAAGTTTCTGGTGTCGGGAGGGTATGCACTCACGGCCAGGAAAATGGCGGAGAAGCTGGCCAGACCGGGCGCGGCGGTTTGGGGCAAACGAGTTACCGGAATTGTGCTGGTGACGTTTGGGGTGGTGATGGGGGTTGAGGCTTTTGAGTGAGCCTCCAGGTGACCGGTCTGCGGTTACCCCGCCCCAGCGACTAGGCTAGACGAAACCCAAATGACCTTTTCCCGAAGACCGTTTCGTAACGCTACCCTTGGAGCCCTGTCTATGACCAACACTCAACCGCTAACCATCGCGTTATTACTGGGCTCCGTGCGCAGTGACCGTCAAGGCATCAAAGCCGCACGCCTGCTCTTGGGCGCCCTTGAGGAGCGCGGCCACGAGGCGGTCCTCGTCGACCCCATGGTGACGCGCCTCCCTCTGCTGGACCGCATGTACAAGGAATATCCAACCGGCCAAGCGCCGGCAGAACTGGAACAACTCGCCACTCTCTATCGCCGCGCGGATGGATTTCTGCTCGTCAGCGCCGAATACAACCACGGCGTCCCACCGGCACTGAAAAACCTGCTCGACCATTTTCTGGAGGAGTACTTCTGGCGACCTTCGGCGATTACCTGCTATTCAGCGGGAGGTTTTGGCGGCGTTCGAGCAGCGATGCAACTGCGCATGATCCTGGGAGAGTTGGGCATGCCGAGTATCCCCAGCCTGTTTTCAATCCCCCGCATCGCAGACGCCTTGGCGGATAACGGTCAACCTACAGAGGCGCACACGTTGAAACAGATGAACCGGTTTCTCGACGAGTTCGAATGGTATGCGCGGGCGTTGAGGGGGCAGAGGGCCAAGGGGACGCCTTATTGAAAGTGCGCCTCTTGGGAGGGATCGTGCGGTTGAATCGCAGTGGATCTTAAACTTCGCTATCGTTTTCCTCAGGTAGCTGATGGTGCAATCCGCACACGAGGGTGCCCCTCGACCGCTTCGCAGCTTTTGACAGCTCCCATTAAAAATGCAACTTAAAAGATTTGGAATACTTTTTACTGTAGGAGTGAGCTTGCTCGCGATTGCGTCAGTTCCGGCGATAAAATTGTCGCCCCACAGACCGAAAAGCGAGCAAGCTCACACCTAAAGGGAGCGATTTTTTCCACTCC
>NZ_JBTOQI010000002.1:0-216239 GCF_055283875.1 Pseudomonas sp. HP_14 | reverse complement strand
TTTTGTTTTCTCCGTGCCCGCCCGGGGGGGTGCTGTTTTGTTTTATAACCCCCCCCCCCCCCCCCCCCCCCCCCCGCTGCTCGTCAGCTCCTACAGCCGGTGTTTACGGCTCGATGACGGGAATGTTAGCGTGCTACTCATCTGTAACCCTTTATAAAAAGCGTGCGAGAGTAGCTACCCCATGAAAAAGACCGTACTTGCCTTCAGCCGTGTATCCCCCGAAATGGCCGAACGGCTGGAACAGGATTTCAACGTGATCGTGCCCGACCCGAAGCTCGGCGATCTGAATGCGCAGTTCAATGACGCGCTGCCCAAGTGCCACGGCATGATCGGCGCAGGTCGACAGCTAGGGCGCGAACAGCTGGCAGCGGCCACTCAGCTGGAGGTGGTGTCGAGCATTTCCGTCGGTTACGACAACTACGACGTCAGCTACTTCAACGAGCGCGGCATCATGCTCACCAATACTCCGGATGTGCTGACTGAAAGCACCGCTGACCTGGGCTTTTCCCTGATCATGAGCAGCGCCCGTCGGGTTGCAGAACTGGACGCCTGGACCAAGGCCGGTCAGTGGAAGCGCAGCGTTGAAGCCGCGCAATTCGGCACGGATGTTCACGGCAAGACGTTGGGCATCGTCGGTATGGGCAACATTGGCGCAGCGGTTGCGCGTCGTGGTCGTCTGGGTTTCAACATGCCGATCCTGTACAGCGGCAACAGCCGCAAGACCGAGCTGGAGCAGGAACTGGGCGCGCAATTTCGCAGCCTGGATCAACTGCTTGCCGAGTCGGACTTCGTCTGCCTGGTGGTGCCGTTGAGCGAGAAGACCAAACACCTGATCAGCAGCCGTGAACTGGGCTTGATGAAGTCCAGCGCAATTCTGATCAACATCGCCCGTGGCCCTATCGTCGACGAAGCAGCGCTGATCGAGGCCTTGCAGAACGGCACCATTCGCGGTGCAGGGCTGGATGTCTACGAGAAAGAACCACTGAGCGAGTCGCCGCTGTTCAGCCTGAAAAACGCCGTAACCCTGCCACACATCGGCTCGGCCACCACGGAAACCCGACAGGCCATGGCGGATCTTGCCTACACCAACCTGCGCGCCGCGTTGCTGGGTGAGAAGCCGAAGAACCTGGTGAATCCGCAGGTGTGGAAGGGTTGAATTTTATCGGCGTTTGAAACATCGCTATCGCGAGCAAGCTCACTCCTACAGAGGTATGTGAATCTGTAGGAGTGAGCTTGCTCGCGATGGCGTATTAGCTGACCCCGCCGACTCAAGCCAGCTTCGCCCCCGCCGGCACCACCCCCTTGGGCTTCCTGAACACCAGCACATTGCCCAGCATCACCAACACCAGCCCCATCAATGCGGGTGCAGTCCATTGGTAGCCTTCGGCGAAAGCCGAGATGTTCAGCGCCACCACCGGGAACAGCACCGTGCAATACGCTGCACGCTCCGGGCCCATGCGGCCGACCAGAGTCAGGTAGGCGGTGAAGCCGATCACCGAGCCTGGAATGACTAGATACAGCAACGAACTGACATAACGGGTCGTCCACTCAAACCCGAACGGCGTGCCACTGAGCAAGCAATACAGGCTGAGCATACTGGCGCCATAAAACATGCCCCAGGCATTTGTAGTCATCGGGCGTAGACCGGCTTTCTGCTGCATGCTCGACAACATATTGCCCGCCGAGAAACACATGGTGCCCAGTAAAGCGAGGCCCAGCCCCATCAGTGTCTCTTGGCTGGCGCTGTGCCCGGACAGTTCAGGCCAGAACAGACAGCCCAGACCGATCAGCCCCAGAGCGCCGCCTGCCAGCACATTGCGGGCGATTTTCTGTTTGAAGAACACCCGCGCATTGAGTGCATTCCACAGGGTCGCAGTGGAGAACACCACGGCGATCAGTCCGCTGGGGATCCACTGGCTGGCGGTCAGGAAACACATGAAGTTGATGCAGAACAGACACAGTCCCTGTGCAACGCAAAGCATGTGCCCGCGCTGGTTGACCTTCTGCAGCTTGCCGCTGAGCAACAGCATCGCAAACAACACCACCGCCGCGAGACCGAATCTGTAAACGATGGAAACCGCAATTGCCACCTCGCCGAGCTGCAACTTCAACGCGATCCAGGTGGTGCCCCAGATCAGGACGGTAAGCAAATAAAGCGAAATGTTCATGACGCGACTCCCAATGTGAGGCATCAGTCTGCGGCGAGCATGAGCCGGTCATTTGCATAATCTTGCGCATTTGCTTCAGCGGTGGCTGGCAGAGAGTGCTGTAAGGCGTAGGATGCGAGCCATGCCAGCCATCGAATCCATCCAGGTCTTTCAGGCCCTGAACAGCTCACCCCATGCTCAACTGGAGCAGAGCGCGGTGCTGGGCGATGGTTTGGTCGCAGCGTTATGGAACAACCGTCACGACTCGCAGGAGTATCACGGCCCCAGCCATCACACGCTGTCGTGCTACATCGACGGCGGCACGGGCACGTTTCGTCGCGATCGGCCTGACCAGAAAGGTAGCCCCGACAAACTGTGCACCCTGCCCGCCGGGCATGAGTCAGCGTGGGTGATCAACGGCGAAATTCGTCTGGCGCACCTTTACATCAGCCCGGAACAGTTCGCCCTGGGCTGCATCACTCTATTGGACCGCGAGCCTCGTGAGCTGCAATTACGGGAGAACACGTTTCACGATGACCCGGAGCAGGCCCTGCGCTTTCGTCAGTTGATCCAGATGAACTGGAATGAGCCCGGCGAACGCTTGCTGACCAGCAGCATGGCCCACGAAATGCTCAGCCGCGCGCTGTTTGATCAGGTCGGCATGCGGGACGGTTTGCGTTTGAAAGGCGGCCTGGCAGCGCATCAGCGTCGACATCTGGTGGAGTTCATCGAAACTCACCTCGCCGAACCACTGAGCCTTGGGCAACTGGCCGGGCTGTGCGCACTGTCTGAATATCACTTCGCAAGGATGTTCCGCGAAAGCTTCGGTTTGCCGCCCCATCAATACCTGCTTGCCCGGCGCCTGAACCACGCTCGCCAGTTGCTGCGCACTACGCACATGGCATTTGGAACGATAGCGCTGGAATGCGGCTTTGCCAGTGCCAGCCATTTCAACAACCGCTTCCGGCAAGCGATGGGGGCTACGCCGGGGGAATACCGGTTGGCGTTTTCCGGGAAACATTTCGCCTGCTCCCTGTAGGAGTGAGCTTGCTCGCGATTCGGTCTGTCAGGCGATGAATACATCACCCGAGATGACGCTATCGCGAGCAAGCTCGCTCCTACAGGGTAGTGTTACAGCGCGACAGTGCAACATCACGCCAGCATCTGATTAATAAAAATCAGCGGCCCGACCAACACCACTGCCGCCGCGAGCACCAACACCAGTCGTGGCAGAAACGGGATAAGGAACACCAGCAACAGCGCACTGGCCATCAACGCCGCAAACCATTGCACCACGCCCATACCCGAGGGTGTGGAAGCCATCGCCGCCCACAGCGAGAGCAACAGGCACAACCAGCCAATGCTCTTTAACAAACGGCTGCGAGCAGGGCTGAGCTTGCCGTGCAGCAATTCACCGTAGTGTTTGGTCATGGACAGGCAGAGCGCCGTGAAGCCCACGTAACACAGCAATGTCGCCAGCAACATCAGTGAACCTCGCTTTCAAGTCGGGCCGACGGTGAATGTCTTTCAACCGTAGCCGTTGCTATCGGCCGCAACGGGCGGAATTTTCTGGCGCCCCAAGCCATGAAGAGCCCGGTAAACAACACTGTCAGATCAAAACCAATCAATACCCAATCATGCTTCTGCACTGAAGCGAGCAAGTAGTGGCCGCTGGTAACGATGTCCAGCAGCGGCAGACCGACAAATAACACCGCACCCAACATCAACTGCTCGCGCCACGCCTGACGGCCTTTGCGCAGCAACGCATGAAACACTGAAAGGCCCCAGACACTGAAGAACAGATTGATCTCCCAATCACTGCGCTCGGCCAGCCCGACCGGGAGCAAGCGATTACCCCAGAAGAATGCAGCAACGGCAAGCATCAACCCGGCCATGCCTGCGATGTTGAGCACTTCCACCAGTCGCAGCTCAAAAGGCAAAACGCCGGCCTTGGCGTGTTTGACCTGACGCTTGGCCAGCCACATCACCAACCCGGTGCCGATCATGGCCGTCCCGGCAATACCAAATACGAAATACAGCCAGCGCAACAATGGCCCGGCAAACTCACCCAGATGCAGCCCGTACATGGCGCCGGACACCAGCAATGGTCCGGAACGCTGAGTTGGCAACGTCAGCACCTCACCACTTACCCCGTTGAACACTACGTTAATACCCGGATCATGAATGACGCTGCTGCCAGCACCGGGCGACACCACGACCGTTGCCGCTGCATCACCCGGGTTATAGACCACCAGGCGACCCACCTCTTTGTCCGGCCACTGCTGCCCAGCCGCCCGCACGATCGGCGCAAGAGGTGCAAGGGCCGCAGCCGTGCCGGTTGCCTTACTAGTGTTGGTATTCGGAAAAACATCAGCAAAAAACGCCTGGGTGTCCTTGCCATAAGAGGCAACGATACTGGCAGGCATGACCAGCGACATGAAGATCACCAGGCTGCTGTAGGTAATCATCAGATGAAATGGCAGCGCCAGAACACCAATTGCGTTATGCCCGTCCAGCCAGGAGCGTTGACCTTTGCGCGGCCGAAAGGTGAAGAACTCCTTGAAGATTTTCTTGTGGGTGATGATCCCGGTGATCAGCGCAATGAACATCAACATGGCGGCAATGGTCGACAACCAGCGACCCCAGGGATGCGGCATTTGTAGCTGGAAGTGGAACCGGTAGAAAAACTCTCCGCCCATGCTGCTGCGCGTCTGGATTTCTTCGCCGGTTTGCGGATCCAGGCTCTTGCGCATGAACGCGCCACGCTTGCCCTCTTGTTCTGCGGTCTGCCACATCAGCCCCAAGGCAGGCTTGCGCTCATCGGGTAGATCGATAAACCAGCGCGTGGCATTCGCCGCGTGTTGCTGCAGATAAGCCTGGGCCCGATCGACACTGGCCTCGGTGTCGACCACCCGAGCCGGGATTTCCGGATGAGTCCAGCGGTTAATTTCGTCCTTGAAGTAGGACATTGTTCCGGTCAGGAATATCGCGAACAACAGCCAGCCGAATACCAGTCCGATCCAGGTGTGCAGCCAGGCCATTGCCTGACGAAAACCTTCCTTCATGACAACCACCGTCCCAGACCGAAAACAACCGCCAGAATGGCCGCAGGCAGCAGGATGCCTGCCCATGCCCGCCATGCCGTACGGCACGCAAAGCACCAGATCACCGCCAACAGATAGGCCACAAATGACAGCATCATGCCGGTGACAACCGCATCGGCGCGGGACATCGGCACCCATTGGGTGATGCACACGCTGGTCAACGCCGCGATCAGATAACCGCCAAACAGTGCGGCCACGATACGCGAAGCGACCGCCAGCCGATAAGCCAGGGAGACACCGGCAGCTTTGGCTTTAGGCGTTCGTTTACGGGTTTGAGGAGCGTCCATCGTCGCGTCGTTCATCAATGAGCAATCGTCAGTAAAGGACAGCGCCCAGTGAAACATGAGCGTTGAATCGGCATGGGGATATCCTGATCGGGAGGCTATCGAGCAGGACATTCTTTGACGTCCCGCACGAACAGAACGCAATATTAATGATAAATATTCTCATACGCAAAAGAGTCTGCCAGAATCCGCGCAATTAAATGGTTCATTGCGGACTGCAGCAGTCATGCCCCTCGCCCAATACGCGCTCAACGAAACTGTCGAAGGCCTGTATCACGCCCATCACAACTGGCTGACGGGCTGGTTGCGGCGTCGGCTTGGCTGCCCGCACAGCGCTGCAGACCTGGCTCAGGATACATTCGTCAAAGTCCTGCTGGCCCGCGATACGCCGCAGATTATCGAACCCAGAGCATTCCTGACCACCATCGCCAAGCGCGTATTGTTCAACCACTACCGCCGTCAGGACCTTGAGCGCGCCTATTACCAGACGCTGGCAGAGATGCCGGAATGTGTCGCGCCTTCGGAGGAAGAGCGGGCGATCATTCTGGAAACATTACTGGAGCTGGACCAGTTGCTCGATGGCCTGCCTGTTGCGGTCAAGCAGGCGTTCCTGTTGTCGCAAGTCGACGGCCTGAGCCACGGTGAAATCGCCACACAACTGGGCATTTCCATCGCCACGGTCAAACGGCATCTGAGCAAGGCGCTGTTGCGCTGCTACTTCGCACTATGAATCCGAACAACGAATCCCTGAACAAGTCAGACATCGCGCCAGCAGTGGCCGAGCAGGCAGTGAGCTGGCTGATCGAAATGCAGAGCGGTGCCCTCGCTCCGCTACGCCAGCAGGCCTGGCAGTTGTGGTTGAACAGCAATACCGAGCACCAACGAGCCTGGGCACATATCCAGCGGGTCAATCAGCGCTTGAGCGGGCTTTCGTCGCCATTGGCGCATGCCGCCATTAATGCACCGAGGTCCAGCAGCCGACGCCAGGCGCTGAAATTGCTCTTACTGCTGGGCGCGGGGTCCGCAGCAGGCTGGGGTTTGCGCGATCAGCTTTCGCTGCAACCGTTGCTCGCCGATTACCACAACGGCGTGGGCGAGCGGCGCAAGATCGCGCTCGACGACGGCAGCGAAATCCACCTGAACACGGCGAGCGCCATTGACCTGCGTTTCGATGCCGAACAGCGCCTTATCAAACTGCTGCAAGGCGAAATCATGCTGACCGTCGCGGACGATCCCCGGCCGCTGAAACTGACCACGGCCGAGGGCAGCATTCACCCGATATCGGCAGCAAGCCGTTTCGACGTGCGCCAGCTCGAAGGTAAAACGCAGTTGGCAGTATTCAGTGGCGCAGTGCAGTTGAACCCGACAACGTTCACCGGCCCTGGCTTGCAGTTACAGGCCGCGCAGCAGGTCGTGTTCAACCGCAATGCATGGGGGCCGGTAAAGGCGCTGGACGCCAACAGCGGCGCCTGGGCCGATGGCATGCTGGTGGCAGCGCACATGCGTCTGCAGGACTTCCTCGCCGAACTGAGCCGCTACCGTCGCGGCCATCTGCAATGCGATGCGAAAGTGGCTGACCTGCTTATTTCAGGGAGTTATCCACTGGCCAACAGCGAGCGGATTCTGGACTTGCTGGAGGTGGCATTGCCGGTGCGCGTCAAACGGTTTACCCGGTATTGGGTGAGTGTTGAGGCGCGAGTTTGAGCGTCAGGTCACAGCCTGATTTGAAGTGAGACGTCTGTAGGAGTGTGCTTGCTAGCGTTAACGGTAAATAGGTTGAGAAATTACCGTCTGCCCTGACGCTATCGCGAGCAAGCTCACTCCTACAGGGCCCGTGTTTGCTGCGCGACAGCGCGGCTGTCTGGACGACGGGGGCGCTCCTGCAGAGGCCAGCTTTTGCAGAAAGAAAGCGGCGAGTCAGCAAACTGATAATTATTTTTCAAAACCGGTGAGCCGTTTTCGATAGCTCGCGTGACAGACAGGGAAAGCACCTTAATCCTCTCGCCCAAGGACTCCTGTATGTCAGTTCGCCCCAGCCGTTTGTCTCCCCTGTCTCGCTCGTTGCGGCATATCGTATTTGGTGCCGGTCTTTCGCTGTGCAGCGTGCCGCTGGTGTATGCGGCTGATGCGGACAGCAAGACGTATCACATTGCCCCAAGCCCGCTTGAGAACGCACTGAATCAGTTCGGGCGCGAAGCAGGCGTGCTGATTTCTTTCGGCTCGCAAGTCACCAGTGGTTTGCAGAGCCGTGGACTGGAAGGTCAATACACGCCTGAACAAGGCTTGGCAGCGCTGCTCGAAGGAACAGGCCTGCAAGCCAATCCCGATGGGCAGAACGGCTTCACCTTGCAGCCGGTGAGCGCACAGGCCAATGGTCCGATTGAGCTGGGCGCGTCGACCGTCGTCGGAGACTGGCTGGGCGAGGCGCAACAAACTGACGTCTTCGAGCACCCAGGCGCGCGTGACGTGATCCGCCGCGAAGAAATCGAGCGGATGGGCGCCAGCACTGCACGGGAAGTGCTCAATCGCATCCCTGGCGTCAATGCCCCGGAAAACAATGGCACAGGCAGCCATGACATGGCACTGAACTTCGGCATTCGTGGCCTCAACCCACGTCTGGCATCGCGCTCGACGGTATTGATGGACGGCATCCCGGTGCCCTTCGCACCTTATGGTCAACCGCAACTGTCCTTCGCGCCGATCAGCATGGGCAACATGGATGCGGTAGACGTGGTCCGCGGTGGCGGTGCGGTGCGTTACGGCCCGCAGAACGTCGGCGGGGTCGTCAACTTCGTGACCCGCGCCATCCCCGATGAGCCAACGCTCAAAGGCGGTTTCCAGACCGAAACCAGCCCTTCCTCCAGCCACGACGGCTTCAAGACCACGGGTAACGTGCTGGCGGGTGGCACGGCCGACAATGGTCTGGGAGGTGCGATTCTGTACACCGGCGTGCGCGGCGGCGACTGGCGTGAGCACAGCGATACCCAGATCGACGACTTGATCCTCAAGGGTAAATACCAGATCGACGATGCCAATAGCGTTAACGCCATGGCTCAGTATTACGAGGGCGAAGCGGATATGCCGGGCGGCCTGAACGTCGCCGCCTACAAGGAAGATCCCTATCAGTCGACGCGCTTGAAGGACAAGTTCTGGGGCCGTCGTACCATGGTCAACTTCGGTTATCGCTACGAAGAAGATGCACGGGTTTTCACTGCCAATACATTCTTCACCAAGACGTTACGCAGCGGCTATCTGGAGCAAGGCAACTTCGTTTCGCTGTCGCCTCGCGAGTATTGGGTACGTGGCCTGGAGACGCGCTTCTCTCAAGGGTTTGCGTTGGGCGAAAGCTGGCATGAAGTCGGCGTAGGTTATCGCTACATCAACGAAGCCGGGCACGAATTGCGTTATCGCGAAAACACCGTGAACAATGTGCTGCCGACCACCAGCAGCCCTTACGACCGCGATACCCGTGGCGCGACTGAAGCCAATGCGATCTACATTGATGACCGTATCGATATTGGCAAGTGGACCATCACGCCGGGCATTCGCTACGAAAGGATCGATACGGCGCAGTCCGATAACTTCAACAACCTCAAATACAAGGGCGACTACAACACCGCCCTGCCCGCTTTGAACGTGCTGTATCACCTGACCGATAGCTGGAACCTGTATGCCAACACCGAAGGCTCGTTCGGCAGCGTGCAGTACAGCCAGATGTCAAGCCGCATTGCCGGGGGCGAAGTCAAACCCGAGAAAGCCCGCACCTGGGAATTGGGTACGCGCTACGACAACGGCAACCTGCGTGCCGAGATCGGCGCATTCCTGATCAACTTTGATAACCAGTACGAGACCAACCAGACCGACAGCAGCGTGATCGCCCGTGGTGAAACCCGTCATCAGGGTATCGAGACCAGCGTCAACTATGCGCTAGCTGGCCTGAACCCTGCGCTGGCGGGCTTCGATGTGTACGCCACCTATGCCTTTGTAGATGCCACTATTCGCGAAGACGGCCCGAACAAAGGCAACCGCGTACCGTTTGCGTCGAAACACAAAGGCACCCTTGGCGTGGCGTATACCGAAGGCCAGTGGAAGCTGAATCTGGACAGTTCGTACCAGAGCGATCAATTCGCCGATAACGCCAACACCCGTACAGAAACAGCCAATGGCGCTGCTGGCAAGATCCCGGGTTACATGCTGTTCAGCACGCGTGCTGCTTACGACTTTGGCCCGCAGCTATCTGACTTGAACGTCGCGGTCGGGGTGAAGAACATCTTCAACCACGAGTACTTCACCCGCTCGTTTGACGACAACAACCGAGGCAAATACGTCGGCGAACCACGCACGGTGTATGTGCAGACGTCTGTGGCGTTTTGATACACCGCGTCGCCTGAATCGTCGGAATGCCGCCCAGACCAAGCCTCGCTCCCACAGTGATCGCATTCCCCCTGTAGGAGCCGGGCTTGCTCGCGATGAACGATTGCGTCTCATGCATCGTCGGAATGCCGCCCAGACCAAACCCGGCTCACACAATGGTTGGGTTGCGCTCAGTGTCCGTTTTTACCAGCGATACGTCGCACTCGCCTGTACGGTGCGTTGCGAGCCGTACCAGCACCAGCCGTAACCGCTACAGGACGCAACGTATTCCTTGTCGGCCAGGTTGGTGACGTTCAGCGCCAGACGCAGGTTGTCCATCGGGTTGTACAAACTCGGGATGTCATAGTGCGCGGCTGCGTCAAACAGCGTGTAGCCAGGCACTTTCAAGGAGTTGGCATCATCCCCCCACGTCGCCCCGACGTAGCGTGCACCGCCGCCGACACCGAAGCCTTTCATCTGACCATCACGGAAGGTGTAATCAACCCAGGCCGAAGCGGTATGACGCGGAATGGCGATGCTGGTCTTGCCTTCGGCAGACTCGATTGCACCACTGGCGAGACCACTTCCAGGCGTTACTCTGACGGTGTTGTTCGACTTCGTCGTCTGGTTATCCAGATAGGCATAGGCCGCCGTGATATCCAGGTTGTCACTCAAGCTGGCTTTACCTTCCAGCTCGAAACCACGCGACTGCACTTCGCCACTCTGTACCTGACAACGGCTGCCGTTACACCGAGGCGTAATGTCCGGATCCAGCGTCAACACATTGGATCTACGAAGATCGAATACAGATGCCGTAATGAAGCTGTTGCTGCCGGGTGGCTGGTACTTGATACCCAGTTCGTATTGCGTGCCTTCGGTTGGGTCAAACGGCTTGTTGCCCAGGCCGGTACCCGATTGTGGCTCGAAAGATTCGGAATAGCTGATATACGGGGCCAGGCCGTTATCGAATAGATAAACCAACCCCAGTCGCCCGGTGAACGCCTCGGCTTCAGTTGAGCTTTTGGTTTTAACTTTGGTGGCGATGTTCTGCGAACTGTTGGTGCTGTCAGCCCAGTCGTAACGGCCACCGGCCAGGAACACCCACTTGTCCCACTTCATCTGCTCTTGCAGATAGAGGCCCTTTTGCTGGCTGCGGCCTGTGGCGTCGGTGAGATAAGGAGGTGTCGTCACGGCACTGCCGTAGACAGGATCGAAGATATCCAGGGTTGCGGTCGCGGGAAAACCGGATGCCTTGGTATCAGTGCTGGTGTTCTGATAATCAGCCCCAAATAACACAGTGTGCTGCAAAGGCCCCGTGGCAAATTTAGCCTGCACCTGGTTATCGATCGTGTAGGAATCAAGATTCACATCAGTCGCGATGACGCTGCGATTGAGTGTGCGGAAATCTGCTTGCAGAGCGCTGTTGTAAACGCTGCGATAGAGACCCTCACTGCGTATGTATCGAGCGTTCTGGCGAATCGTCCAGACATCGTTCAGATGATGCTCGAACAAGTAACCGACGGAGTGGTAATTGCGGTCGCTTTTCTCGACATCCTTCTCGCCATCATAAAAATCGACATCGATGTCACGACCCGTCGGGCTTCTCAGCACCGAGCCAAACGCCGGCACCGCACCGTAGGATGCCCCCTTCGGATCAGCCTGATAATTGGCCAGCAACGTCAGCGAAGTATCTTCACTCGGCCGCCAGGTGAACGCACCGGCGATGGACTGACGACGGGTTTCGGTGTGCTCGACCTGGCCATCAGCATCGTCGTACAAACCGGAAAGACGGTATGAATAAACCCCTTGATCATCGATCGGGCCACCGAAATCGAAGGTCGTACGTTTCTTGTTGAAGGTGCCGTAGGTCAAGCCGATTTCATGAAACGGTGTCTCGGTCGGCAGCTTGCTGACCATGTTCACCACACCGCTAGGGCTTGCCTGGCCGTACAGCACTGAAGACGGGCCACGCAGAACTTCAACGCGCTCAAGGTCGAAGGCGTCTTTCTGTGGGGAGGCATCGCGGCTGCCCGGCATGCGCAAGCCGTCCAGATAAGTCGCGGGCGAAAAGCCACGGATACTCAATTGGTCCAGACGTGAGGCAGTCGCACCGCGCGTTTCGGGCACAACCGCTGCCGTGTAGCGCAGGATCTGGTTCAGGCTCTGGGCACCTTGCGCGGTCATCTGGTCCTTGGTCACCACCGAAATCGATTGCGGGGTTTCAATCAACGCCGTGTCGGTCTTGGTCCCGGTACGACCGCGGGTAGCCACGTAACCGGACACCGGTCCCGAGGCAGTTTCGCCCCGCCAGGCCCCCTGGATATCTGTAGCGCCCAACTCCATCGCACCCGCAACCGACTCGGGCGCAACCTCGATGCGATAGCGACTGGACGACAACGCCGTGGCCCGCAAACCACTGCCAGCAAGCACACGCGCCAGCGCGACTTGGGTATCGAATTCGCCCTGCAGGCCAGCGCTGTTCTTGCCACGGGTCAGCGCCGGGTCGAAGGCCAGCACCAGACTCGCCTGCTCGGCCAGGCTATTGAGCGCCTGGCTCAAATCACCGGCCGGTATCGAGAAATTTCGTACTGAGGCCTGCGAGGCCGAAACGGTTTCAGCAGCATGGAGCGGCGCGATGGCAAACGCCATGACGACGGCCAAAGCCAGTGGTTGCAGAGAATGGACAGCGCGTGACATGGACAATCCTTGGCATGGAAATTAAGTACTCCTAGCCATGACGCACACCGGAGAAAAACAGACAGTGAATGAGATGGATTTTCATTCAAATACACGAGACTTATTTTTTTGCCGCGAAATATTTCTTTCACGCCGGGGTTGAATTGTTCCTCGATAAGCGCCAACACTGTGATTGAGGCCAGACAAAATGAACCTCCTGAAAAGGAGCTCGTCCGATCTCACAAGAGCAAGCCTTAGAAGGGAACAACTATGCAAATCCAGGTCAATTGCGATAACCACATCGAAAGCAGTATCCGACTGGAGGAGTGGGTCCGTACCACTGTAGAAAGCACGCTCGAACGTTACGAAGAGGATCTGACTCGCATTGAAGTCCACATCCGCGATGAAAACGGTGACAAGCCGGGCCCGCATGACATGCGCTGCCAGATGGAAGCCCGTCCAAAGGGTCACCAGCCTATCTCGGTCACTCACAAGGCAGACACCCTGGATCAGGCAGTGGATGGTGCCGCGGTAAAACTTGATCACGCTCTTGAACACTTATTCGGCAAATTGCGCAAAAAACGCGCAGGTGCCCCAATCGTTGACGACACTACGATTGAATCGGAAAACCCCGACGCTCTGTTGCAGGAAGAGTTTCTGGAAAAGGAACAGGAAAAAAGCGTTGCTCAACTGGGTTGAACTACGCTGACCTCAGCTAATTGACGACGCTGGACAAAGGGCGGGCCTGTTAAACAGGCCCGCCCTTTTTCGTTCCGATATCCAAAGGCGTATACAACGCTTAATTGGCTGGCTTTACTCTGACGAACAGCGGGGTAAAGTGCTCAACCTTGATCGGCAGGTTGTCGGCCAGTGTGGCAAGGGCCGCGTCGGTGTCGTCCAGACGGAATACGCCGGAAACCCGAATCCCCTGCATGGCCTGCTCATCGAACTGCAAAACGCCACGCCGGTAGGCTCCGAGCGCTTGCAGCACTTCGCCGAGTGGCCGGTCATTCGCCTTGAGCAAGCCACGAGTCCAGGCAGCCGGGTCGTCGTTACCAATGGCGTTAGGTGCCTGTACAACGCCATCCTTGAGCGTGGCCCGCTGGCCCGTGTTAACCCGAACGTCAGTCAACCGATCAGCATTGGCGGCGACTGCCGATTCAAGCACGCTGACCTGAACCGAACCGTCCTGCCCTTTACGCACCACAAAGCGCGTACCCAGCGCCGTTATGGTGCCTTGACTGGTCTTGACCACGAATGGGCGCTGCTGGTCTTTTGCCACCTGCACCCACATTTCGCCGCGATACAGCTCAATGACACGCTGCCGTTCGTCGAATTCCACGTCGAGTGCAGAGCCGCTATTGAGCCGCAACTCGCTACCGTCGGTCAGCAATATCTCTCGCCGCTCTCCGGTCTCAGTGCGTTCATCGGCCAGCCATACCGGCGCCTCATTGACACTTAACCAGCCAAAAAACAGCACGCCCAGCAAGGCAATGGCTTGCAACGGTCGCGGCGAAATCTTGCCTTTTGCGGGCGGAAAAACCTTGCCCAATGCCTTTCTGGCGGGCTTGGCAGGCAATTGTTCGAAACTGCCCATTACCGCCTGCATGCGGGTAAAGGCCAGTGCGTGCCGTGGATCGGCATGGCGCCAGGCGTTGAATGCCTGCCGATCAGCGCTGCTGACGGCGTCATCATGCAGCAACGCCAACCACTGCGCGGCCTGCCCGATCATCGACTCCGACGGTTCGTGCTCCGCATTCATGACAAGTGGCCCGAACCGTGCAGAGTTTTATAGCAATGCACCAGCACGCTGGCCATGTACTGCTTGACCATGCTGGCGGACACACCCAATACCGTGGCGATTTCGTTGTAACTCAAGCCGTCCAGACGGTTGAGCAAAAACGCTTCACGTGGCTTGGCGGGCAGTCCTTCCAGCATCCGGGAGATTTTTTCGAGTATCTGCAATGCGCTGTGAATCGCTTCGGGGCTGGGAATATTGGCTTCGTCAGCACCCAGCGCAAGAGCGTCCAGGTAAGCCTGTTCGATCTTGCGACGTCGGGCGCCATCGATCAGCAGACGCGTGGCAGTAGTCGTCAAAAATGCACGAGGCTCTTTGAGGTTCTGCGGCTCGGCAAGCGTCAACACACGAATGAAAGCGTCATGAGCAAGATCGGCCGCTCGCTGCGAGCAACCCAGTTTTTTACGCAGCCATCCATGCAACCAGGAGTGATGGTCGCTGTAGAGCTCAGTAAATTGCCGATGACGATGGATCAAGTCGTCATCGGATGCAGGAATGTCGCGCATGCGGCAATGCTTCTTAAACACGAAAAATTATCATTAACGCGGAAGATGCCATCATTCTGTAACAACGGCAAGCGCAGGATCTTTTTCCGATTATTCACTTAATTGTCGAGAACTAAAGGGACAACCCCCCAGTCAATTTATGCAGACCCAACTGGCAGGTACCGAAAATGGATAATCCTTTTCAGCAGATTACCGATGCTTTCCATCCTGACTATCGGGTGAACCTGAGCATTCAAGGCCTCGACGGCAGCATCATGCTGACGTTGTCCAACTCGACTGGCGTGGTTGCCAAACGCTTGATCAGTGCCGCCCAGCGCAATGATCCCAAGCGCTTGCAGCGACTGATTGAAAGCGTGCAATTCGGCATCGCGATCGAAGAAGGTCATAGCGCAATCAAGATTCTGGCGGCCATGACCGACGGCGACGTGAAACGCCTCGCGCCCCCGCCCTCGAAGCTGGCCAACCTGATGGCTACCCGCCCGACCGTGTCGGTGGGGATTTGATGCGGAGCCATCACTGTTTCGATGGCGGCATCCTTCACTTCAACAGCACCTCAGGCCCGACTGTCGATAACCTCCAGCGGGCCTGAATAATTTCGTACTTTTCTATAGAACCCTGTGGGAGCGAATTTATTCGCGAGGGGGTCTTCTCATACGACACACACCTCTTGAGCCTGCTCTGGCCCATTCGCGAATGAATTCGCTCCCACCGTAGAGTCATCGATACACCCCCCACCGAATGCTCAGCTTTCCGTTTTGTCCTTCACCGACGGAAAGCGTGACGAAGCAAATCGCACCACCAGAATCGCAAACGCCAGCAGCAGAATCCCGCCACACAAGTAGATGATCCCCAGATCTGGCGGAGCATGGTGAGAAACGTCGCTGATCAACAACCGCGTCAGGGCAGTGATTGCCACGTAGATCAAGAACCTGATGGGCATGTGGTTGGTCTTGAAATAGATACCTACCATCGCCCCGAGTTCGAGGTAGATAAATAGCAGCAGAATGTCATCAACGCTGACACTGCCTTTACCTATCATTTCTATGAAGGCCAAAATTGCACCGTAAGCAGTGATCGCCCCAATCCCGAAAAGAGCCAGGTAATGGAAAGCCTCTACGCACAGGTTGCCAAGCGAATCCGCTTGGTCGTGAAGGGTTTTGCGTAGCTTTTCAGCCCATTTCAGTTCTGACATCTCTAACTCATCCTGTACAAAAATTGAGCAACACTACCAGGTCAACATAATGCCGCTTTGTGCGTGAAGCGTTGCCGTGCGTGATTCTCAAGCAGGAACGAGGCCATTTGCCAGACTTAAGAGCGCGGCGGGTTGTCGCAAGGCACACAAGAAGAGTAAAAAAGATGCGGGTTAGCCACTATTCAATTTAGAACGATTGGCTTATGCTTGGCACTGTATAAAAAACCAGTATCAGCTTAACCGATTATGCAGCCGTGCAGATCGGCTGGTTCATCTACTCTGCTTCACACGCACACCGGGGGCGTTCCCCTCCAATACTGCACCTGATTACGAGGCCTGACATGGCTGTTGAAACCCTATATCGCAGTACCCGCGACTTGGAGACTACATTCGTGGATCGTAAACTCGCCGATGCACACGACCAGATGCTCGAACTGGCAGAGTCGCTGACCGAGATTCTGATGAAGAACGTGCCGGGCCTCACCGAAAAACAGGCTGAAGACACCAGTATCTTCATGGCCAAGAACCGTGTCGTCTTTGCCGCTGCGTTCAAGAACAACGCGGGTGCACTGGCTGAGCTGGGTCAGGAAGGCTGAATAGCAGTGCAGCAAACACTGGATCTGTAGGAGTGAGCTTGCTCGCGATAGCAGTAAAGCTGTTGAAAAATTATCGTCTGACCAAGTGCTATCGCGAGCAAGCTCACTCCTACATAAAGTGCATTTCAATTCAGTGATTTGCATTGTTTGATAACCACTCACGCGTAACGCCCGGTAGCGATAGCGGTTTCTCTGAAAGACTTTGTTCGATTAGATGGCGCGTCAACATCAAAGCAATTGAGAAGCAGTCTCATCCATGTTAGCCTCGCCAGCACATTTTTGGTGGCTGCCATGGGCGGCGAACTTTGCTTTTCAGAGCGTTTTGCCGTGCCCGATCAAGCCGCCAGGCTTAGCCTCTATCTCGCCCATCGTCCCGCGCTGATCAACTACGCCAAAGGTGTGTTGGGTGATCGCGCGAGCGCCGAGGATGTCGTGCAGGATGCCTTCTTGCGTTTCAACGAGCCGACCAGCACAGCTCTGGAACAGCCTGCAGCTTATCTCTATCGTATTGTGCGCAATCTGGCCCTGGATGCCATGCGCCGACAAAACAGCGAGAGCCGACAGCATCAGAGCCCGCCGCAGTGGATGCAACCCGGTCAGCTGCAGTCCCCCGAACAACAGTTTTTGCACCAGGCTGACATCAGCCGGGTCGCCGCGACGTTCGCTGACCTACCCGAACAAATGCGCATCGCCGTCGAGATGCATCGGCTGGGTGGTTATACTCTGCAGCAAATCGCCAGCCACCTGAACATCTCGCTGTCCATGACCCACCGCCTGGTGCGTGACGCTGTGGTTCAGCTGGCCTCCAGTATCGAAGTTGAACCGTCAGCGCAGATGACTCAACGCAAGGAGCGCCCACGTGCATGAGTTGACGCCTTCCACAGCCAGCCTGGAACAGGCCAGTGACTGGTTACTGGATCTGCAGGCTGAACCCGAGCGCTTCGAGGAGTTCGATCACTGGCTGAACGCCAGCCCGGAGCACCTCACCGCCTGGGCGCAAGTCAATCGCGCCTGGTCAGCTATCGAGCAACCGTCCACTGCCGCACACTGGCCGAAACCAACCGAAGTCGCACGACTTAAGCCGTCACGCCGCAACCGGTCAATGCTTGCAGCGGCCTGCGTCTGCGTGATCGCTCTGGGCGCCGCATGGCTGAACAATCCGGACTGGCAGGCGGACTATCACACCGGCACAGGCGAAACCCGTGTCGTGCAATTGGCGGACGGCAGCCAGTTGACGTTGGCCGCGCGCAGTGCAGTGGATGTGAGCTACAGCGGTGATACCCGACAGATCACCTTGCGCAGCGGCGAAGCGCTGTTTGATGTGGTGCATGACGCACGACGGCCGTTTGAGGTCGATGCCGATAACGTAGTCATCCGGGTGCTGGGCACCTCGTTCGATGTTGCACGCAGTGATGCCGGCATAAAAGTCGAGGTCCGGGAAGGTGCCGTCGGGGTCAACTCCAGCGGTACGCCATACCGTCTTGGCGCAGGCCAACGACTGTGGCTTGATGCCGCCCAGGGCGGGGCTCAGCAAAGCATGGTCGCACCCGACGAAGTGGCCAACTGGGTCAGCGGCCAGCAGTTCTTCGAGAACGCCACGGTGCTCGAAGTCGTTGAGCAATTACGCAAATATCAGCGTGGCTGGATAGTGATCGGTGACGATGCGCTGGGGCAAAAACGGGTAACCGGGCTTTATGATTTGCGCGATACGCAGCGGGCGCTACAAGCGCTATCAAAACCGGTTGGCGCGCAAGTAAAGCAGTATTCGCCGCTGCTTACGGTGTTGAAGTAGGCCTTACGATCATCCCTCGCACAGTAACGTGGGGCCGGGTTTATCCGTGGAGGCGGTATAGCTGACGATGCAAATTGTTGAATGTACAGTCACCTTACCGGTGTTCACGGCGCCTTGATGTAGCGCTGCAAACACTGAACCTGTAGGCGCTGCCGAAGGCTGCGATGGCGGCGTGTCAGCACTTAATGCTTCGCAGCCTTCGGCAGCTCCTACAGAAATGCGCATGATGGCCATGGTTCGTGGCATACAAATCACGCGCCCTCCCCCACCTTCAACAACTGTTCAGCCAACATGTCTGCCACGCGTGCGGGGGAACGTTTTTCGGCTTGGGCATGCGCATACACTTCGGTCAATCGTTGGCCAATGCGCGAAAGATGTCCCGTGATGGTGCCGGGACTTTCCCCTGTGTGCTGCAGGGCAACGTAAATAAGCCCGCCAGAATTGATCACGTAATCGGGAGCATAAAGAATGCCGCGCGCTTCCAGTTGATCAGCCACCTGCAAACTGCTGAGCTGATTGCTGGCCCCGCCAGCCACGGCAGCACAGCGCAGTTGAGCCACCGTCTGACTATTGAGCACACTGCCAACCCCGCAGGGTGCAAGAATGTCGCACGGTGTGCTGAGCAACGCTTCACACGCAATCGGATGAGCGCCGAACTGCTCCATGGCCAGTTGCACACGCCCTTGATCGAGATCGCTGACCAACAAGTCGGCACCGGCAGCATGCAGTTGCTCCGCCAACGCATAGCCCACATTACCCAAGCCCTGTATCGCCACCCGCAAACCTTCGAGGTTATCGCTCCCCAACCGGGCCATCGCCGTGGTTCGAATCCCGGCATAAACGCCCATAGCCGTGTGCGATGAAGGATCACCTGATTCGCTGGTGCTGGTGACATGCCGGGTATGCAGCGCGATACAGTCCATATCGGCGCTGGAGGTGCCACTGTCCAGGGCCGTGATATAGCGCCCGTTGAGACTTTCGATAAAACGCCCGAACGCTTCAAACAAAGCCGCACGGCTGGGCAAGTGTGCAGGTCGCATGATGACTGCTTTTCCGCCCCCTAACGGCAAGCCGGCAAGCACTGCTTTGTAGCTCATGGTTCTGGCCAGGCGGATAGCATCCTCGATCGCGCTCTCTTCATCCGGATAGGAGAGATAGCGACAGCCCCCCATCGCCGGCCCCCGACGGCAATTATCGATCGCGATCACTGCCTTGAGGCCGGTTTCCCGGTCGACGACCAGATGCAGCGACTCGACGCGTGATGTATGCATGAGTGCGAACATCAACGGTGCTCCGGTGTGTTTTTTCTAAAGCGAGTATAGGCGCTGCGAAAAAAAATGATGGACCGCTCGGGACATAGGCGGGAAACACCGTGGCAGCCCTATTTGTAACTGGACGAATGGCATCAGGGGGTCTAAAACAGGTCATGACTGCCAAGGTCTGCTCGGAGAGCGACATGACACCACGTCAACACTGCCTGGCCTGCCTGCAACAAGAACCGTGCGATGTTTTCGAAGCCGCGCTGTGGATATCCGCCGAGCATGATCAGCCGTTCACACCCGAACTGATGCAAGGTTTCATGGACGATCTGTTGCGCCAGACAAGGGCAGCTCTACCGGCCTTACCTGTATCCGAACTGGCACAGCCATTACTGCGGCAACTCAATACGCTGGGCTTCGCTCAGGATGACTGGAACCCGCCAAAGCCCCAGTCAGCGCTGCTGCATAAAGTCGTGGAACGTCGTCGAGGTCAGCCTCTAGGCTTGGCGTTAGTCGCCATGGAGTTGGCCAGGCGCCTGGAGATCAAACTTGAAGGCGTGAACTTCCCCGGCCACTTTCTGGTACGCGTCCCGGGTGCTGACCACCTGCTGGACCCCTGCGGCGGGCGCAGGCTTTACCCCAAGGACTGTCGTGAGCTGTTGGCCCGGCAATTCGGCCCAGAGATGCAACTGCGCGCCGAACACATGGCGCGAGCAACCGATATCAACATTCTGCAACGCATGTCGCGTAACCTGCGTCATCTGCATCAAATCAACGATGATTTCCTGGCCGCCCTCAAGGACGCCAACCGTGTCATGGAGCTGGGCCCGGCAACCACCGCTGATTACCTGGCCCGCGCAAGCCTGTATCGAAGCCTGGAATGCCCGCAGGCCGAGCGTTACGACCTGGAGCACGCGCTGATGCTGAGTGACGACACGGTACAGCGCTTACGACTCACCGAACGGCTGGGTCAGTTACCCCACGGGAGAGCAATTCATTAGGCGAAATCGGGATGTGATTTGCGCACAGCCCAACTCAGCGCCTTCAACCCCATGCCCGTGGTCGATTGTGCGAGGTCTTTTGCACCAGAAGCGCCAAGCACTAAACCAATCACGCCCCACACATAATATGGACTGGCTGCGGCCCGATCTCCATCAAGATAAGCCAGGTATCCCCGGGCAAGGTTAATGGAAGTATTGAGTAGCCCCCAGGCCAGCGCAGCAGGCGGGAATGGAAGCAGCAGAATCGTGCCAGTCCACTTCACCAGTGTGTAGAGGTTCTCAGCGAAGGTCTCGGATTTGCTGAGTGACTGCTCATCAACGTCCTCAATCATGCGTTTGATCATGGCGTCATGCAGAACCTGCAAGTCACGGACCCTGTCATTTGTATTAAAGGTCAGCGACTTCAATGCCTGTTGCGGGTTTCTCAGCAGTTGCGAAAAGAGCGTGCCGACAGCGGGTTGGTTCTTGTAGCTGACCCGGTTGTAATAATAGGTATCCATCCCCGGCACAGTCAGCGTTGACGTAAATACCGCGTAATTTCTGAAGCAAATGCCATCGGGCGCGTTAGGCGTATAAATCAGATTGTAATCGGCCTCATCAGTGCCATTGTGTTTGAAAACGTACACCCCCTCGATCAAGCGACCGTTGAGGTACAACTGGTTAAGCGAACTGTTACCCGCACCCCGCTCACGATCCCGTGAACTGTCGGGGTGATCCGGATATACCGTGGCAAGCAGGTTGATAGCCCATTGGTACTGCGCCTCGGTAAATCCATTCTCCAGATAGGTGATCAGTACGTCCCGGCGCATTTCAAAAAAGCTGCGTTGAGCAAATAGCGCCCTCCTCTTCGCATGATCGGGATGCTGACGGTCGTGATATTCCTCCTTGAGTATCCCGATGTATCTTTCGCCCAGCGGCGCGGCAAGCACTTCTTTTATAACCGGCATGGAGAGTTCAGACAGATCCTCCCCCGTGGATGAGTACATGGGAGCTCGCTCGTCCAGGTTGTAGATAAAATCATTCATGAGTAACTGCGTGAGGGAGACCAGATCGGTATGAGGACCGAAATCTGGTTGAAGCCTTCGAGTGCGGCTATGCAAATCGAAATACACCGTGTCCGTGTTGACGACCAGATCGACACCCTTTCTTTTCAACACATTCGAGATGTAAATCTCTCCCGAGAGTCGGGCGAAGTGGCGATAAGAGATAAGCTGCATGCTGTTCTTGTAGCTCTTTTGCAAAAACTGAATGCGGGCCTCGCATAACGCCAGTTGTCGGCGATATTTATAGGTAGAAGTGTTCCGCTCGCCTCCGACTACCCTCGGTAAATCGGCCAGTTGATAGTCGATTTGGGTGTTTATCAAGGCGGACATACTGTCCTGAAAGTTTGATTCCTGGCTGGCAACCCTACGCACATATTCTGGCTTCCAGGAGGTAGGTTTCAGAATGACCGCTTGCATGAATGCAGCAGTGGCGTCCCGATAAGCTTGCAGGGATTGCGCGATGAGGTAATCCCTGCCACTTGGCTTTGCCGACCATAACGCCACTTCATGGTACAGCTGGAGCCAACTGCCAAACTCGAAAATATCGCGTCCGCCAGGCGCACCGGGAGCGTAAAGCACGTAGTGCTGATCAGTGTCGGTTTCTTCGCTAAACACAATGACATCGCGCAACTGATTGCCCACACCACCGACTTCCAGGGCTCCGGTTTTACGTGTAGCGCCTTGCTGTTGACGATCCGCTCGCAACGCCCAGACCAGGTCCACACCCTTTTCCGAAATATGGTGCTGCAGTTTTGCGGCCCAGGTGCTCAGCGCCAATGCACTGTCGCGTTGATGCAATAGCGCCCGCTGGGTATCAGGTTGACGATAACGGGCTTCAAGTTCGTGCCGGTACTGATGGCGTAAGTCCAGATCAGCCACCAACTCTTTAACGAACTCAAAGGTGAACCTTGGGTGATTGCTGCCCCGGGGCAGCTCTACGCGGGCGTCCGCTTCGACGGCAATCAACGGCAGGCCATTCAGCGCATATTCAAACAGTGACTTCCGATAGAACGGCATCAGGTCCCCTGCTGGGGAGGACCATCTATCTTTCACAATAATAAATACTTTTCGGGGGTCCACGCGGTAACCCAAATGCTGGCGGATATAGTCATCAATTTTTAATAACGCATAGTCCTCCAGCGACTCCAGGCCGGCCAACAACTGACTTGCAGCGTCAGCACGGTCACGGTATTCCCTGGCGAACACTTCATAGCCAGCCTTTTCATGATCACTGGCGTGCTTCAACCAAAGGGGAGTGCTCAGGGCTTGCAGGCGCTGCATGTGCAAGTGAAAACTCTGCCGCCGTGCCTCGTCGAAGGGGGCGAAGATCTGAGACATGTGTACGGCGCTCAGAAAACTCGAAACACCTTTGCCTGCGGCGTTTTTAATCAAGAAGTGGAAATCATCCATTTGCTTGGCACGCATCGCCTTTACCAGGTTGCGTGTCAGGTCATCGGAAGCCAGGCTGTACTGAATTTCAATGTCAGAGGCCTCCGAAAACAGGTCAACTTGTGACAACAAGAGGTCTGCGAGCAATGCGCTGCGCTCTCCTGAGTCGGAAAGTCGTTTGTGAAGCTTTTCATTGAGCGATGAAAGCGAGCTAAATTTTTCTACGCCGTGCATGGCTGTCAGCAACAACACCGGCCCTGTGCTACTTGCCGGACTCAGTATTTCGCCAGCCCGAGACGTCAGGCTGATAACAAAGGTACTGTGCAACAGGGCAGGCGTACGATCCTGCGCGAGCAACGAAACTCTGTACAGGCCTTCCTCTACAGGCTGGTCAAGTATCCACTCCAGACGGGCCTTGTCCTGCTCATCCAGATTTCCGTTCAGGTGACTTATTTCCATCTCACTGAAAAAGGCTTTGCCCTGCAGGGAAGCCCAACGCTTCTGACGGGTAATAAGCCGTCCGGTAGAGTCCGGATTTTTTATGTCCTGTGACCAGAACTCATCCAGCAAATCCAGGTAGTGGTCAGACAAACGCTCACTGGTATAAGCGAATATCGCTTTAAGTCCCTCTCCATCGGTTTGCCTTGCCAGAAACGCCTCATTAGCAGTGTCATGGCGCGTATAGACCGCAACGAAATCACCGCCAAAGGTATCAACGCCGTCAGTAAGCGTCTGAATCATCGCGTCTGTGAGAGAGACCGAACTCAATAACTCTCCCTCCGGATTTCGATGATTGAGGAACAGGATATCGGGGTTGTAATCGACTCCGGCCCTGAGCAGAGCCGCGCTTATGAGGCTCCGTGCCGCTTGACGCAGGCTCGGCATGGAAGAGAGTAATTCGGCTGCCTGGGCTGAGGCGTCGCAAAGCCGGGCCAGTGGCCGCGATATCTGCGAGGAGTGAGAAACATAAGCAGGGGACGTGAAGCGCGACGCTACAGAAAGATCATTCATGGTAAAGCTCCAATAATGCGGTCACGTCCATAAGGCATCCAGCCAGATGAAAGAACACGTGAGCCGCCGGTTCGTGTCTATAAGACGCGTCCGATGGTTCTGCATTGCGGTATATATTGCCCCCCTTGGAGACACGCATTGACGGGCAAAACCCGTATCGCTGACAGACGTATTACCGGCGAACGTAGCTCACGATGGCAAAACGACAATTACGCTTGCTGTAACACTCCATCTCGTAAACCCCTCTTTTTCTGCGATCTGACAGTCACTATCATCCCGGCCACGTTGATTTTGAAGCTCCTGGATCTGCGTATTATTTAGCCGCTGCCGTGCAGCGGCTTTTTTTTGCCATCACATAATGGGCTTCAGCGGTTTTTGTTTGGGAACTTCACCGTTCGCTTCCCGACGTTTACGCGCAATGCTGTCGAAACCCTCTCCCGAAGAACCAAAGTGTTGCAGGCACTTGAGAACATGCACCGCTCGTATGTAATCGGGTAGCAACATTTTCGCGTACCGATCGCCCGTATAAGACTTGGTTTTCATCTCATCGATATGCCTCGCAAAAAACTCCAGCGAGTTCATCTCGTCATCGGGCTTTACGGCCTTGCCATATTTATCAAACTCAACCGCTGCTCTCCCCAGCAAATCGGCAGTCAGGTTATCAATCAACCCGTAGGAATAAAGTGTTTTACCCACTTTGGCGAGATTCGTCGGACTGATCTTCTCGGGATCAAAATCCTTGAACAACGGCTTTAGCTGACCCAGTTCCATTCTTGTCGTGTTGAGTGCGGTACCGTTCTCACCGATTTCATCCAGCATGCGGGTCACATCAACCGGCCGATCAGCCCCTGGCTTCCGGATAAACACTTCTTTGATGGTAAAGGGCGGGAGATATCCCCAAATACTCATATTCAATGCTCCTGCAATAAGTTCCTGTGCCAATAAAACTATCGGGGCCAGCACAACAAACTTTATGGGCAATAGGAGCATTCTTAGAAATCAAGACATGTGCTACACAACGAATAGAAAGCGCCTACAAAAATCTCAGACCCTGCCCTACAAATAAGTGTGTTTAAACGAAATATCTGAATACGCACAGTCCCCTGCGCCATGACAGAAAAAACTTTAAATCACAGGAGTAACTTATGAAAAACACGCTGTTGACGTTGGTAATGTTTGCAAGCCTGCTACCACTGGCTGGCATTTCACTTGCCCAGGAGTGGCAGCCCCCACTGGCCTCTAACCTGTGCTTCAGGAATAGCCAGAATCTCTCGCCCGGCACCGCAACGGCGGGTGAGTACAAGGTGATCCATGGACCGTATACGTCCTCCAGCAACTGCACGGACGCATCGCATGGGTTTGTGCTGAGAACCCAAAGCGGAATGCGCTGGCCGTTGACGGTGGAAAAGCTTGTGGGTGGGGCATGGAGAACCGTTGTCAGGAAAGAATATGATCCCTACCGAAAACTGGGAAACGGTACATTTCGCTTAATCCTAGACAACAGAGAGAGTACGCAAGCGGTGTCGTATAAAGGCAGCTACACAATTCCCCTATAATTTTTGCGCTCTGACCTGAACCAGGATATCCGTTCAGGTCAGGCGTCACGCCGTCGTATTAACGAGAAACTGCCCTCGCGCTGCCTGCGCTCGCGCCTCAAGCGCTAACATCACAGTGATGCCAGTATTAAGCTTGATCAACGTTTCATTTGCAAAGTCATGCCCTTCGGCTATATAGCCTTTGAGAAATTTCAGTTGCCCATCAAAATAATCAAATACATCCACTTTTTTATGCGTGTTGATTTGATTGCCCGCGGTATCGAACTCCAGATCAACCATCGAGAGGACGCTGCCGGTGGTGGTGTCAATTAACCCCAGCGCCTCAAGCCCCAGTGATATCTTGCGTAGCTCTATAAAAGTCGTATTGCGCGGATCAAATTCAGCCAGGTCCATCTCAAAGCCACGAAGTTTCTCATCATCGGGTATGGTTTTATCCGCCCAGTACTGACGAATTTTTTGAAAAATATCCTCTTCCTCCAGGGTAAACCCTGAATCCCCTCTGAAGTGCCTATCAGGCTCAGCCTTGTAGTGTTCAATACGGCCTCTGACTATTTCAAGATTGGCGTAAAGGCCTTCCATGCTATTCATCCTCGATGGTCCATTCTCTGAACTATCGGAACGCAAACTATTTTCTTGATTGAAAACCGTCAACACCCACAACTTTTGCGGATAATTAGACGAGGCCTACATATTGAACAGTAACAATCCTACAAGTAAAGCCGGTCACACAAATCTGACCGGCTTCAATTCCCACACAGCTCAATGGCATCACACGGTATATTTTTGCAGGTTGGCCATCATTTCCTTGAGCGCTTCGACATTGTCCTTAGGGTGTACTGCGTCAGTGAAATCGTTAATCGCTTGCCACTGACTCGCGACATCTTCAGGGCTGAAGCCTGCGCGTGGGTCAAAGTCTGCGCCGAGGCTTCGCTCCCAACGGACCTTACCAATCCAGCCGCCACCGACTTCAAACAAACCAGCCGTTTCATCACAGTGTTCACTGCCCAGGTACACCACCAAGGGGCTGACCAGTTCGGGCTTGAGTAACTCGAACACCTGCGGTGGCAGCAGCCCTTCGGTCATACGGGTGCCGCCGGTTGGTGCGATGGCATTGACCAGAATATTGTTCTTGCTCCCCTCCAGCGCCAGGGTGCGCGTCAGCCCATACAGGCCGAGTTTGGCCATCGCATAGTTCGCCTGACCAAAGTTGCCGTAAATACCGGACGTGGAGGATGTGAAAATCACCCTGCCGTAGTTTTGCTCCCGCAGATGCGGCCAGGCGGCATGGGTGACTTTATAAGCACCTTCGACATGCACCCGGTAAACCAGATCCCAATCGGCGTCGTCCATTTTGGTGAAGGACTTGTCGCGCAGGATGCCGGCGTTATTCACCAGAACATCGACGCGCCCGAAAACATCCAGAGCATGCTGGACGATCTTGTCGCCATCGATCACCGAATCGTGGTTAGCGATCGCAGTGCCACCCGCTTCACGAATTTCAGCCACGACGCGGTCAGCTGCCGAAGCATTGGCACCCTCGCCATGGGCAGAACCGCCGAGGTCGTTAACCACAACCCGCGCACCATGGCGGGCAAACAGCAGCGCGTGAGCACGTCCAAGGCCGCCACCGGCCCCCGTGACGATGACTACCTTGTCTTCAAAACGTATGGCATGACTCATGATCGACTCCGGCAAAAGGTTGCGGGCCGTCAGTGTCGTCCTCCCTTGCACCAGCCACAATCAACACAACCGATGCTGAATAATGCGCAATAACGCAGGGGGATGATTTGCCGCAAGGCGGCCTGTTGTGTCTCGGCAATACTTATGAGATCAGGCGCGCAAAAGCTCAATAAACGCTGCAAGCCAGGGCTGCGCGTCGGTTTCCGGAGTGACGCTCTCACTGCCATCCAGACGCAGCATCTCCTGAACTTCGGTCACGCCCAACTCGGCAAACAATTCGCGGATCAACTCGCCGCCACCGCAGAAAGTGTCCCCGTAGCTGGCATCTCCCAAGGCAATAACCCCACCCGGCAAACCACGCCAGGCAGCGGGCAATACATCGCGAATCTGCGAATAGAGGGCCTGAATGTTATCGGGCAATTCGCCCATGCCGGTAGTCGATGTCACGCCCAGCAGGGCTTGCGGCTCAAATGCCTGCAACTCGGCAAGGCTCACACGAGGATTGTGCAGGACCTCAAAACCGGCATCACGCAGGATCGTCCCGGCATGGCGGGCGACTTCTTCAGCCGATCCATAGACTGAACCGGAAATAATGGCGACTTTCATGAATCATCCTGTAGCAACGTAAAAAACGTTTGGCATTATGCCCCAAGTGGCCGCATGACCTAGAATGCTGGCTTTGCTTCTTTGCTCCGGATACCTTTCATGATCAACGCAAAACTGCTGCAACTGGTAGTTGATGCCTCCAATGACGGCATTGTCGTCGCCGAGCAGGAAGGCGAGGACAATATCCTCATTTATGCCAACAAGGCATTCGAGACGCTGACGGGTTACGCAGTCGACGATATCCTGTATCAGGATTGCCGTTTCATGCAGGGCGATGATCGCCAGCAAGCCGCGCTGGACCTGATCCGCGAAGCGCTGATCAACAAACAGCCGTGCCGTCAGATCCTGCGCAACTATCGCAAGGACGGCAGCCTGTTCTGGAATGAGTTATCGATCACTCCCGTTTTCAACGAAGCTGATCAACTGACTTATTTCATTGGTATCCAGAAGAACGTCACGCAACAGATCGAAGCTGAACAGCGCGTAGTGGAGCTGGAAGCAGAGCTGAAACAGGCCCGTGAAGAAATAGCGTCATTGAAAAAATGACAGACGGGCGAAACAAATTGTTGAATTTATGGTCTGCTTTTTCAATAACGGGTTCCTTCGAGCTCCATCATGTCCCATGAATCTTTACTGACTCAGGCTGAGCTGGATTTCATCCAGAACATGCAACACAACCCTAAGCTGAACGTGCGAGATGCGACACGTAGCTTGACTGTGAACGGCGGAAGGCAAATCCAGGATTTGCTGACACGGCTTGCGGCACACGAGCAGGTGACGATTCAGGCTCAATTCGATAACCAGCAGATGACCTTTCCGCTGCACCTGGTGGAAGACGAATTCCACGCGCTCCATCTGGAACTGGGCGCGCCGTCCATTTTCGAGGAAGGACCGCGGATTCGCCCTTGGCGGCTGACATTGCCCGAGCCGGTCCCCCTGGAAACAGAGAAAGGTGCGATGACTGCACTGTGGGTGCATGAGATTTCATTCAAGGGCGTGCTGCTGGAACATCGCAAGACCACCCGCCCACCGAAATTATTCACCGCCTGGTTCGCACCAGTAGGGCATGCGCCGATCGCCATGCGGGGCACGTTCGAGCGCCTCACAGAGTCAGGATTGGCGGCCTACCGTCTGAACGATCAGAACAAGGAAGACACCGAGCGGCTGCGTCAGTACATCCTCCAGCAGCATCGCAAGATCTACCCGACAATGCATCGCTGAGTTCGAAAGGTTCAGCTGTCCAGACGCCCCTTCAGAAAAAGTTGCAGCCCGCGCCGCATGGAACGCCCTTCGCTACCGATACACGCAACCGGTGACCCCTCCAGCAGTTCACGGGCAAGATCAGCACCTTCACCGGCAAGCAACAGCGGGCAATCCAGCGCCAGAGCAAGACGCTTTAGACGGTGGGAAAAGTCGACGGCAGGCGGATGGTTGCTGTAGAGCACCACTGCCAATGGCTCGACTTTGCCGCACACCAGTGTCAGTTCTTCCAGCGGCTGGCCCAGGGCGAGCACCTGAATATCCAGATCCGGGCTGCCGATCAATAAGCCAGCGACCCACAATTCCAGCTCCCGGCAATGGCCAGGTACCGCAGCAACGAGAACCTTGTACTCAGCCGAGCTGCGACTGAAGTGCAGACGCTGTAAGGCTCGCGCTCGCAGGAAGCTGTCCAGAAACAGCCATTCGCTGAGCTGACCAAACTGATCATGATGAAGCAGTAATTCACGCCAGACAGGCAGAAAAATCTCTTCAAACACCACCGTCATCGGGTAGCTGGAAAACACTCGTCCATAAAGCTGCTCCAGCCGAGACTCGTCGAACGTCCCTACCGCATGCTTTATCTGCTGCTGAAGTTGCGCCCAGTCGCCCGGCAGAACATCGCTGTCGAGCGCCGATGCCTGCAGCCGAACGTCGTTGGTCTTTGCCAGAATCTTGCCGACCTTGCTGACTGCAACGCCACGCTCGATCCAGCCAAGAATGCTGCGCACATCATCAATGTCAGCTTGCGAATACAGGCGATGACCGCTTTCGGTGCGGGTGGGCTGAATCAATCCGTAGCGGCGCTCCCAGGCACGCAACGTGACTGGGTTGATACCCGTGATGCGCGCCACTTCACGAATGGGGAAGAGCTCTTCTTGCTTGAGGCCGGTAGACGACTCCAGGCTGATAGGGAATTCAGTCATGACAAGGATCGTGTGGAAACAATCGGCGCATTGTACGCCTGCGAAAAGGGTATTTCGTCAAAAACCACGACCACAACCGGCTATTCATCAGTGATTTGCAGATGGCCTATGGCTTATTTACCGATTTCAGGAATAATCCTTGCTTGCTTTAACAACGAAGCTGACGCCGCCCAACACCCCGGTGCTGCGTCATGTGACTTCCTTACCCGGGAATCTCACTCGTTTATCGGAGATACATAATGTCTACCACCCCTGTCACCTTGCTGGTTGCGCGTCGCGTCGCCCATGGCCGCTATCAGGAACTGATCGCCTGGCTGCATGAAGGCGAACGACTGGCCACCGACTTCCCCGGTTATCTGGGTTCAGGCGTGCTTGCCCCGCCTCCCGGAGACGATGAATTCCAGATTATTTTCCGTTTCGCCAACGCTGAAACCATGCACGCCTGGGAGCATTCCGAGTCACGAAGCTCCTGGTTGGTGCGTGGCAGCGGCTTATTCGCACAACCTTCGGAACACCGCGTCAGTGGTATCGATGGCTGGTTCGGCTCTGTCGGCCAACGTCCGCCGCGCTGGAAACAGGCGGTTGCGATCTGGCTCGCGTTTTTCCCGGTCTCGCTGCTGTTCAACTTCGTGCTCGGCCCGCTGCTCAACGATCTGCAACTGGTTCCACGCATCATGATCAGCACGTTGATACTCACGCCGCTGATGGTTTTCTGGTTTATCCCGTTGTCGACCCACTTGTTGGCAGGCTGGCTAAACCCGGCACCGACGCCAGAACAGCCACAACCCGAGTCTGTACGCAGCAACTGACTAGGCAGCGACCGGGCCGCTACAGGCTGCCTGGTCCGCAATGCCCCTGCCGCGACAAACTTCGGTATGCTATGCGCTCTCGTGGGGACATCCCCGAACGCATGCATCCAGCAAAGCTGAACAGTCGCTAAATGAATAATCCAATCCTGATTACCGGGGCCAGTCAGCGGGTAGGGCTTGAGCTGGCGATCGAGCTGGCCAAAGCGGGCCATTTCGTTGTCAACGCCAGCCGCAGCATTGCGCACACCGCCGAGCACCCGAATATTGTCTCCTTTCAGACAGATCTGCTGCGCTCAGAAGACCGCATGGCGCTTGTCGAGTACCTGAAAACCAATTATTCAGGGCTTAGAGCCGTCATCCATAACGCCTCGCTGTGGCTTGATGACAGCGTCGACAATTTGAACACCATGTTCAAACTCCATGTAGAAGCGCCTTATCACTTGAACCACGAGTTGGCGGCGCTTCTGGCCAAGAGCAAAAAATCGGACATCATCCATATCTGCGATGAAACCTCATCGCGCGGCAGCAAGAGCCACATTGCCTATGCGGCCACCAAAGTTGCGCTGCAGAACATGGTGCTGTCCTTCGCTGAAAAGTTCGCGCCGGACATTCGGGTAAACGCCATCCTGCCTGGCTTGCTGATCCTCAAGGAAAACAGCGACGAGGCTTATCGTAATCAGGCTCTCAAGAAGGCCCTGCTGGAATTCGAGCCGGGATCACAACCGTTGATCGATGCAGTGTTCTATCTGCTGAATACGCAATACAGCACTGGAAGCAGCGTGGTCGTCAACGGCGGCCGGCACCTCAAAAAAGGGATTTGAAGATCACTCAGGTAGCCGCTGCTACCCTGTATCGTCTCCCACATTCAACATGGCAGGAATACCATGACTGACCAAGAACGCCTTGAACTCGAAGCCGCTGCTTTTCGCAGACTGGTCGCCCATCTGGACAGCCGCAAGGATGTGCAGAATATCGATCTGATGAACCTGTCCGGCTTCTGCCGTAACTGCCTGTCCAAATGGTACAAGGCAGCCGCAGACGAAAAACACATTGAGATCAGCCTCGATGACGCTCGCGAAGTCGTTTACGGTATGCCTTACAGCGAGTGGAAAGCCCAATACCAGAAAGAAGCCAGCGTCGAGCAGCAAGCGACGTTTGCCAAGGAAACCAAGCATGACTGATCTGAACACCCTGCGCGCCAGCCTCGACAGCGGCGAACATCTCTTCGCTGACACCCTGGCATTCATTGCCGCTGGCTATGACTACCAACCCCAGGCGTTCACCAATGGTGGTGTGGAAAATGCTGCCGGCCAGAACGAGGGTTCCTGCAAGACGCTGGGTCTGGCGTTGCTGGAAGGCCTTAGTGACAAACATGCGCTGCTGGCTTTCGGCGAGCACTACCGTTCGGTAGTCGCCACACCTGAAGGCAGCGACCACGGTAATATCCGCGCGCTGATCGCCCATGGGCTGGCGGGTGTGAAGTTTGCCGGTGAGCCGCTGAAGCGCAAGGCCTGACCGACACTGAACCTGCGTTTTTCCAGGGGTATCTTCGATAAGAACTGTCCCCATAAAAAAACCGGCTTGAGCCGGTTTTTTATTGCAATACAAACGCTATCAGAACGATGCGTTCGCAAGGCCATCCAGATAACGTTCGGCATCCAGTGCAGCCATACAGCCTGCGCCAGCGGAAGTGATCGCTTGACGATAAACGTGGTCAGCCACGTCGCCCGCCGCAAACACACCTTCAACGCTGGTAGCCGTTGCATTACCTTCACGGCCACCCTGCACCACCATGTAACCGTCTTTCAGTGCCAGTTGGCCTTCGAACAGCGAAGTGTTCGGTGTGTGGCCGATCGCGATGAACACGCCATCCACTGTCAGCTCTGAAGTGCTGCCGTCGTTGTTTTTCAACCGTGCACCCGTCACGCCCATGTTGTCACCCAGGACTTCGTCCAGCGTGGCGTTCAGCTTGAGTTCGATCTTGCCTTCGGCAACCCGCGCGTGCAGCTTGTCGATCAGGATCTTTTCGGCGCGGAAAGTTTCGCGACGGTGAACCAGAGTCACCTTGCTGGCGATGTTCGCCAGGTACAGAGCCTCTTCAACGGCAGTGTTACCACCGCCCACTACGGCGACTGGCTTGTTGCGATAGAAGAACCCGTCGCAGGTAGCGCATGCCGACACGCCTTTGCCCATGAACGCTTCTTCAGATGGCAGGCCCAGGTAACGAGCGCTGGCACCGGTCGCGATGATCAACGCGTCACAGGTGTAAGTGCCGCTGTCGCCCTTGAGGCTGAACGGCTTGCCAGCCAGGTCTACAGCATTGATGTGATCGAAGACGATTTCGGTTTCGAAACGCTCGGCGTGTTCGCGCATACGCTCCATCAACACCGGGCCGGTCAGGCCGTGCACATCACCGGGCCAGTTATCGACCTCGGTAGTGGTGGTCAACTGACCGCCAGCCTGCATGCCGGTGATCAGCAAAGGCTTGAGGTTGGCACGTGCAGCATATACCGCAGCGCTATAACCGGCAGGGCCGGAGCCGAGAATGATTACTCGGGAATGACGTACATCAGACATGACAGACTCCTATCGACCGACCATTGACGCCGTGGTCGCACCGGCTGGAATAAAAAGGATCGTCGATAAGCACTTGGGGAAGGCTCAGAAACACGACAATCCTGAAAAATGTGAAGCTGCGGCCGAAACCGCAGCAACGTGTTACAGACTGGTAGCGTTTTCGGCCAGGTAATCAGCAACGCCTTTGGCGTCAGCTTTCATGCCTTTCTGACCTGGACGCCAGCCGGCTGGGCAAACTTCGCCGTTTTCTTCGGTGAACTGCAGCGCTTCAACCAGACGGATCATGTCTTCAACATCACGACCCAGCGGCAGGTTGTTAACGACCTGATGCTGAACAACACCTTCACGGTCGATGAGGAACGATGCACGCAACGCAACGCCAGCATCGTGTTCGATGCCGTAAGCGCGGGTGATTTCGTGCTTCACGTCAGCGACCATGGTGAACTCGACTTCACCGATGCCACCCTTCTCTACCGGAGTGCTGCGCCATGCGTAGTGAGTGAACTGCGAATCGATGGAAACGCCAACCACTTCAACACCCAGCTCGCGGAATTTAGCGATGCGGTTGTTATGGGCGATGATTTCCGAAGGGCATACGAAGGTGAAATCCAGAGGCCAGAAAAACAGCACAACGTATTTACCGCGCAGCGAGGACAGTTTGAAGCTGTCGACAATAGAGCCGTCGCCCAGCACTGCAGCTGAATCGAAATCCGGAGCCTGTTTGTTTACCAGTACGCTCATGATGTCTCCCTGAAAAATAAAAATTGAAAAGGATAGGTTGAGAAATTGGTGGCCAGCCTATCGGGGCTGCAAAGATTAAGGAAATATCGTTTCACAATCCACCTCATAGGTAATCCCTATTCCCATGAGCCCCGGATTTCAGCCTGTCCGCAGACTTTACGCCTATGGGATTGTTACTGCGAATGTCCGCTGTCACAGAGGCGCAGCGTTAATCGAACAAACCGCAACCTTCCAGGTTGAACCCTATTCTGTAGGAGCTCACCGAGGTTACGAGGCCAGCGATGACGGTGTATCAGACAGGTCGCCATCGCGGCCTCGCGTTGCTCGTGCGCCCCTACAGGTCCAATGTTTGCTATGCGAAAGCGTTGTGTCAGGGACACAGGGCAATCCGTTACTGATTCAGCGGGCTATCCCTTGAAAACAGGTCATACATTAGCTTCCAACACCGCTTTCACCCGCCAAGCAAAGCCGGTAAGGTCGGCGGGTTTTCCATCATTCGGAGGCTGCCATGCCTGCTCCCGCTCTCTCGGGCCCGCAATATCTGCGTGAAGGCCTGAAACTGGTGCTCAGCCCAGGCCTGCGTCTATTTGTACTGCTGCCGCTGACTATTAATCTGCTGCTGTTTGCAGGCCTGATTTATCTGGCTATGCATCAGTTCGGCATGTGGGTTGATACGTTCATGCCTGAATTGCCAAGCTGGTTGAGTTTCCTTAGCTATATCCTCTGGCCGCTGTTCGTCGCGCTGGTGATTTTCATGGTGTTTTTCACGTTCACCATGCTCGCCAACATCATCGCGGCTCCCTTCAACGGCTTTCTGGCAGAAAAAGTCGAAGTGGTAGTACGTGGAACCGATGACTTTCCGCCGTTCAGTTGGGGTGAACTGATCGCCATGGTGCCACGCACCTTCGGTCGGGAGATGCGCAAGCTTGGCTATTTTCTGCCTCGTGCACTAGCCCTGTTCATCCTGTCGTTCATCCCCGTCGTTAACCTGATTGCTGCGCCGCTATGGCTGCTATTCGGGGTCTGGATGATGGCCATCCAGTATATCGACTATCCGGCGGACAACCACAAGCTGGGCTGGAACGAAATGCTCGCCTGGCTACGCGCCAAACGCTGGCAGAGCCTGAGCTTCGGCGGCATTGTTTATGTGGCGTTGCTAATCCCGGTAGTCAACATCCTGATGATGCCGGCCGCTGTCGCCGGGGCAACTTTATTCTGGGTGAGGGAACGGGGTGAGGAAGCGTTACTGATACAGAAACCCTGAGAATAATAAAAAGGCCCTTAATCGGGCCTGTTTATTTCCACCCCCATAAGTAGAGCCATGCCAGCTAAATTGATAAAAGTATAAAAAAAAGACCTACACAACTTTAAAACTGTTCCCACTCAAATAAAAAAACAAGCTTGAACTTGCCTGGCAAACTATTGCCTTTCATTAGCAACTGCCTGCCGCAGTCCTACAAAACGCTTTCCGCAGGACGTTTATGTAGGAGCATAATTCCGTTTTCTATCTCGCCCTATTTTATTGATGCTAAAACCTGGCCGGTTCCTACACGGAAGATTTTGGCACTCCTGTTGCTATTACAGCTATACAACAAGGAGTGAGCAAAACATGGAAATCAAGCCAACTACCATTCACCCGAATACTAAGACCGGGCAGAAAAAAACCTCAACAGCAGACTCCGGAGGGTTCGCGCAGATCCTGAACGGTGTAACCAAATCGACGTCTGCTCAAAAGATCGAAGCGCAGCCCGCCGCGTTGTGTCGCCTGACAAAACCACGATCACATCTGCAACTCACCAGCCTCAATCCAGTCAGCGGCCCACCCAAGCCCAAGCCCGCGGCACTGCAAACAATTGGCGAATCGCGGATTTTGCCGTTTGTTTTGTCTACTACGCGCTGAAGGCAGCAGACATGACGATGCAGATTGATAAAGACGTCAAGGGTGCGACCTCTATAACCGGGTCGAGCACTGCCATAAACAAAAGCTCCGCTAACCCAGGCAATGCTGGATCTACCTCTTCGTTTGGCAAAGTCTTTGAGGAGAAGATGAACTGCTACAGACCGGATAGGCAGCCGGTCGGCCGAATACTATCAAACGAGCAGATCAGGGAAGACATCATGATGGAGGCGCGGACATCGCCCGAAGACGCGTACCGGCTGGCGCACAGCTATGCTTTCAACTCACTGTGACTCGATAAACCCGACGTTACCCAGAAAGAAAACTGCATTAACACTACATATATACTGAATGAGAGACCTACAAAGAAAACTTGCGGCCTCGCCGGACGACAATCTTTCTCTTGCAGTCCATCCAACTAAATATCTTTACCGTTTATCCAGCTTACTATTAACTCGCAGTGCGCCCACCTCAATCATATCCACACCCGTCACAAATCCATCACCCCACCGCCACATAAACGAAATCATTGCGGTCGACACTGGCTGTCATGAGCCAAATTCTTCACATCACCTTAATTACCGAAACCTTCGCTCCCGAGATCAATGGCGTTGCCAATACCCTGGGCCGTTTGTGCGACGGGCTGCGGCTGCGCGGGCATCGGGTGGAACTGGTGCGGCCACGTCAGGCTGGCGATGCAGCGCTGGCCGCCGATGATCTGATGCTCTGCCGAGGCTGGCCGATCCCGGGTTATCCGGGCCTGCAATGGGGGCAGTCGTCGATGCATAAGCTGCTGCGCCGTTGGCAGCGGCAGCGACCGGACGTGCTGTATATCGCCACTGAAGGTCCGCTGGGGCTCTCGGCGTTGCGGGCGGCGCGACGGTTGGGGATTACGGTGATCAGCGGCTTCCACACCAACTTTGCGCAGTACACACAGCAATACGGCATGGGTTTCATGAACCGTTTGCTGACTCATTACCTGCGCTGGTTCCACAACCGCTCGAAGGTGATACTGGTCCCCAGCATCAGCCAGAAAATCGCGCTTGAGAGAAGGGGCTTCGAGCGTATCGAGCTGCTTTCACGAGGAGTAGACAGCGGGTTGTTTCATCCGTCGAAACGCTCGCAGACGCTACGCGACGGTTGGGGGGTGGGCGCTGGCGATATCGCCGTACTACACGTCGGCAGGCTCGCGCCGGAAAAAAACCTGAGTCTGCTCAAGTCGGGTTTTGAAGCTTTACGCATCAAGTATCCGCAGCGCCAGTTGAAACTGGTGATTGTGGGCGACGGTCCGCAACGCGCAGCGCTGCAACAACAACTTCCGGACGCTATCTTCTGTGGCACTCAGCGCGGTGAGGCGCTGGCCGAGCACTACGCATCAGGGGATGTATTTCTGTTCCCGAGCCTGACCGAGACCTTTGGCAATGTCGTGCTGGAAGCACTGGCATCGGGGCTGGGCGTGGTGGCTTATGACGAGGCTGCGGCAGGGCAGCATATTCGCCACGGGCATAACGGCGCGCTGGCCATGCCAGGCGACGAGGCGGCCTTTATTGATGCGGCCTGCTGGTTGCTGGAAGACAGCGAAACCTTGAGACGTGTGCGTCTCAATGCCCGGCAGCACGCGAGCCGTCAGGGCTGGGGGGCGATCATTGATCTGTTCGAACGGAAAATGCTCAGTGCCTGCCCGCTGCCAGAACCCGTCACTTCTCGACAGGTCCATGGCACCGAGTTGAAGCTCAAACGCTAGACCAGCGTGGTCAGTGCATCGCGGCTGAACGGCAGAATGTCTTGCTCACGTCCTTCGCGAACTTTCACAGCCCAATCCGGATCCACCAGCAACGCACGCCCCACGGCCACCAGATCAAACTCATCAGCGTCCAGACGCTTGAGCAGATTCTCCAGGCTGGCGGGCTGAGCGACCTTGTCGGTGTTGACCATGAACTGCAGGAACTCACCATCGAGCCCGACACTGCCTACGGTAATGGTCGGTTTGCCGGTCAGTTTGCGCGTCCAGCCTGCCAGGTTGAGATCGGAGCCTTCGAACTCAGGCTCCCAGAAACGTCGCGTCGAGCAGTGGAAAATGTCTACTCCGGCGTCCGACAGTGGCTTGAGAAACTCGCCAAGCGCTTCTGGGCTCTGCACCAGCCGAGCGCTGTAATCCTGCTGCTTCCACTGCGAGAAACGGAAAATAATCGGGTAGTCCTGCCCCACCGCAGCCCGCACCGCTTTGACCAGCTCGATAGCAAACCGCGACCTGTTGGCCAGGCTGCCACCGTACTCATCGTCGCGCTGATTGCTGCCCTCCCAGAAGAACTGATCAACCAGATAGCCATGAGCACCATGGATTTCTACCCCGTCCATGCCAATGGCCTGTGCGTCTTTTGCGGCCTGGGCAAACGCGGCGATGACATCATCGATGTCCTGTTTGCTCATGCCATGCACAACGACCTGGCCCTCCTTGAGTTTTTCCATAGGCCCGTAGGCAGGGACGCTGGCATCCGGCTCCGTGCCCAGACGACGCACTGCACCGACATGCCACAACTGCGGAACGATCTTGCCGCCCTCGGCATGCACCGCATCGACGACTTTCTTCCAGCCAGCCAAGGGCGCGTCACCGAAGAACTGGGGGACGTTGGGGTAGCCGTTTGAGGCTTGGTGATTAACAGTCGTGCCTTCAGTGATGATCAGACCAACACCGGCTGCAGCGCGGCGACGGTAATACTCGATCACTTTCGAGTTGGGGACATGACCGGGGGAGAACGAGCGCGTCATAGGTGCCATGACAACACGCGACGACAGTTCAAGACTGCCCAGACGGAAGGGTTTGAACAGGGCTTTAACCGGCATGCGAGGCTCCTTGAGATCGTTACGAATCGCCAAGAATAGGGCGCGGCATCAAGCGAGTGACAGCACTATTGATTTGGGTGATTGGGATTGAGAAGCGGCTCAGCGATGCCCATCCCTTTCGGGAGCTCGCTGCCTCGCGGCAAACACTGACCTCGCGTCAAACCGGTAGGAGCGAACTTGTTCGCGAAAGGGCCGGCACATCCGCTGCATCTGCTTGCTCTGGAATACCGCCTTCCCCGCTAAAGCCATTCCTACGGATGCAGCATTAAAGCCCAGACAGAAGCCCCGCGGCATCAGCCCAACGCTTTCTCAATGGCCTGAATGACAGCTGGATCATCGGGCGTTGTACGCGGCGAGAATCGTGCGAGTACTGCACCATTTTTACCGACCAGAAACTTTTCAAAGTTCCAGGTGATATCCCCGGGAAACTCGGCACCTTCGCCCGCCAGCAAGCGGTAAAGCTGATGACGATGAGGGTCATTCACCTCAAGCTTCTCGCCCAACGGGAACGTCACGCCATAGTTGAGACTGCAGAACTCCTGGATTTCCTGCGCAGAACCTGGCTCCTGCCCGGCAAACTGGTTGCACGGCAGGCCCAGCACGCTGAAGCCCTGGTCCTTGTATTGCTGATAGAGATTCTCGAGCGCCGCGTACTGAGGCGTCAGCCCGCACTTTGAAGCGACATTGACGACCAGAACCACTCGCCCCTTGAAGGTCGCCAGAGAAAGCTCCTGACCATCCAGATCCTTCAATTTAATGTCGTGAAACGCACTCATGACCCACTCCCCCTCAAATCCAGCGGACAAAAAAGGCGCCTACCAGGCTGCGTGAACCAAGTCGTTCGCGCAGAACCTGCCTGGGCGCCTTTTCAGCTACCTGAGCTTAGCAGCTCAAATCAATGGTGGTGACCACCTTCGCCATGCACGTGACCGTGGGCGATTTCTTCCTGGCTGGCATCACGAATATCAACGATCTTGACTTCGAAGTTCAAGCGCTGACCGGCCAGTGGGTGGTTGCCGTCAACAGTGACGTCGTCGCCGTCCAGGTCGCGGATGGTGACGATCTGCATGCTGCCGTCAGGACCGGAAGCGTGGAACTGCATACCCACTTCCAGTTCGTCGACACCTTCGAACATGCTGCGGCTCAGAGTGCTGACCAGTTCTGCGGAGTATTCGCCGTAGGCGTCTTCCGGCTCGATAGCGACTTTCACTTCGTCACCAACGTTCTTGCCGTCCAGCGCCTTTTCCAGGCCCGGGATGATATTGCCTGCGCCTTGCAGGTAAACCAGCGGCGCGCCGCCAGCGGAACTGTCGATGACCTCACCAGCGTCATTGGTCAGGGTATAGTCAATAGAGACAGCCTTATTGGCGGCGATCGGCATGGGGCAAAACCTTTGCTTAAGATTGAAGAACGATCAAGTTTAACCAAGCCATCGCTCGAAAGCGAACGCAACTCTGACGGACGGAGACAGACGGGCCATATTGAATAACGTGACAGTCACTGATTTCCGGCAGGACGAAGAGGGCCATTGGGTGGCGGTGTTGTCGTGCGGGCATACTCAACACCTGCGCCATCAACCGCCCTGGCAATCACGTGCCTGGGTGCTCGATCCCGTACAGCGCCTGCAAAAAATAGGTCAGGGCTTTCACTGTGGCTGGTGTGCGCAGGCCTCGGATAACGATAACCTTAGCCACCGTTGAGACGCTGCGGATCGACAGCGCCCCGTTTCCCGGTCAATGGTGTGGTCACGTCCGCCATGGCCCTTGTACTGCTCAAGCGAGAACCCTGAATGCAGACTTTCTTTATTGCCCCCACAGACTTTGGTGTGGGTCTGACATCCATCAGCCTGGGTCTGGTGCGTACTCTTGAGCGCGCCGGGTTGAAAGTCGGCTTTTTCAAACCTATCGCTCAACCGCACCCTGGTGATCTTGGCCCGGAGCGTTCCACGGAACTGGTTGCCCGTACGCACGGGCTTAATCCGCCACGACCGCTGGCCCTCTCTCATGTGGAGCGGATGCTCGGTGACGGCCAACTGGATGAACTGCTCGAAGAAATCATCAGCCTCTATCAGCAGGCAGCCGTTGGCAAAGACGTCTTGATTGTCGAAGGCATGGTACCGACCCGTCACGCCAGTTATGCAGCCAGGGTCAATCTGCACCTGGCCAAGAGCCTGGATGCGGATGTGATTCTGGTCTCGGCACCGGAAAACGAAGTGCTGGCTGAACTCTCGGGCCGCGTCGAACTGCAGGCTCAGCTGTTTGGCGGTCCCAAGGACCCGAAAGTCCTGGGGGTGATTCTCAATAAAGTCCGCACTGAAGAAAGCATGGAAGCGTTCGCCGCACGGCTCAAAGAGCATTCGCCACTGTTGCGCAGCGGCGACTTCCGTTTGCTGGGGTGCATTCCCTATCAGGCCGAGCTGAACGCCCCACGTACCCGCGATGTAGCAGAGCTGCTCGGCGCACAGGTGATCAACGCCGGTGACTACGATCAGCGGCGCATGTCGAAAATCATTATTTGCGCGCGCACCGTGCTCAATACCGTGCAGTTACTCAAACCCGGCGTACTGGTCGTAACGCCTGGCGATCGCGACGACATCATTCTTGCCGTCAGTCTTGCGGCCATGAACGGCGTGCCTCTGGCAGGCTTGCTGCTGACCAGCGACACCGTGCCTGACCCGCGCATCATGGAATTGTGTCGCGGGGCCTTGCAGGCAGGCCTGCCTGTTCTGTCGGTGAGCACCGGTTCCTATGACACCGCCACGCTGCTCAATCAGCTGAACAAAGAAATCCCCATTGATGACCGCGAGCGTGCCGAGATCATTACTGATTTCGTCGCCAGTCATCTGGACGCCAACTGGCTGCACCAGCGCTGCGGCACCCCGAGAGAATTACGCCTGTCCCCGGCGGTGTTCCGTTATCAATTGATCCAGCGGGCTCAGGCCGCCAACAAACGCATCGTGTTGCCCGAAGGCAGTGAGCCGCTGACCATTCAGGCCGCCGCGATCTGTCATGCACGCGGGATCGCCCGTTGCGTGCTGCTCGCCAAGCCGGAAGAAGTCCATTCGGTAGCCAAGGCGCAAGGCATCGAACTGCCGCCCGGCCTGGAAATTCTTGATCCGGATGTGATTCGCGAGCGTTACATCGCACCGATGGTCGAGTTGCGTAAAAGCAAAAGCCTCAATGCGCCGATGGCTGAGCAGCAACTGGAAGACACCGTGGTGATCGGCACCATGATGCTCGCGCTGGACGAGGTCGACGGGCTGGTTTCCGGTGTCATTCACTCCACCGCCAATACCATTCGCCCGGCCCTGCAACTGATCAAGACCGCACCGGGCTGTACGCTGGTGTCTTCGGTGTTTTTCATGCTGTTTCCGGATCAGGTACTGGTCTATGGCGACTGCATCATGAACCCACACCCAAGCGCCGCCGAGCTGGCGGAAATCGCCTTGCAAAGCGCCAACTCGGCAGTGGCCTTCGGTATTACGCCACGGGTCGCTATGATCAGCTATTCCAGCGGCAACTCGGCCAGCGGCGAAGAGGTTGAAAAGGTCCGTGAGGCAACACAACTCGCCCAGGAGACTCAGCGCGACCTGCTGATCGACGGCCCGCTGCAATACGATGCTGCCGCCAACGAGAACGTCGCCCGTCAACTGGCACCCGACAGCGCTGTAGCCGGTCGCGCCAATGTGTTCGTGTTCCCCGACCTGAACACCGGTAATACCACCTACAAAGCCGTACAACGCAGCGCCGACTGCGTCAGTATCGGGCCGATGCTGCAAGGCCTGCGCAAACCGGTGAACGATCTTCCCCGAGGCGCACAGGTGGATGACATCGTCTACACCATCGCATTGACGGCGATTCAGGCTGACACCCTTTCCTGACACACTGCTGCATCACACTCACGGTGCTGTCGCCTGCCGGGCGACAGCACTCGAATAATCTTCTGGAGCCCTTCCGGTATGGATTTCCTGCCTGCCCCATTGCGCGGCTTCATCGCCTCGCTGCTGTTGGCGCTCAACACCATTGTTTGTTGTACGCCGCTGTTCGTGGTCGCAATCTTCAAACTTTGCCTGCCCTTCCCCGCCGCTCAGCGCGTGACGGACTGGCTGATGAGCCACATTCATGAAGCGTGGATCGCCAACAACAATCACTGGATGAACCTGATCGGGCACACCCGCTGGCATTTGAGTGGTCTGGAAAGACTGGATTACGAACACTCGTATCTGGTGACCAGCAATCACCAGAGTTGGGTCGACATCATGGTGTTGCAGTACGTCTTGAACCGCCGGATTCGCCCGTTGAAGTTCTTCCTCAAGCAGGAGTTGATCTGGGTACCGGTGATCGGCCTGGCGTGGTGGGCGCTGGGTTTCCCGTTCATGAAGCGCTACTCCAAAGCCTACCTGGCAAAACACCCGGAGAAGCAAGGCAAGGACCTGGCAACCACTCGCCGCACCTGCGCCAAATTCCGCAATAACCCGGTAGGTATTTTCAACTTCGCTGAAGGCACCCGTTTCACCAGCGGCAAACACGCCGCGCAGTCATCACCGTTCCGCTATCTGCTCAAACCCAAGGCAGGCGGCATCGCGTTTGTTCTGGATGCGATGGGTGAACAGCTGGAGTCGATCATCAACGTCACGATTCATTACCCACAGGGTCGGCCAGGTTACTGGGATCTGCTGTGCGGTAATGTTCCGGAAGTGGTCGCGCATTTCGAAGAGATCAAAATTCCGCCGCATTTCATTGGCAAGAATTACGATCAGGACGGCGAGTACCGCCTGGAATTCCAACAGTGGATCAATAAGCTGTGGGAGGAGAAGGATCAGCTATTGGCGCGGTTGCACAGCGAGTATCCGGGTGACGCGAAACCATAACACCCTGTAGGAGTGAGCTTGCTCGCGATAGCGGACTGTCAGTCATTGGATGTTTAACTGACAGACCGCTATCGCGAGCAAAGTGGATCGCCACCCCGGTCACTAAAAGTCCCTTAGCGCCGCGAGACAGCGCGGATAAACCGTCGATCCAGATAAGTATTCCTAATTCTATTACCAGAACGTGCCGCGCAACGTCAGCATGTGGTTGCGCGGTTCGCCGTACCAGTTGGTGGCAAAGGTCGAGCCCACAGTGGCGTAGTAGTTTTTGTCGAAGATGTTGTTGGCGTTATAGGTGACCGTCCAGTGATCATCCACCCGATATTCAGCAAGCGCGTTCCACACCGCATAGCCCGCCTGATCAAATTCGTAGTCACTGGTAACACCTTGGTAAGTAATGGTTCCGCTGTAATAGTTGGCGCTCTGAAGATTAACACCGCCGCCCACTTTCAAATCAGACAGGACGCCCGGCAGCCGATAAGTCGAAAACAGTTTGAACAAGTGCTTGGGTGTCACTGAGCTCAACGGCGCACTCGAATCCTTGTTGCGGTTCATGTTGTACGTGTAACCCGCCATCAGCATCCAGTCGGGAAGGATTTCACCCGACGCTTCGAGATCGATACCTTTGCTGACGACCTCGCCCTGATTGACGTAACAGCAACTGCCCGCAAACAGAGAAGACGTGGTTGGATAGCTCGGATCACGTACTCCCTGGTTTTCCCGCTTGGTGTAGTAAAGGGCGAAGTTGGTGTTGACCGCGCCGCCAAACAGCTCACCCTTCAGACCGGTTTCATACGTCTTGCCTTCCATCGCCTCCATGGGCGTACCTGGCGGAGGGCCCTCCAGCAAGTTGACCTGAGGCTTGTAGATCTCTGAGTAACTGCCATACACCGACCACTCATCACTCAGGTCATAAACCAGCCCACCATAAGGCGTGACTTTGGTCGGTTCGCGCATGGAGATTTCCGACTGGGTCGTCCAGGTCGTACCGACACGAGTCTTGTAGGTCTGATCAAACTTGTAGCGCTGTGCACGGGCGCCCACGATCAAGTGCAGCGGTTCCATCAACTGCAAACGCACGCTACCGTAGACACCGTACTGCTTCTGGTTGTTGGGGTTGTAATCGCGACTGTATTCGGTAGTGTCCGCTGGCTCGGCAAAAGGCGTACTGGCCGGGTCGAAAACGTTGACCGCTCCAGTCGCCTCCGCAAACCTGGCTGTACCCAACCATCGGCTGGTGATCTCTTGATAATCAGCGCCCACCACAAGCGAATGCTGCAAGCCGAACATCTCGAAATTGCCGGACACGTTGGTGTCCCACATTCGCTGCTGGTTTTCCTGCTTGACCGCCGTGCCATACCAGGTCAGCCCGCCTCCGGTTGTCGGGTTAACGCCTGCGCCATTGCTGGTTGCGCTTTTGAAATAGCCCACGTCCCATAAATCGGTGTAGGAAATATTGAGCTTCCAGTCATCCGAGAGCTGGTGGTCAATCTTGGCGAACACTTCGCGCCCCGTCGCGTCGGTGTAGGCCCAGTTCTGGGTTAGACCGGTGTGCCGTGGGAGTTTGAGGTCCGAGCCGTCCAGATAGCGTGGCACCGAGCTTTGCGTGCCGTTTTCATGGGCTTTGTTGTATCGAACACCGAACGTCAGCATGGTGTCATCGGTGACGTCCGCTTCCAGTACGCCATAGAAAAAAGGTTTTTCCGTACTGCGGTTATCAACGAAATACTGCCGATCGGTATTGGCTAACACCATCCGTCCACGTAGCTTGCCGTCGAATGCTATCGGGCCAGTGACGTCCAGTTCCTGACGGTAGTTGTCCCAGCTGCCTGCCGACGCCGTGAGCTTCAACTGAAATGCGTCCATGGGGCGCTTGCGCACCATATTGACGATGCCGCCTGGATCACCGGTCCCGCCAAACAGCGCAGCAGAACCGCGCAACACTTCGAGGTGGTCGAACTCCGCCAGATCGAACACGTTGGATGAATAGAAACTGCCCAGCGAACTGCCCTGCGCCATAGGGGCCGCACCATCGAGCTGGAAGTTCTGAATGGTGAAGCCCCTGGACAGAATGTCGGCCGTTCTGAAGGTGTTGTTCTGCACGGTGATACCCGGTGTTGCCCGCATCGCATCGTTGATATCGGTCATCTGCTGATCGGCCATCAACTGCTGGCTGACAATCGAAATCGACTGCGGTGTCTGACGCAGACTGGTCGGCGTCTTGGAGCCAACGCTGGTCAGCCCGGTGGTGTACGAACCCGAGTTCTCGGTTGCCTCCCCCATGCCCTGCCCCTGAATACTGGTCGCGCCGAGCTCAATGGCGGCATCGTTGCGCCGGGAAATCACCAACGTCGAGCCTTGCTGCTGATAAGTCAGGCCACTGCCATCAAGCAAGCGCTGTAGTGCATCCAGCGGTTCAAGGTTGCCCTTGATAGCAGGTGCATTGCGCTGGGCAACAATACTGTCATCGACCGCAATGGTCAGGCCCGCGGTTTCTCCCAACTGCCTGAGCGATGTCGCCAGAGGTTGCGAGGGCAAATCAAGGGAAACAGGTGCAGCCATTGCGTGGCCCGCCAAGGCCAGAGACATGGCAACCGCAAGATTCTTCAGGGGATGACAAAACATGAGGTTTCTCGTTATAGGCAGCAGATACCTAATGACGCGGTAACGGATAAAAATCCTGATGTGCAAACGAGAATTATTTTCGGCCGTCCCTTAACGTGCACGTAGTTGGGTAATGCCATTGCTCTGCTCAACCTCAACGGCCGCGATTTTCGGCAACGCCGACAGGAAGCTGTCGATGTCGGAAAGCTGCACCACTGCCGTGATCAACGGTGATTTCTTGCCCCCGATACTGCGCACTGGCTGTTCGCGATAGCGAGAGATGCTTTCAGCGATCTCGGCCAGATCCGCCTGCGTGAAGATCAATCGGCCACGCTCGAATGCGAACGCATTGGCCGCGGGAATGACCAGGCGCTGCAATGGCTGGTCGCGACGGATTTCGGCTACTTGATCCTGAGTGAGCTGCAGACTCGTCGCGTCACCGTCGACCTGAACCTTGCCCCGCTCGACGCTGACCCGCAGACGGTCATCAAGCCTGTTGACCACAAAGCGCGTGCCCAGCACCGTTACCCGCGCCAGCCCTGCGTCTACGATAAACGGCCGGTCGGCAGCATGGGCCACATCAAAAATGACTTCGCCCTGCATCAGAAAAACCTGCCGCTGCAGCCCTTCGTAGCGCACCTGCACACGCGTGTTGGCCCCCAGAACAATCTCGCTGCCATCGGGTAAACGCTGCTTGAGTTGCTCGCCAAGACGGGTAAAAAACTGTTGTTCGTAAGCCCCGCTGCGACTGCCGTACCGCCACGCCAGACCGGCAACGAGTAACCCGCTCAGCCCCAGCAGGCCGGTGCGCATGAAGGTGCGGCGACTGCTGCGCTTTTCCATGGAGTGGGCCAGCGCCTGGGTTTTACGGGTTGAGGTGAAATCGCCCCACAACTCGCAGAAGGCCTGATATTCCACTCGATGCTGGGAATCGGCACGCAGCCACACCTCAAATCGGGCGCGATCAGGATGATCTTCAGGAACGTCGAGCAAACGGGTAAACCAGCGCGCCGCCTGCTCCCGGGGCGAACTCACGGGCAAAGAGTCTCGCGAGCGGCGCGCAGGTCGAGCAAGGCACGCATCAGATGGCGCTCAACCATACTCAGGCTGATATTGAGCAGACTGGCGATATGCGCCTGGCGGTGCCCCTCGATACGGGCCAGCCAGAAGACTTCACGGCAACGTGGCGGCAGGCAATCCAGAATGCGTTGCAAGGCTTCAAGACGCTGCTGCAAATCAGCGAGATGTTCGGCTGATGGCGCGAACTCTTCGTTCACGTTGTCATGCGTCAGGCATGCACCTTCATCATCGTAAAGAGACAGGTAACGAGAGGCGTCGCGGTAATGATCGATCAGTACGGTATGCGCAACACGGCGCAAATAGGCGTTGGGTTGCTCGATGGTGATTCGCTGGCTCGCCAGCATGTAGCGAATGAAAGCGTCGTGAAGGATATCGTAGGCGCTGTGAACGCAACGCGTCTGCCTGCTCAGGCTGAGCAACAGATCGGTGTAAGCCCACCGCAAGTTGATACCGTTCCAGTTCATCCGTTTCATCCATGCTGCTGGCGACTGGACCTACCTGTCAGTGACAAGGCGTCAGCCGCTCGGAGCGCAAGGATAAAAGCTTTAATGAAATAGCGCAAATAGGAAGCATTACTATTTGCGCTATCCGGGTCAAACGGTCATCAACACCCGCCTTGAATTACTGCTGGTACTGCTCATATTGCTGACCCGGAATCGGCTTGAGGTTAACCTCTACCCGACGATTTTGGGCACGGCCATTGACGTCGGCGTTGCTGGCAATCGGCTGATCAGGGCCTGCGCCACGTACCGAAAGACGAGCAGGATCAACGCCCTGCGACGTCAGGTAGGTACTCACGCTTTGAGCGCGCTGCTGGGACAAGTCCATATTGTGCTGACGCGAACCGGTACTGTCGGTGTAACCGACAATCTCGATGTTGTTCTGGTTGAACTGCTTCAGTGACCCGGCCAGATTGTTCAGCGGCGAATAGAAGCTGCTGGCGATGGCCGAAGAGTCGGTTGCGAACGTAATGTTGCCAGGCATGATCAGCTTGATCTGATCACCTTGACGCTGAACCTCGACACCCGTGTTGGCCATGCTCTCGCGCAGTGCCTTTTCCTGCTTGTCAGCGTAGTAACCGTAACCGGCAGACGCGGCGCCCACTACGGCGGCACCGATCAAGGCACCCTTGCCGCGATTGTTGTGATCAATAGCCGCGCCCGCTACTGCGCCCGCCAACGCACCCAGCCCGCCATATTTCGCAGTCTTGCTCACACCGCCAGAGTTCTGTGCCTGGCCTTGGTTGTCATAGGGATTCTGCGACGCACACCCGGAAAGCAGGGCCACGGCAGTAGCGACAATAATCAAACGACGCGAGGTAAACATTGGAATGCTCCTGAATTCTATAAACAGCAGGTCCTGGGACTTGTGATCGGATTAGAGCATGGCAGCCCGTAAAGATTCCTTAACCATGCCTGAACGATGCTCAAGCCCTAACGAATGGGTTCTCACGCATTTCATCACCCAGTCGCTCCGGACCATGCCCGGTCACTGTTTGATCTTCATTGGCGCGATGACTTTCAGATTTGTTTTTGACGCCAAAAGTTAAATAAAAATAACCTACTGATTAATAACAGATAAATGACAATTAAGGCTTTTGTAAAAGGAGCCGTCCCCCCCCTGTTTTTTTTAAAACCTCACCATATACTGGCATTAGGCAATCAAGTGAGCAGTCTCGTGAATCGAGGTGTAATCATGTCGGTCCGCAGGTCGAAAATCGGTTGTCCTGAATTGCCACTCAGCTCATATACCCAATCCATCCCGTGCAAGGCAGCGTATCGACGCCGAGAAGGTACGCGGCCATGTTGAAAAAGATCCCCGTCGCCGAGTTGACGCTCGGTATGCACATACACGAATTCTGTCGGCCTCGAACCAATGAACCGTCGTGGGCGAGCGATGTTGAAGTCAAACTCAATGATCCTGATTTCTTTAAGCAGATAAAGGAATCGGCCGTCACTGAGGTGTGGATTGACACCAATCTGGGCCTGAACACCAAAGGTATGGGCTCAATTACGCCCATCCATCAACAGGCTGAAGACACCAGTGATACAACGCCTTCGAGCATGGCCGAGGAATTGGCGCGTGCCAAACTGATCTGCGGTCGCGCCAAAAACGCAGTGATGACCATGTTCAGCGAAGCCAAGATGGGCAAAGCCATGAACGTGGCGGACGTGGGGCTGCTGGTTGAAGAAATCTCCAATTCGATACTGCGCCATCCCCATGCGTTGATCAGTCTGTCACGCCTGAAAACCTCCGACGAATACACATACATGCACTCTGTAGCAGTGTGTGCGCTGATGGTGGCGCTTGCCCGGCGCATGAATCTGGACGAAGAGCAGGTACGTGAAGCGGGTGTCGCCGGGCTGATGCATGACGTGGGCAAAATGATGATTGACCCGCTGATTCTCAACAAGCCGGGTCGGTTGACCCCTGAAGAATATGCGGTGATGAAGCACCACCCCGAGGCAGGCCTGAAGATTCTGCAGGACAGCAATCAGGTCAACGCCACCGTGCTCGATGTGTGCCTGCACCACCATGAAAAGTTCGACGGCTCTGGCTACCCACACGGCTTGGCCGGGGAGCACATCAGCCTGTTTGCCAGAATGGGCGCAGTGTGTGACGTGTACGACGCCGTCACTTCCGACCGGCCTTATAAAAAAGGCTGGGGTGCCGCCAATTCAATTAGGGAAATGGCCAACTGGAAAGGTCACTTCGACGAAAAAGTCTTCCAGACTTTCGTCAAGACGCTGGGGATTTATCCGGTTGGCACACTGGTGTCTCTGGCCAGCGGCCGCCTGGCAGTCGTTACCGAACAGAGCGAAAAATCGTTGCTGATGCCAAGCGTCAAAGTCTTCATGTCCGCCCGGACGCGACGCCCTCTCACACCGACAGTGATCAACCTGGGCAATTCACAGGAACATGACACCATCCTGAAGATTGAAACGCCGGAAGACTGGGGCATCACCGACATCGATGAGTTGTGGATGGGGGCCAAAGCAGGAGCGGCCAACTGAGGCTCAGCTCAGCAAGCCCAATTCCTGCGCGCGGGCCACGGCCTGGGTACGACGCTCGACACCTAACTTGCCATTGATATGGCTGGCGTGAGTTTTAACAGTGTGCAGCGAGATGAAAAGCTGGTCGCTGATTTCCTGGTTCGAACACCCTTGGGCAATCAAATGCAGGACGCTAAGCTCTCTCACGCTGAGGGTATCCGTAGCGTGCAACACATCAGCGCTCTCACGCGATGGCGGGCAGGTCGCCAGCGGAATTTTTTCCAACAGGGCATCACGTGCGGCACAGGGAGCCTCTTGCAGGAGTTGCTCGCGCAACCAGCCAGGATGATGCTCAATCAAATCATGAAACGGCAGCAGCGCTCCGCCAGTCGCTGCACGTAGACTCTGATCAAGCAGGCTGCGAGCCTTTGCCTCCTCGCCACACCCCATCAGCAACACCATCTGCTGAACCAGCGCTGTAAGATTGAGAAGCTGACCGTCGACGTTGCGGGCATGATTTCCCAGCCGTTCAAGGCGCTGGGTGCTGGCCCCGACTTGACCCTGGATGCGCTCAAGCACGGCGCACTGCAACTCCACATAATGAGGCAGTTGGGGATGGCATTCAGGCGAGGGCGCTGGAGTTTCACCGCTATAGGTTTGAGTCAGTCGCAGCAACCATGCCTCAGCCAGATCGAACCGGCCTTGCGCCAGCCAAAGCTCGCACTTGACCAGCGTAATCATCGCCAGATAGTAAATCGCTGGCACATCCCAGATATGCATCAGCCTTTCGGCTTCAGACAACTCCGCGAATGCCTCGGCGAAACGCCCCTCGCGGCCGAGCAAACCGGCGAGCACGCAGTGGCCGATCAGCACGCTGATATCCCGGCACGCCCGCGCTTCAGCGAGCCCCGCGATCAGTTGTGCCCGGCCAGCATCATTCTGCATACGCAGGGTCAGTAGAAAACCTTCATAAAGCGTCAGCCGCGCGCGTATCGCATATAGCCTTTGCGCAGGCAGACCTTTCAGCCGTTGCAACCCGTGGCGAACTTCGTCCAGCGCACGCAAGATTTCGCCTCGTGCCTGCAAGGCACGAGCCCGATCGTAATGCGCAAGGGCTTCAAACAGCGGGTTGGCGACCCGTTGCGCGAGTTCAAGCGCCTCACGGTTGAGCGCCCGCGCACGCCACAGATCGCCCTCGGCAATGGCCAGATTGGCGAGGGTCGAAAGGCACATCAGGCGCTGGCCGTAACGCTTTCGCGGCAGGCTGAGTAATGCTTCGCTGCAACAGCGCTGAGTCTTTTCGGTATCCCCTCGCCCTCGGGCAATAATCCCGCTCAGCGCAAGCCACTGCGCGAGCATGGACTTCTGCGCCGTAGCAGAAGGCGCCGGAAGAAAGCGGCTAAGGTGCTCGGCCAGTTCTTCTGCAGCGTCGAGCTGACACGCCAGCCCGAGTGCCCAGGCATACAAGACAATCAGCCGTGGCGTGCTGATCAGCAGGCTGTCTGGCAGGTCCATTTTCCAGCGTAACAACATGCCGACGTTTTGCTCAGCGAGTAATTGTTCTTCAGAAAGGTTCTGCACCAGGTTGGCTGCAACGTCCAGATGCCCAGCCCGCAACGCCTGCTCGACCGCCTCATCCAGCAACCCCTGCTCGCTGAACCAGCGGCAGGCATTCAGGTGCAAACGATTTTGTGGCGGCCCGGCCTGCGTCCTGGCGCGCAGCAGATCGGAGAATAAATGGTGGTAACGGTACCAACGCCCATGCTCATCCAGCGGGACGAGAAACACTTGATGCGCCTGCAGATAGCGCAGCATTTGCGCGCTGTCGTGGCTGTCCCTGACGGCGTCGCACAATTCAAAACAAAAGCGTTCAAGGCACGCGGTGTCATATACGAACGTCTGCACATCACCAGGCAGGCAATCGATGACTTCTTCCAGCAAGTAATCGCGAATCAACCCTTCACCGCCGTGCAGCGCCTGAGGCAATTCACTGTCAGTGCCGACTTCGGAAGCTGCCAGTAACCAGAAACGCAACCCGGCAACCCAGCCCTCACTACGCTCAATGAGGCTTTGCAGCGCATCGGCGTCCAGTGAGCTGCTGCGTGGCCCTAAAAGCGCCAGGGATTCGCCATGGGTCAGACGCAAATCCTGTTCGTTGAGCTCCACGAGTTGCCGCGAGAGTCGCAAGCGCGCCAGATGCCATTCAGGACGCTGGCGGCTGGTGACCATGACGATCAGCCCGGCGGGTAAATGATTGAGGAAGAATTGCAGGCAGCGATCCAGTACCGGTCCCTGTGCCAGGTGGTAGTCGTCGAGGACCAGTAGCACAGGTTTACCGAGCATCAGGTGCATCGACAGCTCATCAAGCAAGCCATCCAGCCACTCTTCAAAAGCGAAGGGCTGATGACGCTGACGCATTTTCAACAAGCCCAGCGCCTGCGCGCCCAATTGCGGGAAGAACTGTTGCAGGGCAGCGAGCAGACGCTCCAGAAAACGCCCCGGGTCGCTGTCTCGCGGGCTCAGCCCCAGCCAGACACTTTGCCATTGCTCAGGCAGATTCTGGCAAAACTCCACCGCCAGCGAACTCTTGCCGAAACCTGCGGGCGCACTGACCAGCAATAACCGCCCGGATAGCCCGGCGGTCAGGCGTGCGCACAAACGTTCACGGGTCACGTAGCCGTCAGGCAAGGGAGGTCGAAAGAATCGCCCCTCCAGCGCGGGAACCGCGTTGCCTGCGAATACTTGCAAACGGGACAAGTCAGTCATGGCCGGCTCTTGTTGAAGTCTTATCGGCTTGGCGAATGCTCTGGAGACTAGCCGGTAAGTCTGCCGTTTTGAAGGCACCGCGGGAAAAGACTGTAACAATTTGCCTACAATCATCGAAACGAATACAGACCCATAAAAAAGCCCCTGTTACGGGGCTTCGAGCAAAAATGGGGCTTTGGAAGATCGCAGAGTAAGCGGAGGACCTGTAGGAGCCCACTTGTTGGCGAAACGTCGGACCTGCGCAATCAGGCTCTAAGTCTCGCCAACAAGTTGGCTCCTACAAAAATCTATTAGCGCACCCCCTCCTGACGCAGTGCATTAGGCGTGAACTCACTGGTGGTAGCGGTGAAGCCAAAGTCATACGCGCGCTTCTCTTCGTTCTTCATGCCCAGCGCAAGGTAGCGGCCCGACTGCAGGTCATAGATAGCTTCCAGGGCATACCACGGCACTTGTTTATCGTAGTAGTTCTCGGCATGAGCCTCCGCGACGCGCCACAGTTGGCCGCGGCCGTCGTAATGGTCGATGACCGCTGCCTGCCAGGTGTCTTCATCAATAAAGAAGTCACGCTTGGCGTAAATGTGGCGCTGGCCTTCCTTGAGCGTTGCGGTGATGTGCCAGACACGGCGCAGTTCATAGCGGGCAAGATCCTGATTGATGTGCCCGGCCTTGATGATGTCAGCGTATTTGAGCTTCGGATCGTCCAGCTTGTAGCTGTTGGCCGCGATATACATCTCTTGTTTGCCAACCAGTTTCCAGTCGTAACGATCCGGTGCACCGTTGAACATGTCCAGGTTGTCAGAGGTACGCAAGCCATCAGCCGCAGTGCCCGGCCCGTCATAGGAAACTTGAGGGGCGCGTCGAACGCGACGTTGACCGGCGTTGTAGAGCCATGCGGAGCGCGGTTCAGCAACCTGATTGAGGGTTTCGTGCACCAGCAATACGCTGCCAGCCAGACGCGCTGGCGCGGTCACTTCCTGCTTGAAATAGAACAACACGTTGCCGGGATTCTTAGGATCGTAGTCCTTCATCTTGTCGCGGAACACGAACTGATCGCTGAAATACACCAGGCTGTATGACCCGTTAGGCTGCGGAGTGGCCTGGGTTACCAGACGCTTTACGCTCCCCCCACGATAACGCCCGATGTGGTTCCAGATGACTTCGTTGGCACTCTGCGGAATCGGAAACGGCACCGCCGTATCGAAATTCTCAAGGCCGTTACCGCCGCCTACCGCCTTGGTATTGGTGGCGTTTTTCTTGATAGCGGCGAACACCTCATCCGGCACTGTCGCGCCACGATGAGACGGATAGACCGGCATTTTGAAAGTTTCCGGGTAACGCTTGAACATCGCGTACTGACCCGGCGCGAGGTTGGCCTTGTACTGCTCCACGTTAGCGGCGGTGATGGTGAACAGCGGCTTTTCACTGGCGTACGGGTTGGCGAGGAAGCCTTTGGCATCTACTGCCCCGGCATTCTTGGGCATTGGGCTCCAGGCAGGAATGGTGTTGGCAGCATTGCCGGCCTTTTCAGCGCCCATGGGCGTCAGGGTAGTTCCAAGCTTTGCTGCTTCAGATTCAGACACAGCCGCCATGACGCCGGTTGCCAGCAGCGACAACCCGAGCACACCGACTTGCAACAGACTTTTTGTTATTTTCATATTCATCGTCGTCCTGAAAAACCGTGTTCTTAGAAGTTCATGCCAAAGCTGAGCGACACGAAGTCGCGATCATCGACCGTGGTGTACTTGCCATCAAAGAAGTTGGTGTACGAAAGTGCCGCTGTGTAGGTGTTCTGGTATTCGGCATCCAGACCGAGGCTGACCGCTTTACGGCCTTCCTCGAAGTTGCCACCAGGGCCAGGCGAGTAACCCTTGACGTCATGCGACCAGGCAACGCTCGGACGCAGGTTCACGCCGGCAAAAACGCTGTTGTAATCCCAGATGGCGCGAGCGCGATAGCCCCAGGAGTTGGCAGTGGTGAAGCCATCGTCTTCGCAATAGCGACTCACGTTGTTTTGAGGTGCAGTTCCCAGAGTTTGGGCGTTGAGTGATGTGCAACGGCCGTTGGCCAGCGGGCCTGGACCGTAGCTTGGGTCACGGCCGTAGCGGATTTTCGAAGTGCTTTCCAGCCCGCCAACGTGTGTCCAGCCCACTTCACCCACGACTGTCAGGCGCTCGGCGCCCATCACCTGATCAAAGAACTGGGTAAACGAGGTTTGCAGTTGGGTGATTTCTTTGCGGCGGTAACCTGGTTGATCGGTGTCGGCTTGGCCTTGCAGCGGTGATACGGTTACGTCCAGTGGCGTGATGCCTGAATACAGGATGTCGGTGGTATTGATCTGCACCGGAGCGTTTGGACGGTAGCTGATCTCACCGCTCCACGCGGTACCGGTAGGCAACGTGGTGGAGAAGCTCAAACCGTACAGTTGAATATCTTCTGGGTATTCAACGTAGTAGCTGGAGTTGCCCGCAACGACCAGTGGCATCAAAGAGGCAACCAGACCCGGTTGCGCAGCCAAAGGACCGAGTGCAGCGATCAGCGCAGCAGGGTTGTATGAGCCCGCTGGAGCGCCCCGACCACTGAAAATTGGCGCGCGACTGTGGTAGTTCATGAAATAAGCGCCGAACTCAGTGTCCAGCGGCTCGAAGTTGTAGTGCATCGCTACGCCAAACTGACCGCCATCACGGGCATCACGATCAGGACCACGGCGCACGACTGCACCCTCATCAGGGTTACCCCACCTGACACCTTGAGCAGCCAGAGCATTGAACACGGTCGGCCGCGCAACCGCCGGCAGGGCAGCAGCCAGACCAGCCTGGCTGCGCAACACTGCAAGATTGCCATCGCAACCATCCGAAATCACATCGGGCTGCGAGAAGAACGTGCCACAGTTATCGGTAACGGTCTGGTCCCACTCAAGCTGGTAAAAACCTTCTGCCGAAAGATTTTCAGTGATGCTTTGCGACAGATAGAACATGTTGACCGGAATCAGGCCTTCCTTGATTTCCGCGCCTGGACGACGGAACGCAGACACGTCGACCGGGTTGATGCTGTTGATACCGCCCTGGATGAAAGTACTTTCACCCCAACTGACCACTTGTTTACCGAACCGCACAGAACCTGGCTCATCACCGATGCTGTAGTTGTGGTAAACGAAGGCGTCGAGAATCTGCCCGCCGGAAGACTTCGCGCCTTCCTTGCGATTGGAATCGCTGATGTCCTTGAACTCGCGGTTCTCGTCCTTGAGTTCAAAGTCGTACCAGTATTTGCCACGCACAAACACACCGGTGTCGCCGTACTTCAACTCAAGATCGTGAATGCCCTTGAAGATTTTCGAAAACGTTTCACCGCGTTTGAAGTTCAAGTGGCCGTCATCGGACGTCTGCGACAGGCCATGCCCGCCGTTGTTGGAACCGATGAGATTCTTGTTGGCTTTCTCGGTAGACCAACTGGCGCCCACGGAGAGCGACGAGTCGAACTTGCCTTCGATTTCGCCAATGTTGAAGCTGACGCCGAAAGCAGGACCGGCGAGCGTAGAAGCGAGACTGACGGCCAAAGGCAGTTTTGCCCGGCGCCAGAACTGGTTTGCTGATGTCATCGACGCTACTCCATGTGTTTTTTATTGTTTTGGCAGTGGTACTGCTAAAAACGGCACAGTCGATCTTGCGACAGACAGTCCAACGCTCATCGGGTAACCCAGAAGGTTACAACGGATCAGTGTCTTCATTCGTTTCTACCCAGCCCCTGATACCGACTATAGCCAGCAGGTCGCACTGCTTGATCCCTCTAAAGTGTGATTTGCAGTCCAAGACTCTCTGCCGCGCGTATTTGCGCCCGATGACGTCAGCGGGCTCGTGGGGAGAATGGCTTAATTTGCGGATTTGGCAAGCCAAGCGCTTGCTTGGTCAGAGCCAAGCCGACAAACCGTGCTCAGCGGGCACGGCTCAGACCCGGGCAAGGTGAAAAAAGTGCCGTATTCACCTTGCCCGCAGGATCAGAGCGTCGAGAGAAAGCTGCTGTTGGTGCTTTGCCATTCGACGATATCCAGCCGCATACGCTTCTTGTCGAGCTTGCCGACACTGGTCTTGGGAATTTCAGTAACAACCGCAATCTGGTGCGGGATCGCCCACTTGTTGATATGCCCCAGTTCGACGAAGGGCTTGAGGTGCTCCTTCAGATCCTTCGCCTCGATGCTGTGCCCCTCTCGCACCACCAGCAATGCGAAAGGCCGCTCACCCCACTGCGGATCAGCGATCCCCACCACGGCAACTTCGCGAACCCCGGGATGGCGACTGCACAGATCCTCTAGCGCCAGGGACGAAATCCATTCGCCCCCGGTCTTGATCACATCCTTGATCCGGTCACGAATGTCTATGACACCCATGCTGTCGAGTGTCGCCACGTCTCCCGTGTGCATCCAGCCACCGGCCCACATCTCGGCGCCTTTTTGCGGCTCACGGTAATAACCTTCACTCAACCAGGGTGCTCGCAGCACCAGCTCGCCCATGGACTCACCGTCGGCGGGAAGGAAGTTACCGTCCTCATCGACAATCGCCGCGTCCACCAGAATGCCCGGCACGCCGGCCTTGATTCGATACGTGACACGCTCGTCCTCGCTCCCCGCACGCAGTTCGTCGTTCAGATGCGCAACCGAAATCAACGGACCGGTTTCCGACATGCCATAAGCGGCAGTCAGTTGAATGCCACGCGCCTTGGCCGCTTCATACAGCGTGCGGTTCAATGAGCTGCCGCCAATGATGATCTTCCAACCACCAAAATCCATGTCCTGGGCGCTTTTGCAGTTGAGGACCATTTGCATGATAGTCGGCACGCAATGGGAAAAAGTGACTTTCTCCTTGCGCCACAACTCGACCAGAAACTCCGGATCATAGCGGCCGGGATAAACCTGTTTGACCCCCAGCATCGTCGCCGCGTAAGGCATGCCCCAGGCATGCACGTGAAACATCGGCGTGATGGGCATGTACACATCATCGGTGCCCAGCAATCGCTCGGCACTGCCGACAATGGTTGCGACACCCATGGTGTGCAGCACCAACTGGCGATGGCTGAAATACACGCCTTTGGGGTTGCCCGTGGTGCCGGTGGTGTAGAACGTCGTGGCCACGGAGTTTTCGTCGAAATCCTCGAACTCGTACTGCGCGCCGGCCTGAGCCAGCAGCGTCTCGTATTCGCCCACCAGATTGGGCAATTCAGCAGTCTTTTCCGGCAGGTCCGTCAGTAGCAGGGTTTTCTCGACGGTGGTCAGATGCCCGGCCATTGCCTGATACAGGCCGACGAACTCGCTGTTGACCAGCACGAACTTATCTTCGGCATGGTTCATCGTGTAGACGATTTGATCCGGCGAGAGCCGAACGTTGATGGTGTGAATCACGGCGCCAATCATTGGAATGGCAAACATGCACTCAAGGTAACGGTGGCTGTCCCAATCCATCACCGCCACTGTATCGCCAGCTTTGACACCTGCGGCACTGAGCACATTGGCCAACCGGCAGACGCGCTCGATCAGTTCTGGATAGGTATAGCGAACGGTGTCGCGGTAGACGATTTCCCGGGTTTTTTCGTAACGGCTGCCTGACATCAATAGCCTCTTGATCAACAGAGGATATTGATAGGCACCGTCGGCTGGCGGAATAACGCGGGTCTGCAACATAAGAGTTCCTTTTCAAAGTGCACGGGCGTGGCTTGAAATATGGACTCTAGAGCGGTACCTCGCCAGTCAAATCAGCCAAAGGGATGATTTGCCGGGGACGGGAAGCTTACTCCTGCGCCCCTGATCTTGTAGGACCGGCTTTAGCCGGTCCTACAAGATTGCGCAGAACCTGCTCAATCAATGACTCTCAGTCAGCGCCAGCTTCAGGCCCAACGCCACCAACACGCCACCCATGGCGCGATCAAACCAGTGGCCCATACGCGCAAAGCCTGCACGCACACGCTCCTGGCTGAACAGCCGCGCGACCATGCAAAACCACAGCCCCGTTGCGACGGCCAGGTAAACGCCATAACCCGCCTGGACCCACAATGGCGTGTGCGGGTTGATCACTACGGTGAACAACGACAGGAAAAACAGCGTGGCCTTGGGGTTCAGGCCGTTGGTGATAAAGCCACTGGTAAATGCACCGCGAGCCGTGCGCTCACCGCCTGCAACGTTGACCGGCGCATCACTGGCGCTGGCAGGTTTGGCCCGTAGCGCCTTGAAGCCGATGTACAGCAAATAAGCGGCGGCGGCCCATTTGAGCGCGTTGAACAGCACGATCGACTGCGAAACAATCAAGCCTATCCCCAGCAGCGAATAACCGACGTGCAGGAAAATCGCCGTCCCCACGCCCATAGCGGTGTAGGTGCCCGCCTTGCGTCCATGGGCCACACTTTCTCGTACGACCACGGCGAAATCCGGTCCGGGGCTGGCGACAGCGAGCAAGTGGATCAAGGCAACGGTGAGAAACTCGGCCCAATACATGGTGATTCTCCAAAAATAAGCTGGCCAAAAGACAGGCAGGCTCAAAAATGTAAGCAAGCGTTTCGCTCTGATAGGCTAGCCACATTAAGCCTTCAATACGTCCATTAACAGGTACAGCTGATGAGCAATCACGGTAAAGCAGTTTTCCTCGACCACACGTCCCTCGACCTTGGCGATCTGGACTTCGGCGCATTGCGTGAATGCTTCAGCGAGTTGACGCTGCATGCCAGCACGAGCTCAGATCAAGTGATTGAACGCCTGCAAGGCGCTCAGGTGGCGATCAGCAACAAGGTCGTGATCGATTCCAACACGTTCGCCGCATGCCCTGACCTCAAGCTAGTGCTGGTGACGGCCACCGGCACCAATAACATCGACCTGGTTGCGGCCCGTCATCATGGGGTTACCGTGTGCAACTGCCAGGGTTACGGCACCCCATCAGTCGCTCAACACACCTTGATGCTGTTGTTGGCACTGGCCACCAGCCTGCCCGACTATCAAAAAGCAGTGCAGCAAGGCCTCTGGCAGAAGTCGAAGCAGTTCTGCCTGCTGGACTTCCCAATCGTAGAACTGGAAGGCAAGACTCTGGGCCTGTTGGGCCATGGGGAGTTGGGCGGTGCCGTGGCAAAACTGGCTGAGGCATTTGGCATGCGCGTCGTTCTCGGGCAAATACCCGGCCGCCCTGCTCGCCCGGACCGCTTGCCGCTGGAAGAACTGCTGCCTCAGGTTGACGCCCTGACCCTGCATTGCCCGCTCAATGACGACACCCGCGACATGATCGGCGCACACGAGCTAAGCCTGCTCAAGCCGCACGCGTACGTTATCAATACCGCCCGCGGCGGGCTGATCAACGAGCAAGCCCTGGCCGATGCATTGCGTAACGGTCACTTGGGCGGTGCGGCTACCGACGTGCTCACGGTTGAGCCGCCGACAGCGGGTAACCCGCTACTGGCAGGCGACATTCCACGCCTGATCATCACGCCTCACAGCGCTTGGGGTGCACGCGAGGCACGGCAACGGATCGTCAGCCAAGTGACCGAGAATGCACGAGGATTCTTTGCTGGCAAACCGGTTCGCGTGGTGGGTTAGGCCGCAAATCCCTGTAGGAGCTGCCGAAGGCGGTCGGTCATATAAATCGCCTTCGCAGCCCTCGGCAGCTCCTACAGGGATCGCAACGCCGTTGCTGGCTCCAAACTGTTAGACTCCGAGCTTTTTCGAGGAGCCCACCATGGACCCGCGCAGTGAAGTGTTACTCCGTCAGGCCGAACTGTTTCAGGGCTCCCTGCTACTCGCCGGCCTGCCTGCTGATGATTTGCTCGGCCGCCTGCCGAACGCGCAAGGCTGGTGCTGGCACGCAGGTGATCAGGCTGCACTGGATGCACGCTTTGAAGGTCGTAGCCATTTCGGCGTAACAGTCCCTGAGCTGCCATTCGAGGCCGCCGTGGTGTTCTTGCCCAAAGCGCGAGAGCTGACCAACTACTTGCTCAATGCCCTCGCCTCGCGTCTGGCGGGACGCGAGCTGTTTTTGGTCGGTGAAAAACGCAGCGGTATCGAAGCTGCCGCCAAACAGCTGGGCCCGTTTGGCCGCGCCCGCAAGCTGGACAGCGCCCGTCATTGCCAGCTGTGGCAAGTCACCGTTGAAGACGCTCCAAAAGAGGTAACGCTGGAAAGCCTCGCCCAGCAATACGAAGTCGAAATGGAAGACGGTCCGCTCAAGGTTGTCAGCCTGCCGGGCGTTTTCAGCCAGGGCCGACTGGACCGTGGCTCGGCATTGTTGCTGCAGAACATCGACAAGCTGCCCAGCGGCAATTTGCTCGACTTCGGCTGCGGCGCTGGTGTGCTGGGGGCTGCGGTAAAACGTCGCTACCCGCATAACAATGTGATCATGCTCGACGTCGATGCATTCGCCACAGCCAGCACCCGTCTGACCCTTGCTGCAAACGGGCTGGAGGCTGAAGTGCTGACAGGCGACGGTATCGATGCGGCCCCCATGGGTTTGAGCACGATCCTGAGTAATCCGCCCTTCCATGTCGGGGTCCACACGGATTACAAAGCCACGGAAAACCTGCTGAGAAAAGCACGACAACATCTGAAATCAGGCGGCGAACTTCGGTTAGTTGCCAACAGTTTCCTCAAGTATCAACCCATCATTGAAGAGCATTTTGGCGTGTGTGCAATCAAGGCTGAAGGAAATGGCTTCAGAATCTACCGCGCCAAGCGGGCTTGAAAATAAGCACTTGCCCAAAGCGAAAGCTGAAGGCAGAATCCGCTCCGTCCTAGGGGAGTAGTCTCCCACGAGCGCCATGCTCGTCCGGTACGCATCAACATACTTGGTCCTCAGACCATGGTGCGTACGACCCCGAATCCGCTCAGACGGATCGGTGGTTTGACAAGACCTATGACACGAACACCTTACCCGGGGCGGGGAGGCTGTACGTGTCGTAGCCGTGTCGACCCGCCCCTTAGGAAAACCTGATGCTGGAATCCCTGTTGGTCCCCACCGCTGTCGTTGCCTTGGCCGAAATCGGTGACAAGACCCAACTCCTCGCGCTTATTCTGGCCGCTCGCTTTCGCAAGCCCTGGCCGATCATTGCGGGCATTGTCGCCGCGACGTTGGCCAACCATGCCGCGGCCGGTGCCGTAGGTGCCTGGTTCAGCAGTTTCCTGTCGGACGCAACCCTGCACTGGATTCTCGCCGTAAGCTTCGCCGCCACCGCGCTGTGGACCCTTGTCCCGGACAAAATGGACGACGACGATGCCAATACCGCACGCAAATTTGGTCCATTCATGACCACGCTGATCGCGTTCTTCATTGCCGAGATCGGCGACAAGACGCAAATCGCCACGGTCATGCTTGCCGCGCAATATTCGTATCTCTGGCTGGTGATTCTGGGGACTACGCTGGGCATGTTGCTGGCTAACGTGCCGGTGGTACTGGCCGGTAATTTCGCCGCCGAGAAACTGCCTCTGACCCTGATCCGTCGCCTGGCAGCGAGCGCGTTCTTCGTACTGGCGCTGGTGGCGGTGTACAAGGCAATGCAGGTGAGTGGCTGGATTTAAGGACATTGGCCGGTAGGAGCGAACTTGTTCGCGAGAGGTGTCAGACCTGAACCACCGCGTCAAACCCTCTCGGCAACAAGTTACCTCATACGCGCACCGCACCACACGGTAGGAGCGAACTTGTTCGCGAGGCGGCATCAAGGACGCCACGCTTCGCCAATAATCAGCGTCTACAGAACAAGCAAACTCCTCAGGATTTTTTAGCAGCGTTGTAGAGCGGCATCACCTTGGGAATTGCCGCCTGCAACGATGCAATACGACTTTCCGAAGCCGGGTGAGTACTCATGAACTCAGGCTGCGAGCCACCGGAATTCTGAGTCATTTTCTGCCACAGGGTAATGGCGGCATTCGGGTTGTAACCCGCTCGTGCCGCCAACTCCAGACCGAGTAGATCTGCCTCGTTTTCGTTACTGCGACTGTTAGGCAAGGTCAGACTGTAATTAACCACGGTATCAGCCAGCGCCATGCTGTCCTGCCCTAACCCGAGGATGGCGCCCGCCCCTTGCTTGGCCATGGCAACGCCGTACGCTTTGGACATCGACTCACGTCCGTGCTCACGCAAGGCATGGGCAATTTCATGGCCCATCACCGCAGCGATCTCATCGTCTGTCAGCTTCAACTTATCGATCAGGCCGGTGTAGAAAATGATCTTGCCGCCCGGGCCACAGTTGGCGTTCAGCTCATCACTCTTGATCAGGTTCACTTCCCACTGCCACTGCGCAGAATCCGGACGCAGCTTGGGTGCCTGACCGATCAGGCGGTCGGCAATCGCATGCACACGTTTGGCATTGGCGCTGGTTGTATCCAGCACGCCCTTGGTCGACGCCTCGCCCACGGTTTCCTTGTAGGACTGGGCATACATCTGATTGACCTCATCGGTCGAGAGCATGCTGAACATGTACTGCTTGCGCTCGACACCGACCGAATCGCCGCTGGTGGTATTCACGGCCTGACAGCCGCCGAGCAGGATGGCTGCGGTCAAGGCACATAGAGCAAACTTCTGACGCATGATAAATCTCCCTCTGAACATGGCGCTCATCCTAGGCGGAGAACGACTTATGCGCCAGATACTGGCTGACAGGCGCTTTGTCCGCGAAAAGCGGTGATGGTTCCCCGGATGACTGCCTATCCATAAACGACACTTCGGCACGATTTGCGCCCCTTTTCGGGTGCAGTGTTCATGATTTTGAAAGTAAACGCCGATAGCCTTAGATAGCGCAACGCCACGTCTGGAGTTCTCATGAAGTTCAAATCGATTCAGTTTTCCATCGCAGCGCTGGCGGGCGCGATCGTGCTGTCTGTTGTCGCCGCCCTGGTTCTCTACTCGCTTTTCGCCAGCGAACGTACGCAAACACTGGTCGACGAAAGAACCCAGTCATTATTTGAACAAGTAATGGAGCAGCGCCTTAGTGCACTGGTTCAGACTCAAGCCAGCGAGATCAAGCGCGAGCTCGAAGCACCTTTGCTGATCACCGCAGGCCTGGCCCGCGTCAATGCGCTGCTGGCGCTGACAGACAGCAAGGGCGAGCCACAGCTGAAAGCCACCCGTGAGCAATTGCTCAATCTGCTTCGTCACAACGTGGAACAGAACCCTAAAGTGCTCGGTGCTTATATAGGCTGGGAACCCAACGCCCTGAACAATAATGACGCGGACTACATAGGCTCATCCGACACCGGTAGCGATCCAGCCACCGGCCGCTTCATGCCCTGGTGGTATCGCAACACTGATGGAACGCTGACCCTGGAAAAGCTGGCCAGCCTTGAAGACACTAAAATGCTGTCCACCGGCGTACGTGCCAGCGAGTACTACATCTGCTCCCGTGAAAACAAAAAGCCTTGTGTCATTGACCCGGCACCCTACAAGGTCGGCGGGAAAATGGTGATGCTGTCTTCGTTTATTGAACCGATCATGGTCAACGGCGTATTTCAGGGCATCGTCGGCGCGGACCTGTCAGTCAATTTCATTCAGGACATGCTCATTTCCGCCGACAAGAAACTGTACGACGGTGCAGGCGAGATGGCCTTGATATCCAGCGGTGGGACCCTCGTGGCCTACACCCGGGACGCGACAAAGCTGGGTGAAAAAGCGACGACTATTCTCGACGCCAACGAAATCGACAACCTGAAAAAAATCGCCGCTGGCGAGGTGCTTTACGACATAGACCGCGATCACGGTCACATTGAGGTTTACATGCCGTTCGGCATCGGTGCCACCGACGCGCGCTGGACCCTGATGATTCAAGTGCCGCTCAGTGCAGTCATGGCGGACGTGGACAAACTCCGTGGCGAACTCGATACCCAGCGCAAAGATGACATCTTCGGCATGACCGTGGTCGGGCTGCTCATTGCGGCGCTGGGCCTGGTGGTCATCTGGCTGGTCGCACGTGGCATCGCCAAACCACTCAAACAGATGGTGCTGATGCTCGACGATATTGCCCAGGGCGAAGGCGACCTCACCCGTCGCCTGAAAAGCGACCGGGTCGATGAAGTTGGCCAGATCGCCATTCGCTTCAACACTTTCCTGAGCAAGCTGCAGGCCATGATCACTCAGGTCGTCGCCTCGGTGCAGAAGGTCAGCGACTCTTCGGAACATACCGCCGACATTGCTATCCGCACCAATCAGGGCGTGCACAAGCAAATGTCTGAAATCGAACTGGTTGCCACGGCCGTCCACCAGATGACAGCCACCGCGCAAGACGTGGCACGCAATGCCACCCAGGCAGCGCAAGCGGCGAGTCATGCCGACGGGGCTGCCAATCAAGGGATGCAGATCGTACAGAACACCTCTAACTCCATCAGTGCCCTCGCATCGGAGATCGGCCGGGCGGTGACCGTCGTTCAGGCGCTCGCTGCCGACAGCGAAAACATCAATGCGATCCTGACGACTATTCGGGGTATTGCCGAGCAAACCAATCTGCTGGCACTGAACGCAGCGATCGAAGCGGCGCGTGCTGGTGAACAGGGCCGAGGCTTTGCCGTGGTCGCCGACGAAGTGCGCAATCTGGCGCAGAAGACTCAGCAGGCCACTCAAGAAATACAGAACATGATCCAGCAACTGCAAAATGGCACTCGCCAGGTGGTGCAGGTGATGGAAGACAGCCAGGGCAAGACTGAGGAAAGTGTCGGCCATGCCGCCGAGGCCGCACAGGCACTTGAGACCATTACCAAAGCGGTTTCGGTCATCAACGACATGAACACCCAGATCGCCAGCGCCGCCGAGGAACAGAGCTCGGTCGCCGAAGACATCAACCGTAACGTCACAAACATCGGCGAAGTGGCCAACGAAGTCGCAGGCGGTGCCGACGAATCCAGCCAGGCCAGCGCAGAACTGACCAAACTGGCCGAGCAGCAGCGGCGGTTGATCAATCAGTTCAAGGTGTAAAGGGCGGGCAGTCTTCCTGTCAAACAGCTTATAACGACCTGTATCGGGAATGCTTTTCTGTAGCTGCCGAGGGCTGCGATGCGGTTATTCTGACTGGCCGTCATCGCAGCCTTCGGCAGCTCCCATAAGTCTAGACGGCACGGTGCGATGGACAGCGGGGAAACCCTTATCGAACCTGATGCACTCTTCCCGGTTGAAACCGCCCCCCTGTAGGAGTGAGCTTGCTCGCGATAGCGTCAGCACAGGCGATATATTCATCGACTGACAGATCGAATCGCGGGCAAGCGCGCTCCTACAGGTCCAATGTTTGCAGCACTTATCACAACGGCGTCAGGCACTCAGGCGCATTGAGCTTCGGATCGTTGACCAGATTGGCCAGCGGACGCTCGCGCAGCGCGGTTTGTGGAGCAGCGAGCAACGCTTGCAAGGTCGGCAATGGTGTATCGGCCGCAAGCCAGTCCTTCTGCCCTTGAGCGTCGAGAATCAAGGGACGGCGCTGACTGACAGCCAGTTGAGTGACCACCGCAACACTCAGGTACGTATGCTCCTGCACCGGATACGCTTCCCAGATCGCCGCAAAAAACAGCGCCGAGCCCTCTCCCGGTGTCAGCCAGAAAGGCCGTTTGCGGGTAGTACCGCGCCATTCATAAAAACCGTTGGCAGGCAGCAGACAGCGGCGCAGGCGAAACGCCTCGCGAAACATCGGTTGCTCGGCCAGGGTCTCGGCACGGGCGTGAGCGGGGGTACGAGACAGATCAGTCAGCCACGGCGGGGTGAGTCCCCAACGCGCACGTGCCAGTTCAAGATCGCCCTCAGTCCCGGCAACGGCACGTAACATGAGTACCGAATCCGCTGGCGAGATATTCCATTGCGCTTGTTGGTCAGCCGGAAAACCCGGCAAGGCCGCTAAAGCGGGCGTCCAACGAAACAGCGCATAACGTCCACACATGGGGCTATAAAACTCGTTTGGACGCGCTGAACTGTGGAGACAAGGCCATTAAGCCGCTCAACACACCAGCACGTCAGGGAAATTGTCCGGTTCATCACCGGGCTCGCCTCCAGAGAAAGGCAGCGCCGCATTGTACTCAGTGATCAACTGTCGCGCCTGCTCCACCTGATCGTTGTCCACCAGCAGCCCCAGCAGGCCGAGGGCTGGCAACTCGCCAAGGGCGCCCAGCAAGTGCTGGCCGGTGAGGTGCGCTTCTATACCTTCGCTGGCGAGCATGCCCTGTAGCAGCTCGCCTTCCATCAGGTTTTCCGGCTCGTAGACTTTCTGCATTATTCGTTCTCGCTGCGAACGTCCAGACGCCAGTCTTCACCATCGGTTTGCAAGTCGAAGACAATGGGCCGACAACAGACCGGGCAATCCTCTATGTACTGCTGGTCACCGCCAGACAAGTCCAGTACCGCCTCGACCGGCTCGCCGCAGTAAGGGCAGTCGTAACTCTGAATTTCCTGCATCGCGGTCTCCGGGATCAGTTGTGCGTATAATCGCGGTCTTTCAAGGCTCTGCTAGAGTCTGGACGTGTTTTCCAGACTTGGCCTCCCCTATTACTTTGTCACCCCCTACAAGAGAGCATGATGGGCGAATTTGATGCCATCCGACCTTACAACGACGCTGAAGTCTCAGCGGTGCTTGAGCGTTTGCTCAGCGACAAAGAGTTTCTCTCGATCCTGACCCGCTTCCGCTTCCCGAAACTGGCAGGCGCTTTAGGCTGGGCATTACAACCGATCATCGCCCGCAAGCTGCGTCGTCAGTTCGTGGGTATCAATTCGGTCGCCACCTTACAGGACAAGGTCGAATACTACGTCGACCACACCATTGAGCGCGCTACCGACGGTGTGACCTACACGGGTGTCGAGCAGTTCAAATCCGGCAGCGCCTATCTGTTTCTGGCCAACCACCGCGATATCGTGATGGACCCGGCGTTCGTCAATTACGCCGTGTACCACGCAGGCCTGCCGACACCGCGTATCGCGATTGGCGATAACCTCCTGCAAAAACCTTTTGTCAGCGATCTGATGCGCCTGAACAAGAGCTTCATCGTGCACCGCTCCATCGCAGGGCGCCGGGAAAAAATGGCGGCGTACCAGTTGCTGTCTGCCTACATCAACCACTCGATTCGCAACGACTGCCAATCGATCTGGATTGCCCAGGCAGAAGGTCGCGCCAAGGACGGTGATGACCGTACCGAGTCGGCAATCCTCAAGATGTTCCACATGAGCCGCAAGGACGAACCGTTCGCCGAGGTGATTCAGTCACTGAACCTGACGCCGGTGTCCATCAGCTATGAATACGACCCTTGCGATCATGCCAAGGCGCGCGAGCTGTACATTCGTGCCACCACCGGCACTTACAGCAAGGTGCCGGGCGAGGATGACGTCAGCATCGCCTTGGGCATTACCGGCTACAAGGGACGCGTCCATGTGAACTTTGCGCCCCCCATCACCGAGCTTTTCGAAGACACCAAAGCGCTGGCCATTGAAATGGACCGGCAAATTCTCGGTGGCTACCGCTTGTTCCCCGTCCATTACCTGGCTTACGCACAGTGGGCCGATGCAGATTCGTCGCTCAATGTGCCGTTGGCCAAGGATGTGTTTGCCGCGCCCGAACTGACCAAGGCTCAGGAAGAATGGCAACGTCGTCTCGACGAGTGCCCGGCAGAGCATCAGCCTTACCTGATCCAGCAGTATGCGACGCCTGTACGCAATCAATACCGGGTAAAGGCTGGCATCCCGCTCTGATCCTGCTGACGGTAAAAAAGGCGCTGATATCTAGCGCCTTTTTTATGCCTGAAATTGTCAGACAATTTTCTTCGTCGTCACGGTTCCGTAACCTGACCCGGGCACTCTATGGCTCCCTCGAGGCAGAACCTCGACCCAATGGAGCTCGTCATGCTGCACGCCAAAAACCAGGACCGCCTTTATCTGATCGCTCCGAGCGACGAGCAGGAAGCGTTGATCGACGCCTGGTCGTTCAACGTTCAGGACCGCAACTGGCTGGTGTATTGCGCGCTTGGCGGCCATCAGCATCCCGACCTGCCGGACATGGATCTGCAGACGGGCTTCAGTTTTCTGGACTTTTATCAGCAGGCGGCTTGAGACGCATACAGCATTCGCAACAAAAGCAGGCCTCAGAATTGAAACACATTCCCTGTGGGAGCTGAGCTTGCTCGCGATGAGGCTTGACGCGGTTCACCTTAGATCGCGTCCAGCCGCATCGCGAGCAAGCTCAGCTCCCACAAGAGACTGTGTTCGCAGCGCAACAGGGACCTGCCCACAAAAAAGCCCGGCATCTCGCAAGAGAGCCGGGCTTTTTTACAACAGCGCTGGTGTTACTGAGCCAGTGTGTTGCCGATGGTCTGGTCCTGGAACAGACGCGTCAGAGCGTCGCTCAACACATCGCTGACCAGGCGGGTGTTGGTTTCCTGGTTCGGGGCCATGCCGAAGCGCTGGTCCAGCGAAGCAGCATAGCGACCTGCGTAGTTGCGACCGTTGTTCTGCACCTCGGCACGGAACGTGGCGCTGATGGTTGCCTCGGTCACATACAGGCCTTCTTTCGGCGACTGATATTTCAGGTCAGCCAGGGTCACAGTCAACTGTGGACCGCCGCCGCCCGGTGACGGGGTGAAGCCCAGCAGACGCACTGCGGCTTCGGCCTGTGCCTGCAACTTGGGCACAACGTCTGCGCCAGCAACGCTGACTGCGCTGGTTTCCGGATACATACCACCGCGAGTCCCCAGCGTTGGGCTTGGGCGACCATCGACCACGCGCACGACCACTGGCTGACCACGGCCTACCGGCGCCAGCTGAGCGTTCAGCTTGGGTTGCGGGCTAAGTTGTTGCGGGCTGTGGGCACAACCGACCAGAGTCAGACTCGTTACAGCAAGCAAACCAAACAAAATGCGACGCAGCATGCTCATCTCTCCAATGGGCCAGGCACTAAATGTGCCGCAGTATAGCGGCCTCCCGGCGCCGCCAACCAGTGAAAATCGGACCGCGTCAGTCATGCAATGGTTCAGCAACACGCACGTCACGACGGTGTCATGTGTACCGTGCAGACTTGCGCCTAAACCAACCGGGAGCCACACCATGGACTTTATCTGGTCACTCTTCAGTTCTCGCCCCAAGTACCGTCACTACGCACGCATTGATCAGATCGGAATCTGCCGCGCTTTCAAGCAATGCAGCCAGCCTCCTGGGGGTCAGGGCTGGGTGGAAGTCGCTGAGCAGAATCTGTCCTGGCTGAACCAGCCACTGCCGCTCAACGCCCGCCTCGTGCGCCGCTCCGGACAACCTGCAGCCCGCCAGCTGCGCATGGCCTGACCGAAAAGCGAATAAAAGTCACTTAAGCCGATCAATTCCTGTCGTTTCATCGCTATAATCTCCCCCCGATTATAAGGACGTCTCCTGATCGGGCCTCGCAGCATGGCTAATCTCCGGATTAGCGCCTCCGTAATGCCCACAGAGAGCCGCCCACACAGGTCATATGCACGCAGATTGCGTGTTGGTCAGTGCCCTATGGCTCGAATATTTCGAACCTTTCGCTCGCCAACACCTCAGGATGCATGCAGTTGATCTGCCGGTGCTGTGATCGTGCAGCCCTTTTTGAGGTTGAGGTTCGCGTCTCCAAAAGAGCGCGAAAAAAACGGGTTTCACTACTTCACAAGAGTGTGGCGAGCAAATGAACAGGTACGCGTTTGTAAATGCACCATTAGCATCAGACCCAGCCCTTTTGAACAGGATCAATTGCTGCTGCGCAGCCTCCATGACTGGAGTCTGAAGCCTGTCCGCTACGGATTTGGTTGCATAACCGGATGCCTTGACGATAGTCGAATGGCTGACCGGGCTGAAAAATGCGTTCATGCTGCCCTGATGAACTGTTGATTAAAGTCCGTTTGGTGGCCTCCGTTGATGATGCGAAGAATTGCGAAGAATCGGACATGCAGATCCTGGCCAGGGTTATCGGGGCACAACTTTGAACAAAGCCCCGCTACCAGGCATCTGACCTCAGGATCGTATGCCGTCAATTTGGTGCTGCAGATTTTGGAGACGCGTTAATGGCGCATAACGAAGCAGTCGATGTGGTATTGGTTGGAGCGGGCATCATGAGTGCCACTCTTGCCGTACTGCTCAAGGAGCTCGACCCCGGCCTCAAGCTGGAAGTCGTTGAGCTGATGGACTCTGGCGCTGCGGAGAGTTCCAACCCATGGAACAACGCCGGTACCGGCCATGCCGGGCTGTGCGAGCTCAATTACACCCCACCGGCAAAAGATGGCGCCATCGACATCAAAAAGGCCGTGCAGATCAATACCCAGTTCGAAGTCTCCAAACAGTTCTGGGCTTATCTGACGCAAAAAGACACCTTTGGCTCCTCGAAGAATTTCATTAGCCCGGTGCCGCATCTGAGCTTCGTCCAGGGCGAGAAAGGCATTGCCTTCCTCAAGACCCGTTTCGAAGCCATGCACAAACACCATGCTTTCTCGTCCATGGAATACACCGAAGACAAGGCCACCCTTGCCGAGTGGATGCCGCTGATGATGCCCGGCCGCCCAGCCGACGAGCAGATCGCCGCCACTCGCGTGATGAATGGTACCGACGTCAACTTCGGCAACCTCACCAATCAACTGCTCAAGCACCTGAGCAGCAGCCCTGACGCGCAGGTCAAGTACTGCAAGCGCGTCACCGGTTTGAGCCGTAAAGGCGCAGGCTGGAGCGTCAGCATCAAAGACGTGAACAGCGGCACCACCCGTGAAATCGATGCGAAATTCGTATTTCTGGGCGCGGGTGGCGCGGCGTTGCCGCTGCTGCAGATGTCGGGCATCGAAGAAAGCAAAGGCTTCGGCGGTTTCCCGGTCAGCGGTCAGTGGCTGCGTTGCGACAATCCCGAAGTGGTCAAGCACCATCAGGCCAAGGTCTACAGCCAGGCAGCGGTCGGCTCGCCGCCGATGTCAGTGCCCCACCTGGACACCCGCGTGGTGGACGGCAAGAAATCCCTGCTGTTCGGACCTTACGCCGGTTTCACTACCAAGTTCCTCAAGCACGGCTCGTTCCTTGACCTGCCGCTTTCGGTACGCATGGCCAATATCAAACCGATGCTGGCCGTGGCTCGCGACAACATGGACCTGACCAAATATCTGGTCAGCGAGGTCATGCAGTCCATGGAGCAGCGCCTTGAGTCACTGCGCCGTTTTTATCCACAGGCGAAAGCCGAAGACTGGCGCCTGGAAATCGCTGGCCAGCGGGTGCAGATCATCAAAAAGGACGCCAACAAAGGCGGTGTCCTGCAGTTCGGCACCGAGCTGGTCTCGGCTAAAGACGGGTCTCTTGCAGCGCTGCTGGGTGCATCGCCAGGCGCTTCGGTAACAGTTTCGATCATGCTGGACCTGATCGAGCGCTGCTTCCCGGAAAAAGCTCGCGGCGAGTGGGCAAGCAAGCTGAACGAAATCTTCCCGGCTCGCGAAAAAGCACTGGAAACAGACGTGGAGCTCTACGAGCGTGTCAGCGCCCAGAACAACGAGCGTCTGGAACTGATCGAGAAACACAGCGAAGCGCACAGCATCGCCTGACTCTGCTGGTGAAAAACTGCAGGTCAAAAAAAACGCCCCTCGGGGCGTTTTTTTATGGCGGTAAAAACTCAGCCGCGAGCTTTTTCGATCAACTCGATGTATTCATCGGCGTTGCGCTGATCTTTGATCAGAGCGATGAAGTCATTGCCGTGCTCGTCTTTGCCATCAAGGTCGTAACCGGCTTCGAGGAAGAACACCAGAAAACGCTCGAAATCATTGACCCGCAAGCCACGGTAAGCCTTGATCAGCTTGTGCAGCGATGGCGATGTAGCGTCAACCGGCTCAAAGAGCAAAAACGCTTTAACCTGCTCATCGCCGATTTCGTCACCAATCAACTGCTTCTTATCTTTACGCATTGCGTGCTCCAACTGGATCGCTGACTTGTTAACCGGCGGGCAGTTTACCCCCGGCTCGGCGAAAGGCTCAACGAGTACGAACGGCCCCAGTGTGCAAATCCGCCCATACATGGCCGTTGGCATAGCTCAGGAACTGGCAGTACAGCTTCTCGTTGCGCAGCAGGTCCATCAGTGTTCGGTATTGCGCGACCGGGTAATACAGATTCAGCACTCGAGTCTTGTCATCAAAAACCGGCTTTTTAAGGCTTTTGCTCTCACTGTCGAAATGAATCAGCACCTCATTGATCGTGGCGCCCTTGTTCATCGGCTTGCCTTTAAGGCGTAGCAGTACCGGTGCCGTGACAGGAATGGGAGTCTGATTGGATTGACGCTGATTACCCACCACCACTGAATACTCGGTGATCTGCAGCAATTGTTGCTGCTCGGGTTCGCCTTCACGCAGATTAAGGTCGTCTGGCGGCAGGTATTGGGCGTGCATGGGTTCAGCTGAAACAGGCGCTGCAACTGGCAGGCAGCACAGCAGCGCGAGTGTTGCACTACGGATCAAAAGCTTCATTTCGACTTCCCGCAAGGACAGGGCTGGCACTTTAGCATGCGGAAAGACTCGGTCCCTGTAGGAGTGAGTTTGCTCGCGATGGCCTTCGTTCAGTCGATGCATTCGTTGAATGAAAAACCGAATCGCGAGCAAGCTCACTCCTACAGAAAAGCATTGCAATTCAGATAGCTATCTCGCTTCACAGAAGGTAGCTCTACATCCCTTTAACCGCATAAATCCCGGCAGCATTGCGCCAGTAGCCTTTGTAATCCATGCCGTAACCGAAGATATAGCGGTCAACGCACGGCAGGCCTACGAAGTCGGCCTTCAGGTCAGGGCGTGCTTTGCGGTCGTGGTCTTTATCGATCAACACGGCGGTGTGCACAGCGCGGGCACCGGCGTGTTTGCAGAAGTCGATGATCGCGCCCAACGTGTGACCTTCGTCAAGAATGTCATCGATGATCAGCACATCACGGTCGATAAACGAGACTTCCGGCTTGGCCTTCCAGAACAGATCGCCGCCGCTGGTTTCATTGCGATAGCGAGTGGCGTGCAGGTAAGACGCCTCCAGCGGGAAGTTCAGGTGAGTCAGCAGCTTGCCCGAGAAGATCAGACCGCCGTTCATCACGCAGAACACCACCGGATTACGCTCGGCGAGTTCGGCATTGATGTGCGCGCCAACGCGGGCGATGGCCGCTTCGACTTCAGCTTCTGTGTACAGGCAGTCAGCCTCGCGCATGATTTGACGGATATGCTCGAGATCAGCGGACATGACGCTCTCCAGGGGGGCAGTGTAAGAAAAGCGGGCAAAGGTACGCATCCGCTTCAGTCAGAGCAAGCAATTCTGGACTAACGTGTCAGGAATTGTCTGAAAACACCGTAAGGCACGTAGGACAGTAACAGCTGAATAGATTAACCTAGGCCGTTTTTTTGCCCCCCGCCGGAGCTTTTTCCTATGCCTATCCGTGAGATCCGCCATCCGCTGATCCGCCACAAGCTCGGCCTGATGCGCCGCGCTGACATCAGCACCAAGAATTTCCGTGAGCTCGCTCAGGAAGTCGGTGCCCTGCTCACCTACGAAGCCACCGCCGATCTGCCGCTGGAAACCTATGAGATCCAGGGCTGGGCCGGTACTGTGCCGGTCGAAAAAATCGCCGGAAAAAAGATCACTGTAGTGCCGATTCTGCGTGCTGGCATCGGCATGCTCGACGGCGTACTCAGCCTGATCCCGGGCGCCAAAGTCAGCGCCGTGGGTGTCGCGCGCAACGAGGAAACCCTTGAGGCGCACACGTATCTGGAGAAACTGGTTCCGGAAATCGACGAGCGTCTGGCCATGATCATTGACCCGATGCTCGCCACGGGTGGCTCGATGGTTGCCACAATCAATCTGCTGAAAAAAGCAGGCTGCAAGGAAATCCGCGCCATGGTCCTGGTCGCTGCGCCAGAGGGCATTGCCGTGGTCGAGGCCGCGCACCCTGACGTGATCATCTACACCGCGTCCATTGATGAGCGCCTGAACGAACATGGCTACATCATTCCGGGCCTGGGCGATGCCGGTGACAAAATTTTTGGCACCAAGCAAAAGGATTAATGATGAGGCAGGACGAGTTCAACGATCCACTGTGGCGCACCGTGCTGTCCGGTGCGCAGATGCTCTTCGTGGCGTTCGGCGCGCTGGTACTCATGCCGCTGATCACCGGGCTGGATCCTAACGTCGCACTGTTTACCGCAGGCCTGGGTACATTGCTGTTTCAGATCGTCACCGGACGTCAGGTGCCCGTCTTTCTGGCATCGAGCTTTGCGTTCATCACTCCGATCATTCTTGCCAAGGGCCAGTTTGGCCTTGCGGCGACCATGGGCGGCGTCATGGCGGCGGGTTTCGTCTACACCTTTCTCGGCCTCGCCGTGAAGATCAAGGGCACTGGCTTCATCGATAAGCTGCTGCCACCTGTTGTGATCGGCCCGGTGATTATCTCCATCGGCCTGGCCATGGCGCCGATTGCGGCCAACATGGCGATGGGCAAAAGTGGCGACGGCGCGGAGTTGATCCCGTACAGCACTGCGATGTTGATCTCGATGCCTGCGCTGCTGACCACCTTGGTCGTAGCGGTGTTTGGCAAAGGCATTTTCCGCCTGGTGCCGATCATCTCCGGCGTGCTGGTGGGCTTCGCCCTGTCGTTCTACTTTGGCGTGGTCGACACCGCAAAGATCGCGGCCGCTCCGTGGCTGGCACTGCCAGCGTTCACGGCACCGGAGTTCAACTGGCAGGCGATTCTGTTTATCGTGCCGGTAGCCCTGGCGCCCGCTATTGAACACATCGGAGGTGTGATTGCGGTCGGCAGCGTGACCGGGCGTGATTACCTGAAGAAACCTGGTCTGCATCGCACGTTGTTTGGTGACGGCATAGCGACCACCGCAGCAGGCCTGTTCGGCGGTCCACCCAACACGACCTACGCCGAAGTGACTGGCGCCGTGATGCTGACCAAGAACTACAATCCGAAGATCATGACCTGGGCGGCAGTTTTCGCGATCACTCTGGCGTTCATCGGCAAGTTCGGCGCACTGCTGCAAAGCATTCCTGTGCCAGTGATGGGCGGGATTCTCTGCCTGTTGTTCGGCTCGATTGCCGCGGTCGGCATGAACACCCTGATTCGTCACAAGGTCGATCTGGCAGAAGCCCGCAACCTGGTGATCGTTTCAGTCACTCTGGTGTTTGGTATTGGCGGGGTATTGATCGGTACCGGCAACGGCCCTGACGACTTCGGCCTAAAAGGCATCGCCCTGTGCGCCGTAACCGCTATCGCATTGAACCTGCTGCTGCCGGGTAATGACGGCTGGAAGAACAAGCATCTGGATGATCAGCTGCCTTAAAGGCAGATCGTAGTCCCTGTAGGAGCCAACTTGTTGGCGAGGCGCCATACCTGTGTACGCAGGCCTATTGTCTCGCGAACAAGTTCACTCCTACAGCCGTGAGGCAGTGCCTACAAGGCCAGGCACTCCCCTCACAAGATCACCGGCGCCCGCTCGCACAGCGTGTTCAGTTGCGCAGCCCAGTTCGGGTCGTCATTCAGGCACGGTATAAGCACCAGTTCCTCCCCCCCAGCAGCCTTGAACTGTTCAGCGCCGCGATCACCGATCTCCTCCAGCGTCTCGATGCAATCGGCGACGAACGCCGGGCACATCACCAGCAGCTTCTTAACGCCCTGTGCGGCCAGTTCTTCCAGACGTGCCTCGGTGTAGGGTTCGATCCATTTCGCACGCCCCAGCCGCGACTGGAACGACACTGACCATTTACCATCGGCAATGCCCATCTGTTTGGCAAACACCGCTGCCGAGCGCAGACACTGTGCGCGATAGCAGGTGGCGAGGACCTCCGGCGATGCGTTCTTGCAGCAGTCAGCATCCTTGAAGCAATGATTGCCGGTCGGATCAAGCTTGGTCAGGTGCCGCTCGGGCAAACCATGGAAGCTCAGCAGCAGGTGATCATGAGGCTGTTCAAGGTGCGGCTTTACACTTGCAACCAAAGCATCGATGTATTCGGGCTGGTCATAAAAAGCCTGTAATACCGAGAACGTCACGTTCAGTGACTTGGCCTTTACAACCCGTTTGGCCTCTTCGATCACCGTCGTCACCGTGCTGTCGGCGAACTGCGGATACAGCGGCGCCAGGGTGATCTTGCTGATGCCTTGCGCAGCCAGTCGAGTGAGCACGGTTTCAATGGAAGGCTCGCCGTAACGCATCGCCAACTCGACGGGCCCGTGGCTCCACTCTTTGCTCATGGCTTGCTGCAGACGCTTGCTCAACACCACCAGAGGCGACCCTTCATCCCACCAGATGGAAGCGTAGGCATGCGCGGATTGCTCCGGGCGCTTGATCAGGATCAAAGACACCAACAGTCGGCGAACCGGCCACGGCAAATCAATGACGTAGGGGTCCATCAGGAACTGGTTGAGATAACGGCGAACATCAGCCACAGACGTGGAGGCTGGTGAACCCAGGTTGACCAGCAACAGCGCGTGATCGGTCATGCAACATCCTATTTCAGTGACGGCCGAGGAAATCGTCCAGGGCAGTGTGCAGTTCGGTAAACCGGAATGTGAAACCCGCCTCTTCCAGGCGAGCAGGTCGAGCACGCTGACCGCCCAACAGCAAAACAGACAATTCGCCTAACAGGATTTTCAAAGCCAGTGCAGGCAACGGCATGAATGCAGGGCGGTGTAGAACACCTGCTAGCGTCTTGGCAAACTCATGATTGCGGACCGGGTGAGGTGCGCAGAGATTATACGGACCTTGTGCATCACTCTTGTGCAACAGAAAATCAATTGCAGCGATTTGGTCTTTGATGTGTATCCACGGCATCCACTGCCTGCCGTTACCGATAGGCCCGCCCATACCGAATTTGAAAGGCGGTAGCAGACGCTGCAACATTCCGCCGTCCCCGGAGAGCACCAGGCCGGTCCGAATGATCACCACCCGTACACCCTGAGCTTCGGCTCGCTGCGCAGTTTCTTCCCAGGCACCACACAGGTGACTGGCGAAATCCTCTTTGACAGGCTGCGACGTTTCATCCAGTTCACGCTCGCCCCCGTCACCGTACCAACCCACCGCCGAACCACTGATCAGTACCTGCGGTTTTTGCGCCCGCGACTCAAACCAGGCCAGCAATTGCTCGGTCAAGCCAATGCGACTGTCCCACAACTGAGTTCTGCGCTTCCGCGTCCAGGGTCGGTCTGCGATCGGCACACCGGCAAGGTTGATCACCGCATCGAGCGGCTGTTCACTCAGTTCGCTGAGCTGGGCAACCCCTCGAACAGCAATGCCACACAGCTTCGGAACGTCATGAGGTCTGCGACTCCAGACCGTGACCTGATGACCCTGTTGCGTCCAGAGCTGGCAAAGCTGCCGCCCTATCAAACCAGTACCGCCGGTCAGCAATATGTGCATGGCAGGTTTCCTTGCGTGGCGTTCGCGAGTATTCGGTAGTCTATTTTTTATGGCCGCATCTGTTCACGTCAGCAGATTGCTCTTGAACAATAGGTCAAACATCACGAGGGAGCAGACAGCCCATCCTTTCGGATAGTTGCCCAATACCCTCAAGTGTCGGATTTTAAGCTCGAGCCGTACGAGACACATTGCGCTGGATCCGGACAGTAGATCACAGCTAGTTATACCGAAAAACGATATTGTACAGGTTTTAACTACGGCGTAGTCTGTGCAGACAAGGTAACGAGGCCCCTATGACTGTACCTATCGCAATCATCGGTACCGGTATCGCCGGACTCTCAGCTGCCCAAGCGCTCCATGCCGCCGGGCATCCCGTACATCTTTTCGACAAAAGCCGCGGCAGTGGCGGAAGGATGTCCAGCAAACGCAGTGATGCTGGTTCGCTTGATATGGGCGCACAGTATTTCACTGCCCGCGACCGCCGTTTCATGGCCGCCGTCCAGCAGTGGCAGACTCAGGGCTGTGCCGCCCCGTGGACACCGTCGCTTTATAACTCGCACGCGGGCCAACTCAGCCCGTCCCCCGACGAGCAAGTGCGCTGGGTGGGCAAACCGGGCATGAGCGCAATCACCCGCGCCATGCTTGGCGACCTTGAGGTGTCGTTCTCTTGCAGGATTACCGAGGTATTCCGGGGTGAACAGCACTGGAATCTGCAGGATGCCGACGGCCAGAGTCATGGTCCGTTCAGCCACGTCATCATTGCTACGCCAGCTCCGCAGGCAACCGCGCTACTGGCCAGTGCGCCTAAACTTGCTGGCGTAGCGGCCAGTGTGAAGATGGAGCCCACCTGGGCCGTCGCGCTGGGATTCGGCAGCGCCCTGCAGACACCTCTGGAAGGCTGCTTCGTGCAAGACAGCCCCATCGACTGGCTTGCCCGTAATCGCAGCAAACCCGGACGCGACAACACCTTGGACACTTGGGTGCTGCATGCCACCAGCACCTGGAGCCGCCAGCACCTGGACATGCCCAAAGAGGCAGTCATTGAGCATCTGCACGGTGCGTTCGCCGAGTTGATCGGCTGCGCAGTGCCAGCTCCGACGTTCAGCCTCGCGCATCGCTGGCTGTACGCTCGCCCCGGTAGCGCGCATGAATGGGGCGCGTTGTCCGATCCGGATCTGGGCATTTATGTATGCGGTGACTGGTGCCTGTCGGGCCGTGTAGAAGGTGCATGGCTCAGCGGTCAGGAAGCCGCGCGCCGTTTACTGGAACACCTGAATTGAACCGCCTCAATCCGCGCAAACTGCTGCTGTCGAAATGGACGGCAGCACAGCCGCTCAACCGGGAAAAGCATTTCCTGGTCACCGAGTTGTTCCGCGACGACGAAGGCACGGTGCTGGAAATCGAACTGCAAGCGGTGCTGACCCAGCGCAGTGAACGCCTGCCCTGGCAAACCTTGCAGGACTCGGATGCCTGGAGAATGGGCTGGAAGTAACGCGCAGGCAGCTGCGTCATGGAAGCAGCCGTCCGCCTCAGCCGGGAAGACCGCATCACTGACAGCAGCAATACGCCGACTGTAACTCCCCCTCACTTACAGGACATGGAACAGGGAGCTCTTCTCGCGAGCAAGCTCTGCTCCCACATGACCCGCGCCATCCAGCCCCCAGCCCCCAGCCCGATACAAAACCTATACAAACCATTTGACTTGTACACTGCTGAACCTATGATGAACCAACGTTGTACAGAAAATTAACTCTGTACAAGTCAGTTCAGAGGTTCGCATGCTCTCACCGGCAGTCCATAAACCGAAACTTGGCATCAGTGCCTGCCTCATGGGCGATGAGGTGCGGTTCAATGGGGGTCATAAAGAATCCCATTTATGCACCCGCGAGCTGACCGAGTACTTCGAATTTGTCACCGCCTGCCCTGAAGTGGCGATCGGCATGGGCATCCCTCGTGAACCGATTCGTCTGGTCGGCGATGCGCAAAGCCCTCAAGCCGTCGGCACAGTCAACAAAGACCTCAATGTCACTCAGCCTCTGGCCGACTACGGCGTCAAGATGGCGCAAGAGCTGGGCGATATCTGCGGCTACATCTTTATGCAGAAGTCGCCGTCCTGTGGCCTGGAGCGCGTCAAGGTCTACACGGAAAATGGCGCCCCCGTTGAGGGGGGAGGACGCGGGATTTATGCCCAGGCGTTTTGCGAACGCCACCCAAACCTTCCGGTAGAAGAAGACGGCCGCCTGAATGACGCGGTGCTGCGCGAAAACTTCATTACCCGGGTGTTTGCCTACGCCGCCTGGCAGGAACTGCTCAAGGCTGGCATTACCCGTCGCAGCCTGACCGAATTTCACTCGCGCTATAAATATCAGCTCATGGCCAACGACCCCGTGCAATACAAAGCGCTGGGCAGCCTGCTGGGCAACATGGGCCGCAGTGACCCGAACGACATCGCGCCGCGCTATTTCAGTGACCTGATGAGCGCCCTGAAAAAGCCCGCCACTCGCCGTACTCACACCAATGTCCTGCAGCACATCAGCGGCTACCTGAAGCAAACCCTCAGTAGCGCTGACAAGCAGGAAATTCAGCAACTCATCGCGCAGTACCACCAAGGCATCGTGCCGTTGATCGTGCCGCTGACGCTGCTCAAACACCACTTCCGCCAGCACCCGGATCCGTATGTAGCCCTGCAGGTTTACATGCAGCCTCATCCGGAAAATCTCAGCCTGCGAAATGCGATCTAACCCATGACCGACACTCTGATCAAGATCCCCGCACCCGAGCAAAACAGCGAAGAAACCGCTGCGCAAGGCAACTGGCTGCCCATCCGCGAGGTGGCTCGCCAGACCGGCGTCAACGCCGTCACACTGCGGGCCTGGGAGCGACGCTATGGGCTCATCGTGCCGCACCGCACAGCCAAAGGTCATCGGTTGTACTCCCACGAGCACGTCCTGCGAGTGATGAATATTCTGACCTGGCTTAATCGTGGTGTATCGGTCAGCCAGGTCAAAAACCTTATCGACAGCCGTCAGCCCGACACCGGCATTGCCGGTAACGACTGGGACGACCTGCGCCAGAACCTGATCAAATCCATTGCTGAACTGGCCGAGCGCCGCGTCGACGACCTCTTCAACCAAGCCATGTCGCTCTACCCGCCACGCACGGTCTGCGAGCAACTCCTGCTGCCACTGCTGGCTGAGCTGGAGTTCCGCTGGCAGGGGAAATTTGGCGGGCAGATGGAGCGCGTGTTCTTTTACTCATGGCTGCGCAGCAAACTGGGTGCCCGTATCTACCACAACAACCGTCAACTCAGCGGTACGCCGGTCCTGTTGGTGAACCACTCCGACCTGCCGCTGGAACCGCAGTTGTGGCTGAGCGCCTGGCTGGTCAGCAATGCTGATTGCCCGGTGGAAGTTTTCGACTGGCCGCTACCCAACGGCGAACTGGCACTGGCGGTCGAACACCTCAAGCCGCGGGCAGTGCTGCTCTACTCCAGCAAAGCGTTGCATCACGGGCAACTCCCGAAACTGCTGAGCAACGTCCAGTGCCCGACCGTGCTGGCTGGTGCCTGTGTGCGTATTCATTGCGACGACCTCGCCATGACCATCAACAAGATACAAGGGCTGCATCTGGCTGAAGACCCGCTCGGCGCCCTCGCCGCCTTGCAGCTACTGGACCTTCTCTAAGGAATAAACATGCAACTGCTATGGCTGCGCAGCGACTTGCGCGTTCACGACAATACCGCCCTCAGTGCTGCCATGGAGCAGGGTCCTGTTGTGGCTTTGTATCTCATCAGTCCTGGTCAATGGCTCAGCCATGACGATGCGCCGTGCAAAGTGGATTTCTGGTTGCGCAACCTGGTGGAACTGCAAAAAGCGCTGGGCGCACTGAACGTGCCGTTGCTGATTCGCGTGGCCGACAGTTGGGATCAAGCACCGCAAGTACTGCTGGAGCTGTGTCGCGAACACGATATCCAGACCGTACATGCCAACGAAGAATATGGCATCAACGAGACCCGCCGGGATGAAGCCGTTGCCGACGCCCTTCAAGACGCCGACATTCAGTGGCGCAGCTACCTGGATCAGTTGTTCTTCAAACCCGGCAGCGTGCTGACCAAAACGGGCACCTATTTCCAGGTCTTCAGCCAGTTCCGCAAAGTCTGCTACGCCCGCATGCATCAGGCCATGCCGCCGCTTGTTCGCCTCCCAGAACCGCAGACTCCGCTGGACATAAAGAGTGATCACATCCCCCAACAGGTAAAGGGTTTCCCAACGCCCACTCAGGCACTTCAAGCCTTGTGGCCTGCGGGTGAAGACGAAGCCAGTCGGCGTCTGGCCGAGTTCAGCGATGAGCAGATCGACTATTACCGCTCCGAACGTGACTTCCCGGCCAAACCCGGCACCAGTCAGCTTTCGGCCTACCTGGCCGCAGGCGTGATCTCGCCGCGCCAATGCCTGCACGCGGCCCTGAGCAGCAATCAGGGTGAATTCGAAACTGGCAGCGTCGGCGCCGTCACCTGGATCAACGAGCTGCTGTGGCGCGAATTCTATAAACACATTCTGGTTGGCTTCCCACGCGTCTCACGCCACCGTGCTTTCCGCCCGGAAACCGAAGCGCTGAAATGGCGGGACGCGCCAGAAGAGTTGGCCGCGTGGCAAGAAGCACGCACCGGTCTGCCGATCATCGACGCTGCCATGCGCCAATTGCTCGACACCGGCTGGATGCACAACCGCCTGCGCATGGTCGTAGCGATGTTCCTGACCAAAAACCTGCTGATTGACTGGCGCGAAGGCGAACGCTTCTTCATGAAGCACCTGATCGACGGTGACCTGGCCGCCAACAACGGTGGCTGGCAGTGGAGCTCTTCTACAGGCACGGACTCATCGCCCTACTTCCGGATTTTCAATCCATTGTCGCAATCGGAAAAATTCGACCCTGAAGGACGCTTCCTGAAGCAGTGGCTACCGGAACTGGCCGAGCTCAACAAGAAAGAAGTCCACAACCCCGCCGCTGCCGGTGGCTTGTTCGGCGTTGCCAACTATCCAAAACCTATTGTCGACCTGAGCAGCAGTCGCGCCCGTGCATTGGCCGCGTTCAAGGCCCTGCCTCATCGCCAGCCCGCAGCCGGAGTTGCTGATGACTGATTTCCTGCAGCGCTTTGCTCATGAGTTTGCCGCTCTGGACAAGAACAGTCTTGACCGGCTCGGCGAGTTGTACAGCGAGGACGTGCAGTTCACTGATCCGCTGCATCAGATTCATGGGCTGCCGCAAATGCGCCGCTACTTCGCCGATCTGTACGCCAACGTGACCGATTTGCGTTTCGACTTCCATGGTTTTGACCAGGTCAGTGAAGGCAACGGTTATTTACGCTGGACCATGAGCTACTCACATCCGCGCCTTGTCAGAGGTAAAACCATCCGGGTTGAGGGCTGCTCGCATCTGCTCTGGCGCGACAAGGTTTATCAACATCGCGATTATTTCGACGCAGGCGCTTTGCTGTACGAGCACTTGCCGATCATGGGCCAGCTCATCAGTTGGCTGAAAAGGAGACTGGGATGAGTAATCCGAACATGCGACGTATCTGGTTGACCGGAGCCAGCAGTGGTATTGGTCTCGCGCTCGCTGAAGAGCTGCTCATCGCCGGTCACCATGTGGCGCTCACGGCCCGGACGCTGCCCCCCCTTGAAGCACTGGAGCGGCGCTTTCCCGGCCAGGTATTGCTCGCGCCGGGGGATTTGAACGACGGCGAGCAAATTACCGCCATCGGCGATCGCATCGATCAGGAATGGGGCGCTCTGGACAGCGCAATCATCAACGCCGGCACCTGCGAATACATAGACACCAATCACTTCGATGCTGCGCTGCTTGAGCGAGTGGTTCGCACCAACCTGCTGGCCAGCTCTTATTGCGTGCAAGAGGCGTTGTTGCTGCTACGCAAAGGCAACAAGCCGCATCTGGTCGGCGTTTGCAGTTCGGTGACGTATCTGCCGCTGACCCGCAGCGAGGCCTACGGCGCGTCCAAGGCGGGTATGCGCTACCTCTTCGAATCCCTGCGGATTGATCTGGCCCACGAACACATTGACGTTACCGTCGTCAGCCCTGGCTTCGTTGATACCCCGCTGACCGCCAAGAACGACTTCGCCATGCCCATGCGCTGGCCGGTCAAGAAAGCCGCGAAATATATTGCCGAACGCTTGCAGCGGAATCGTCGGCCCATGGAAATAGCCTTCCCCGGATTGTTCATCATGACCCTGCGGTTACTGGCGCTGCTCCCCACCCGTGTACAACTCGCGTTAGGAAAACGCATGGCCCGCTCAGCGGCCCAGACCAAGGATGCCCAATGAAAATCGCCATCATCGGCAGTGGTATCGCCGGCCTGACCAGCGCCTATTTGCTGAACCGCTCTCACGACATCACGGTGTTCGAGGCAGCCGACTGGATTGGCGGGCATACCCATACCGTTGATGTACAGGTGAGCGGTCGCGATTACGCCATCGATACCGGTTTCATCGTGTTCAACGACTGGACCTATCCAAACTTCATTCGCCTGCTGGGTCAGCTCGGGGTCGCGTTCAAGCCTACCGAAATGAGCTTCTCCGTCAGCGACCCGAAGACCCGGACCGAATACAACGGTAATAACCTCAACAGCCTGTTCGCCCAGCGAAGCAATCTGCTGTCTCCGAGTTTCTGGGGCATGCTGCGCGACATTCTGCGTTTTAACCGTGAAGCACTGAGCGATCTGGAAAACCAGCGCATTGCTCAGGACACAACCTTGGGCGACTATTTGCACAGCCGGGGTTACGGCACACGTTTCATTGAGCACTACATCGTGCCCATGGGCGCGGCGATCTGGTCCATGTCCCTGGCAGACATGCTCGCATTCCCACTCCAGTTCTTTGTGCGCTTCTTCAAGAATCATGGTTTGTTGTCAGTCAGCAACCGGCCGCAGTGGTGCGTCATCGAAGGCGGTTCCAGCCGTTATATCGAACCCCTGACCAAGTCTTTTGCCGAGCGGATTCGCCTGTCGTGCCCGGTCAATCGCGTTGAGCGGGATGCAGAAGGCGTGACCGTTCATAGCGCCGCAGGCATCGAACGCTTCGACAAAGTCGTGTTCGCCTGTCACAGCGATCAGGCCCTGAAAATGCTCGCGCAACCGAGCGTAGCCGAACGGGAAATCCTCGGTGCCCTGCCCTACGCCGAAAACGACGTGGTGCTGCATACCGACACGAGTCTGTTGCCCAAGCGACCGCTGGCCTGGGCCAGCTGGAACTACCGGCTCGGCGGTGGCGAGCAACAACTGGCCGCCGTGACTTACGACATGAACATCCTGCAGGGCATCGACAGCGAAACGACGTTCTGCGTCAGCCTCAATCAGACCCAGGCCATCGACCCGAACAAAATTCTCGCTCGTTACCGCTACGCCCATCCGCAATACAGCCTGGCAGGCGTAGAGGCGCAGGCGCGCTGGTCCGAACTCGACGGTGTTAACCACACCTGGTTCTGCGGCGCGTACTGGGCAAATGGTTTCCATGAAGACGGCGTGATCAGCGGACTGCGCGTCGCCTCGGCACTGGGCGAATCATTGTGAACAGCGCCCTGTACAGCGGCTGGATCGCCCACCGGCGTTTTGCGCCGCGAGCCCACGACTTCCGGTATCGAATAGGCCTGCTGTATCTGGACCTGCACGAACAAAGCGCTGTGTTGAATGTGTCGCCGGTCGCTGGCAACAGTCGCTGGGCGCCGTTTTCGTTTCGCGAAACGGACTACCTGCGAGAACAAACCCGGCAAGGCATCCCACTGATAGACGCTGTGCGCGAGCGCGTCAGCCAGGCCATCGGTCATACGCCGCAGGGCAGGATATGCCTGCTGACCCAAGCGCGCAGTTGGGGCCTGGCGTTCAATCCGGTCAGCTTTTTTTATTGCTTCGAAGAAGACGGCACTCTGGCGGCAATTCTCTGTGAAGTAAGCAATACCCCATGGCGCGAGCGCTACCACTATGTATTGCCGGCCGATGGCGAGGGGCATCAGCATTTCGCGGTGGCCAAAGCCTTTCACGTTTCACCGTTTCTGCCTCGCGACCTTGAGTACCGCATGAGTTTCAGCCCACCGGGCGAGCGTCTCGGCGTACACATGGCGGACTGGCAAGGCGAGCTGAAAATTTTCGACGCCACGCTCAACCTTGAACGTCAGGACCTGAACCGGGGCAACCTGCATCGTTATCTGCTGGCCTTTCCATGGATGACCGCCAAGACCTGTCTGGCGATTTACTGGCAAGCCCTGCGTCTGCTTTTGAAACGTATTCCGATTTTTCCTCATCAGGCCGCTGACGGCGACTACCGCACTGCCGCCACGCAATTGAAGGGTCAACGCCATGAAAAGCAGTAGCAGCAGTTTTTCGGCCAATCTGGGCACCAACAGTTTGACGGCCAATATCCTGCGACGAGGTGTACTGCGTCAGCTTGCGCGGCTGCGTACCGGCCAACTGGTAGTCACTGAAGGTGGAGAACGCCATGTGTTCGGCGCTGCCGGATCACTGGTCCAGGGAGAAATCCAGGTTCTTGATTCCGCGGTCTGGGGCATGGTCGCCAGCAATGGCTCCATCGGCGCAGGCGAAGCGTACATCCACGGCTACTGGACTTCGCCCGACCTGACTGCGGTCATCAGGGTGTTCGTCAGTAATCTGGATGTACTGGATGCCATGGAGGGCGGCATGGCGCGCCTGAGTCGTCCGTTCATTCAAGGGCTGCACTGGCTGAATCGCAATACCCGTGAAGGCTCGCAAAAAAACATCGCCGCTCACTACGATCTGGGCAATGAGCTGTTCGAACAGTTCCTGGATCCAACCATGATGTATTCCGCCGCGCAGTTCCTGACACCGGAAGACACGCTGGAACAGGCGCAACTGAACAAACTGGAGCGTATCTGCCAGAAGCTGGGTCTCAAAGCCGATGATCACTTGCTGGAAATCGGCACCGGCTGGGGCAGCTTGGCGATTTACGCCGCGCAGCACTATGGCTGCAAAGTCACCACCACGACCCTCTCCAAAGAACAGTTTGCGTACACCGAGAAGCGCATCGAGACGCTGGGCCTGCAGGACAGGATCACCCTGCTGCTCAAGGATTATCGGGACCTCACCGGGCAGTTCGACAAGCTGGTGTCCATCGAAATGATCGAGGCAGTCGGTCACCGTTTTTTGCCCACCTACTTCAAGCAGTGTGCGCATTTGCTCAAGGACAATGGCCTGATGCTGCTGCAAGCCATCACCATCCGCGAGCAACGCTACGAACAAGCCAAACGCAGCGTCGACTTCATCCAGCGTTACATCTTCCCCGGCGGCGCATTGCCCTCCGTGCACAAGATGCTGGAAATCGTCGGCCGCGATACCGACATGAATCTACTGCACATGGAAGATTTCGGCCTGCATTACGCCCGCACCCTGCGCCTCTGGCACGACAACTTCAAGCACGCACACGGCAACCTCGCGGAATTGGGGTACGACGATTACTTCCTGCGACTCTGGGAGTTTTACCTGTGTTACTGCGAGGGTGGTTTCCTGGAACGCACCATTGGTACAGCGCAGTTGCTGCTGGCGAAACCTTGCGCAATGCCACAACCATTGCTGGGCCGTTTCGATGCTTAAACAGATAGCCAACGCCGCGCTGTTCCAGATGGGCTGGTTTGCCTGTGTGATGGGCGGCAACAGCTATTGGTTGCTGATACCGGTCGGCGTGCTGCTTATTCATTTGCTGTGGATAAGCTCGTGGGCTGCCGAAGGTAAATTACTGCTGTGGATAACTGCACTGGGTACGGTGCTGGACAGTGCGCTGATGCTGTTGGGCGTCTTCGACTTCGGCGGTAATGGACTCTTGATTCCACTGTGGCTGATTCTGCTCTGGGCAGTATTGGGCACCACGCTCAGGCATTGCCTGGCCTGGACGGCAAAACCCTGGTGGCGCGCCAGCCTGCTGGGGGCGATAGGTGGGCCGATGTCGTATTACGCCGGCTCGCAACTGGCTGACGTGCAATTGCCGCTGGGCTTGTGGCCCAGTATGGTTTTGCTCGCGGTGCTATGGGCTGCAGTGTTTCCACTTCTGCAATGGCGGGCTGGGCGCTTGCTCGCCGGTCAGTCAGATAACATGCCTGCCTCGCACTGACATACACTGCGCGCCTATGACCCCTATCCTGATCCCGACCCGCCCGATCCCTACCGAAACCGCTATCACGTGTTCGACCTGCGCAGCCTGCTGCTGCCAGCTTGAAGTCATGCTGATTACCGACACCGGCGTGCCTGAACGCTTTATTGACACCGATGATTGGGGCGGCGAAGTCATGTTACGCCTGGACGACGGCTGGTGCGCCGCACTGGATCGCAACACGATGAGGTGCACTATCTATGAGGTACGTCCGCTGATCTGCCGGGAGTTCGAAACCGGGTCAGAGGAGTGCATGAATGAAAGGCTGGGGATTGAAGGGGCTTATCTATAGCTGACATGTAGCCTGTAGGAGCTGCCGCAGGCTGCGATAAGGTCGGAGAGGTCTTCAGCCATACCGCGTTATCGGTCATCGCGAGCAAGCTCGGCTCCCACATCAAGTGTAAGAGCCGAGCTTGCTCGCGATGGCATTACAGCGGCATCGTGTAATGCAGCGCGTAGCTTTCGATACCGTCGTTTGGCTCTTTGATACCGGCGTTCGAGTAGTGAGTCGCGCGGATGCCCACTTCATGACCGCCATTGAAGCGCAGGCCGAAACCGATGCGGTCTTCAAACTGGAAGGCCGAACCCAGCTTGCGGTCTTCAACCTGAGTGTTGGAGAACACGGATACACCGACACCCGCTTCGATGTATGGCTTCACCGAATCACCGGCGAATTCGTAAACGAAAACCGGAGAGAACGAAAGACTGTTGTTGCTGGAACGCTTGTCGCCATCCCAATACGTGTATGCACCATCAAAGTAGCCAGTCAGGCGACCCACGTCGCTCTGCAGCCAGCTCTGATCCCAATCAAACTTCATGCCCAAGCGGTAAGTCTGGGTCGATTCACTGGTCTGGCCGACCGAGAATTCAACGCCAGCGGCTTGAGTCAGAGAGGTTTGCCCCATCAAGGCGGCCGCAAGCGCAGCCAGACACAACAGACGCTTCATCAGAAACTTCCTATTTTCGAATGCAATTATTAGATGTTGTTACAGATAACCGGCTTGCTATAGAAATCTGACCTGGAACGTTAGTTCCAACGCCGAGCGAAGCTTTTCACGATTTTTTTACAAACCGAAGAATCGCACACTGTCAGATTTTTTCCATAGTGTAGGTAGGATGTTTCGAAAATTATACGGATCTGCGCTGGTCCAGAACTGGGTTTCCTGAGCGTAGCCGTCGTGCAGCAGGCCCTGCTGAGCCAGCAGCCGCTGGAGCTGCCGCGCCACGGCGTGGCCGGTGTCAATCAAAACAACCGATTCGGGAATCATTTCTCGCAGCAGCGGCTTGAGGAACGGATAATGGGTGCAGCCAAGGATAATCGTGTCGCAGCCTTCCGCCAGTAAAGGCTGGACATAACCCTGCACCAGCGCACGCAGTGTCGGGCTGAACAAATCACCGGCTTCTATTAGCTCTACAAGCCCTGGACACGGTTGCGTCACCACCCGCATATCGCCCGCGAAACGGTCGAGCAAGGCGGCGAACTTGGCACTTTGCAAAGTCCCCGTGGTTGCCAGTACTCCGACAACGCCGCTGCGTGTCGCTGCGGCAGCTGGCTTGACTGCCGGTTCCATACCGACAATTGGCCAATCCGGGTAATGCTCACGCAGTTGAGCCGCGGCTGCCGCAGTTGCCGTATTGCAGGCCAGCACCAAAGCCTTGGCACCCTGCTCGCGAAAGAATTGGGCAATGATCATGCAGCGCTCGCGGATGTATTGCGCAGACTTCTCGCCATAAGGGATATGTCCACAGTCCGCGACGTAGAGCAGCGACTCATTGGGTAACAGGCTGCGAATCTCACTCAGCACCGACAAGCCACCCACGCCGGAATCAAATACGCCGACCGGCGCATCGCTGGGTTTAGTCATGTTGCCGGGTACCGCAAACGCTGCATCCAGGGTCACGCTTGACCTTCAGCTCGCGAAAACGCGTGGTCAACGCATCAATCAACAACAAACGCCCAACCAGCGGCTCGCCAAAACCGACCAGAACCTTGAGGGCTTCGAGGGCTTGCAGGCTACCGACAAGACCGACCAAAGGACCGATCACGCCCGCTTCGCTGCACGTCAGTTCGGCTTCGCTGCCGTGACCGTATAGACAGTGGTAGCAAGGGCTGTCAGGTCGACGCGGATCGAACACCGACAGCTGACCTTCGAGGCGAATCGCCGCACCGCTGACCAATGGCTTGCCCGCTGCGACACAGGCCGCATTGACTGCACCACGGGTGGTGAAATTGTCCGAACAATCGAGCACCAGATCGACATCCGCAACTGCCGCACTCAGGGAGTCAACGTCCAGCGCGGAGCGATGAGGGACCAATGTGACGTCGGGATTGATCGCCGTCAGACGAATAATTGCCGAGTCCACCTTGCTCTGCCCGACAGTCTGGCTGTCGTGAATGATCTGGCGTTGCAGGTTGGTCAGGTCGACCGTGTCGAAATCCGCCAGGTGCAGTTCACCGACACCAGCCGCCGCCAGGTACAGCGCAACCGGTGAGCCAAGACCGCCGAGCCCGACTATAAGCACCCGGCTTTGCTTGAGCTTGAGCTGGCCGTCGATATCGACGTGCTGCAACAGAATCTGTCGGCTGTAGCGCAACAGTTCCTGATCAGTCAGCACGGCAGACGCCCGAAGGTAATGCGCTCGTGGTCACCCAGATCGCGACGGGTCTGGATCTTCTCGAAACCATGGCTGCTCAACAAGTCGCGTACCGCCGCGCCCTGGTCGTAACCGTGTTCAAGCAACAACCAGCCTTCACCGTTCAGATAGGTCGGGGCCTGCGCGATGATCATGCGTATATCGTCCAGCCCGTCCGACCCTGCAACCAGCGCGCTGCTCGGCTCAAAACGCACATCGCCAGCCACCAGGTGCGGGTCCTCGGCGGCAATGTACGGCGGGTTGCTGATGATCAGATCAAAACGCTGCCCCTCAAGGGAGCTGAACCAATGGCTGCTCAGCACCTTGGCGTTATCCAGATGCAGACGCTGGCGGTTACGCTCGGCGAGGGCAACTGCTTCAAGCACCCGATCTACCGCCGTCACCTGCCAGACCGGACGCTCGCTGGCCAAAGCCAGAGCAATTGCGCCGGTACCGGTGCCCAGATCGAGCACACGTGTCGGTGCAAACGCGGGCACCAGTTCCAGCGCGGCCTCAACCAGCATTTCGGTTTCAGGACGCGGTATCAGGGTATGAGGGGCAACATCCAGATCCAGCTTCCAGAAGCCCTGCTGGCCCAGAATGTAAGCGACGGGTTCCCCCGTGCGACGGCGTTGCAGGTGGGAGGCAAACGTCAGAGCGGCTTCGCTGCTGACAATTCGCTCCGGCCAGGTGTGCAGGAAGCTGCGCGGTTTACCCAGCGCAGCGGCCAGAAGCAGTTCAGCATCAAGACGGGCAGTTGGTGAATCAGGAAGCTCGGCGCTTCTTAACAGGCTGGCGATGATGGTCATTTACTCACCCAGTGCCGCTAGTTGATCTGCCTGATATTCGGCAAGCAGCGGCTCTATCACTGCATCGACACCACCGGCTAAAACTTCATCCAGCGAATACAAGGTCAGATTCACGCGGTGATCCGTTACTCGCCCCTGAGGGAAGTTATAGGTTCGAATGCGCTCGGATCGATCACCCGAGCCCACCAGCAGTTTACGCTCACTGGCAATGGCATTGGCAGCGGCGCTGGTTTGCTGGTCATTAAGCTTCGCGGACAGCCAGGACATTGCACGGGCGCGGTTCTTGTGTTGCGAACGCTCTTCCTGGCACTCAACGACGATACCCGACGGAAGGTGGGTAATCCGAATCGCCGAATCGGTCTTGTTGACGTGCTGACCACCCGCGCCCGATGAACGATAGGTGTCAACGCGCAGGTCCGCAGGATTAATTTCGATTGCCTGTTGCTCGTCCGGCTCAGGCAACACCGCGACGGTGCACGCCGAGGTGTGAATACGGCCCTGAGATTCGGTTTCCGGAACCCGCTGCACGCGGTGTGCGCCCGATTCAAACTTCAGCTTGCCGTAGACGTTCTCGCCCTCGACCCGGGCAATTACCTCTTTATAGCCGCCATGCTCGCCTTCGTTTTCGGACAGAATCTCTATCCGCCAGCCGCGACGCTCGGCATAACGCGAATACATGCGGAACAGATCGCCAGAGAAGATCGCCGCCTCATCGCCACCGGTTCCGGCGCGAATTTCAAGGAACACGTTACGCCCGTCGTTGGGATCCTTGGGCAGCAGCATGCGTTGCAACTGGCTCTCCAGATCAGCGAGCAACTGCTTGGTCTCGCGAACTTCCTCGACAGCCATTTCACGCATGTCCGGATCGCTGTCCTTGAGCAGCGCCTGGGCACCGTCCAGATCAGCCAACGCCTTTAGCAGCTGTTTATAGGCGGCAACAATCGGCTCTACCTCGGCGTACTCACGGGAGTACGCACGGAATTTGGTCTGATCCGAAATAATCTCGGCATCGCCGAGCAACGCGGTCAGTTCCTCGAAGCGATCGCTGAGGACATCGAGTTTGTTGAGCAGTGAGGCTTTCATTGCGGGGGTTTATCCGTCGAGCCCTCACCGAGGGCAAAAAGTTCCTGGGCCATGGCCAGCGCGTCGAGGCGGCCTTCGGCAGAGAGTTTTTTCAATTGCACGCTGGGTGCATGCAGCAACTTGTTGGTCAACCCGCGAGCCAACTGCACCAGCACGTCTTCGGCATTGCTGCCGTTGGCCAGCATACGCTGAGCCTTGAGTAATTCCTCGTCACGCAGCCTTTCGCTTTGCTGGCGGTAAGCCCGCAACACATCCACCGCGGCCAGTTCACGCAGGCGGAACATGAAGTCATTAGTGCCTGCTGCCACCAGCTCTTCGGCAGCCTGCGCAGCGCCCTGGCGACTCTTGAGGTTCTCGGCGACGACTTCATGCAGATCGTCGACTGTGTACAGATAAACGTCGTCCAGCTCACCGACCTCGGGCTCGATGTCCCGTGGTACGGCGATATCAACCATGAAAATCGGCTTATGCTTGCGCAGCTTCAGCGCACTTTCAACAGCACCCTTGCCGAGAATCGGCAATTGGCTGGCCGTGGAACTGATCACGATATCGCTGTTGACCAGTTCGGCCGGTATGTCCGAGAGCAATACCGCGTGAGCGCCAAACTCGGCAGCCAGAATACTTGCGCGCTCAAGGGTCCGGTTGGCAACCACGATGCGCTTGACGCCCAGATCGTGCAGATGGCGGGCGACCAGCGTGATAGTTTCGCCTGCACCGATCAGCAAGGCCTGACTGCGTTGCAGATCACTGAAGATCTGTTTCGCCAGGCTGACCGCGGCAAACGCCACGGAAACCGGGTTTTCACCGATAGCCGTGTCAGTACGCACCTGCTTGGCCGCACTGAACGTGGCCTGAAACAGTCGCCCCAGCAGCGGGCCAATAGTCCCGGCTTCCCGGGCCACGGCATAGGCGGATTTCATCTGACCAAGAATCTGCGGTTCACCGAGCACCAGCGAGTCGAGCCCGGAGGCCACCCGCATCATGTGACGAACTGCCGCATCGTCGGCGTGCACGTAAGCACTCGCGCGCAGCTCTTCGAGGCTCAAATGATGATAATCAGCGAGCCAGGCAAGAATCGTTTCAGAACCAATCTGATCCTGCTCGATGTACAACTCGCTACGGTTACACGTAGAAAGGATCGCAGCTTCGCGGCTGTTGGTGAGGCGGCAAAGCTGCTGCAAGGCCTCAACCAGCTGCTCTGGCGTAAATGCCACGCGCTCGCGGACGTCTACCGAGGCAGTCTTATGGTTGATACCAAGTGCAAGGAAGGCCATTCAAGGTCGCTGATGGTGACGTGAAGCCGACAATTGTCCTACTTCAATAGACTCAGAACAACCACCGTTGACTATTGTCCTAATAGACTCGCGCTGCAGATGCCCCCATTTGGGGCCTGCAGCACAAATAAATACGCGTTCCGGCAGTTTTCCAACCGGCTGTGGGTTTGCTCCCAGCCTTGTGTCATGATGCTCAAAACCGCAGGTAAGTCGTCCCTTCTTATATATGAATAGATCCTCCGCGCTGTTTCTCGCCCTTGTCTTTCTCAGCGGTTGCCAGTCCATGGCGCCGGTCCAGCCGCAGGCTACGCCTGTGCCGAAAGACACCGCCCCCGCACCTGAAGCCAAGCCTCAGGTTTACGGCTCGTTCACCCAGGAAACCCTCGTCAGCCTGTTAAGTGCCGAACTGGCTGGCCAGCGCAATCGCTTTGATATTGCCCTGGACAACTACGTGACCCAGGCAATCAATACTCAGGATCCAGGTGTTTCCGAACGGGCCTTCCGGATTGCCGAGTACCTGGGCGCTGATCAGGCGGCACTGGATACTTCGCTGATCTGGGCCAGAAACGACCGGGATAATCTTGAAGCACAGCGCGCGGCAGCGATTCAGCTGGCCCGGGCCGGGCGTTATGACGACTCCATGATTTACATGGAAAAGGTCCTGCAGGGTCAGGGCGACACGCATTTCGACTTCCTTGCGCTGTCTGCCTCTGAAACGAACCCGGAAACCCGCAGCGCATTGCTCACCAGCTTTGACCGCCTGCTGGTCAAGTATCCGAACAATGGTCAGCTGATTTTTGGCAAGGCGCTGTTGCTGCAACAGAACGGCGAGGCCGAGGCCTCGTTGAAGTTGCTGGAAGACAACCCGCCCAAAGACGGCGAAATCGCTCCCATATTGCTCCGTGCCCGACTGCTGCAAGGCATGAACCGGGGCAAGGAAGCGCTGCCGATCCTTGAAAAAAGCATCAAGAAGTACCCGGATGACAAGCGCCTGCGCCTGACCTACGCCCGTATGCTGGTCGAGCAAAATCGAATGGAAGACGCCAAAGTGCAGTTTTCCAGCCTTGTGCAGCAATATCCCGATGACGACGAGCTGCGCTTTTCCCTGGCACTGGTCTGCCTCGAAGCCAAAGCATGGGACGAAGCAGAAGGCTACCTGGAAGAGCTGATTGCTCGGGGTGCCCATGAGGATTCCGCGCACCTGAACCTGGGTCGCATCCATGAAGAGCGCAATGATCAAGCGAGTGCACTGGCCGAGTACGCTCAGGTCGGTCCGGGTCCGGACTTCCTCTCCGCGCAACTGCGTCAGGCCGATATCCTGATGAGCAACGGCAGTGCCGCCGAAGCCTCCAAACGCCTGGCCGAAGCTCGCGAAGCGCAACCTGACTACGCGATCCAGCTGTACCTGATCGAAGCTGAAACCCTCTCCAGCAACAATCAGGTCGATCGCGCCTGGCAGTTGCTGACTCAAGCACTCAAGCAATACCCGGACGACCTGAACCTGCTGTACACCCGTTCGATGATGGCGGAGAAACGCGGCGACCTGGCACAGATGGAAAAAGACCTGCGCGCGATTCTGAAACGCGAACCGGAAAACGCCATGGCGCTCAACGCGCTGGGCTATACCCTTTCCGACCGCACCACACGCTACGCCGAAGCCAAGGAACTGATCGAAAAAGCCCACAGCCTCAATCCGGAAGATCCTGCAGTACTCGACAGCCTTGGCTGGGTAAACTACCGCCTGGGCAATCTGGACGAGGCCGAACGCTTGCTGCGCCTGGCACTTGAACGCTTCCCCGACCACGAAGTAGCCGCTCACCTGGGCGAAGTGCTCTGGGCGAAAGGCGAACAGCGCGAAGCCCGAAAAATCTGGGGAAAAGCCCTCAAAGAACAACCTGACAGCCCTATTCTGCGCAGCACCCTGTTGCGCCTGACCGGATCCGAGACTCTTTAATTTTATGTTTTTGCGCCACCTAGTCGTATTCAGCCTCATAGCCCTGCTCGCCGGTTGCGCCGGACTCACTTCCCGGGAAGCCGTTGAAGGCAAGGGCGATCCCGCGCAGTGGCGCCAGCACAAAGAACAACTGACCACCCTCGATGGCTGGCAGATCAACGGAAAAGTCGGCATTCGCGCGCCCAAAGATTCAGGCAGCGGCACGTTGTTCTGGCTGCAACGCCAGGATTACTACGACATTCGCCTGTCTGGCCCCCTGGGACGCGGCGCGGCACGCTTGACGGGACGACCTGGCAGCGTAGCGCTGGAAGTCGCCAATCAGGGACGCTATGAAGCGCCGACTCCGGAAACCCTGCTCGAAGAGCAACTGGGCTGGAAATTGCCGGTGTCGCATCTGGTCTGGTGGGTTCGCGGCCTCCCCGCTCCCGACAGCAAAAGCCGCCTGACCCTTGATGGCGACAGCCGACTGGCCAGCCTCGAACAAGATGGCTGGCAAGTCGAATACCTCAGTTATGTCGAGCAAAACGGTTATTGGCTGCCGGAGCGCGTCAAACTGCACGGACAAGACCTTGACGTCACGCTGGTGATCAAGGACTGGCAGCCACGCAAACTGGGTCAATAAACATGAGCGAAGCACGTCTGACTCTGCCCGCTCCGGCCAAATTGAACCTGATGCTGCACATTCTCGGCCGTCGCCCTGATGGCTATCACGAACTGCAGACCCTGTTTCAGTTTGTCGATTACGGCGACGAACTCAGTTTCGCGGTTCGCCAGGACGGCGAAATCTGCCTGCAGACCGATGTTCCCGGCGTCCCCCATGACAGCAATCTGATCGTCAAGGCCGCTCGCGCACTGCAAAAACAATCCGGCTGCACCCTCGGCATGGATATCTGGCTGGAAAAACGCCTGCCCATGGGCGGCGGAATCGGCGGCGGCAGCTCCGATGCGGCAACCACTTTGCTGGGCCTGAACCATTTATGGAATCTGGGCTGGGATGAAGATCGCCTTGCGGCGCTGGGCCTCACCCTTGGTGCCGACGTCCCGGTTTTCGTCCGTGGACACGCCGCATTTGCTGAGGGTGTGGGGGAAAAACTCACCCCTGTAGACCCGGAAGAACCGTGGTATCTGGTACTCGTGCCGCAAGTATCTGTAAGTACAGCAGAAATTTTTTCAGATCCACTGTTGACACGTAACACTCCTCCCATTAAAGTGCGCCCCGTTCCCAAGGGAAACAGTCGAAATGACTGCTTACCGGTTGTAGCAAGGCGTTATCCAGAGGTACTTAACGCATTGAATTTGTTAGGTAAATTTACCGAAGCAAAATTAACCGGAACTGGAAGTTGTGTGTTTGGGGCCTTCCCAAACAAAGCTGAAGCTGATAAAGTCTCGGCCCTTCTTACAGAGACCCTTACAGGGTTTGTAGCAAAAGGAAGCAACGTTTCGATGTTGCATCGCAAGCTGCAAAGTCTGCTCTAAAAAGGAACCGAGTACTCGGTACTCGTTGCAACAGATACAGGGGCGTCGCCAAGCGGTAAGGCAGCAGGTTTTGATCCTGCCATGCGTTGGTTCGAATCCAGCCGCCCCTGCCATTTTCCTATACTCATCCAGGTTACCCTCAGCCTTCAGGTACTGCGCGTGTCCAAGATGATGGTCTTTACGGGGAACGCTAACCCCGATCTGGCTCGACGTGTCGTACGTCAGCTGCATATCCCACTAGGTGATGTTTCTGTCGGAAAATTTTCCGACGGCGAGATTTCTACTGAGATCAATGAAAACGTCCGCGGTAAAGACGTCTTTATCATTCAGCCGACTTGCGCACCGACCAACGATAACCTGATGGAACTCGTCGTGATGGCTGATGCCTTCCGTCGTTCCTCAGCGTCCCGAATCACTGCTGTGATTCCTTACTTTGGTTATGCCCGTCAGGATCGCCGTCCGCGTTCCGCACGTGTGGCTATCAGCGCAAAAGTTGTTGCTGACATGCTTACCGTAGTCGGGATCGATCGTGTTCTCACGGTTGATCTGCATGCTGACCAAATCCAGGGTTTCTTCGATATCCCGGTAGATAACATCTACGGCTCCCCCGTTCTGGTGGATGACATCGAAGATCAACGCTTTGAAAACCTGATGATCGTTTCCCCGGACATTGGTGGCGTCGTGCGTGCACGTGCTGTTGCCAAGTCTCTGGGTGTTGATCTCGGGATCATCGACAAGCGCCGTGAGAAAGCCAATCACTCTGAAGTGATGCATATCATCGGTGATGTCGAAGGGCGTACCTGTATTCTGGTCGATGACATGGTCGATACCGCCGGCACTCTGTGCCATGCGGCCAAGGCCTTGAAAGAGCATGGCGCTGCCAAGGTCTTTGCCTACTGCACACACCCTGTGCTGTCGGGTCGGGCGATCGAAAACATTGAAAATTCCGTGCTGGACGAACTGGTGGTGACTAACACCATCCCGTTGTCCGCTGCTGCACAAGCCTGTAGCCGTATCCGTCAACTGGATATCGCTCCGGTAGTTGCCGAGGCGGTCCGCCGCATCAGCAACGAAGAATCGATCAGCGCGATGTTCCGCTAAGGGTTTTCCCTGAGCTGACACCCTGTTGACGAAAAGCGCCCCGCCCTGACATTCGGTCAGGGCGGGGCTTTTTTGCCCATATCGTCCTGACGTCGGTCGCAAACGTCAGGTCGAATGTGGCTAATTTGGAGATACAAAATGAACGATTTTACTTTGAATGCTGAACTGCGTTCCGACCTGGGGAAAGGTGCGAGCCGCCGCCTGCGTCGTCTCGCAAGCCTGGTTCCAGCTGTAGTTTACGGTGGCGACAAAGCCCCTGAATCCATCAGCCTGCTGGCCAAAGAAATTGCAAAACTGCTGGAAAACGAAGCTTCGTACAGCCACATCATTGCGCTGACCGTTGATGGCAAAAAGCAAAACGTGATCATCAAAGCTCTGCAACGTCACCCGGCCAAAGGCCACGTGATGCACGCTGACTTCGTACGCGTTGTTGCTGGTCAAAAACTGACCGCAATCGTACCTGTACACTTCATCGGCGAAGAAGCTCCAGTGAAGAAAGGCGGCGAAGTTTCGCACGTTACTTCCGAGCTGGAAGTAAGCTGCCTGCCGAAAGATCTGCCTGAGTTCATCGAAGTAGACGTGTCTGCTCTGGAAATCGGTTCGATCGTTCACCTGTCCGACGTTAAAGCGCCTAAAGGCGTTGAGTTCGTTGCTCTGGCGCACGGTACTGACCTGGCTATCGCCAACGTCCACGCACCACGCGTTGCACCGACCGAAGACGAAGCAGAAGGTACTGCTGAGTAATTCATTACTCGGTAATACCGGAGTTGCTCGGGAGACCGCTGTAAAAGTCAGGCAAAACGGGCAGAATCGCGGAGTTTACATCATGGTAAATGAGCAGTTTTCTTCCAGTTTTGCCGCTGCCTGCAGCGGTTTCAACCACAACTCCAGAAAAGGGCCCCTGTCGTGACTGCCATACAACTGATCGTTGGCCTGGGAAATCCAGGCGCTGAATACGAACAGACCCGGCACAACGCAGGGGCTCTTTTTGTTGAGCGTATCGCTGACGCGCAACGAGTCAATCTCGTCGCCGAGCGCAAATTTTTTGGCCTGACCGCACGCTTCACTCATCAAGGTCAGGATGTTCGTCTGCTGATTCCCACCACCTATATGAACCGTAGCGGCCAGTCCGTCGCGGCGCTCGCTGGTTTCTACCGAATACCGGTTGATGCCATCCTGGTGGCGCATGACGAACTTGATCTGCCACCGGGCGTTGCCAAGTTCAAACAGGGCGGCGGTCATGGCGGGCACAACGGGCTGCGGGACATCATCGCGCAACTCGGCAATCAGAATACTTTTCATCGCTTGCGGCTTGGCATCGGCCACCCGGGCGACGCCAACAAGGTCTCCGGTTTTGTTCTGGGTCGAGCGCCGCGCGCCGAACAGGAAAAGCTGGACGCCAGCATCGACTTTGCCCTCGGCGTGCTGCCGGATATCTTCGCCGGTGAATGGAACCGGGCGATGAAAAACCTGCACAGCCAGAAGGCCTGACATCACTCGAGGGGAAATACCATGGGCTTCAATTGCGGCATCGTCGGCCTGCCCAACGTCGGCAAATCCACCCTGTTCAACGCCCTGACCAAGTCCGGTATTGCAGCGGAGAACTTCCCCTTCTGCACCATCGAACCGAACAGCGGCATCGTGGCCATGCCCGACCCGCGCCTTGCGGCATTGGCAGTCATCGTCAATCCCAAGCGAATCCTGCCGACCACCATGGAATTCGTCGACATCGCGGGCCTGGTAGCGGGCGCGTCCAAAGGTGAAGGCCTGGGCAACAAGTTCCTCGCCAACATCCGTGAAACCGACGCCATCGCTCACGTGGTGCGCTGCTTCGAAGACGACAACGTGATTCACGTTTCCAACAGCGTTGACCCGAAGCGCGACATCGAGATCATCGATCTGGAACTGATCTTCGCTGACCTCGACAGCTGTGAAAAACAGCTGCAGAAAGTCACTCGCAACGCCAAGGGCGGCGACAAGGATGCAGTGGTTCAGAAGGGCCTGCTGGAGCAGTTGATCGCTCACTTCACCGAAGGCAAGCCAGCCCGCAGCCTAATGAAGAACATGAACGCTGACGAAAAAGCAGTGATTCGTGGCTTCCACCTGCTGACCACCAAACCGGTCATGTACATCGCCAACGTGGCTGAAGACGGTTTCGAGAACAACCCGTTGCTGGACGTCGTGCGCGCCATCGCCGAAGAAGAAGGCGCAATGCTGGTGCCGGTCTGCAACAAGATCGAAGCAGAAATCGCCGAGCTTGATGACGGCGAAGAAAAAGACATGTTCCTCGAAGCCCTGGGTTTTGAAGAACCAGGCCTGAACCGCGTGATTCGTGCGGGCTACGAAATGCTGCACCTGCAGACCTACTTCACCGCAGGCGTTGAAGAAGTCCGTGCATGGACCGTCCGCGTCGGTGCCACCGCACCACAAGCCGCTGGCGTGATTCACACCGACTTCGAAAAAGGCTTCATCCGCGCCGAGTGCATCGCCTACAACGACTTCATTCAGTACAAGGGTGAGGCCGGTGCCAAGGAAGCCGGCAAATGGCGTCTTGAAGGCAAGGACTACATCGTAAAAGACGGCGACGTGCTGCACTTCCGCTTCAACGTCTAACTCTGCGTGGCTAGCCACGTCTTCAGTTAAAACAAAAATCCCCGATCAGTTATTGATGCGGGGATTTTTTGTTTCAGACAAGCAGGTCACAGAAGAAGCTCCCAGCACTCAACCCACTATATAGCCATCACCGCTCTTGATAATGATAATCCCTCTCATGTACAGTCGCGTCCTTCCTCGTTACCTGCCTTTGCACAAGAGCGTCACGCTGTGGATGAGTCACCCCAAAAACTCGCTCTGTATATGGCTCATCGTGCTGCGCTGGTGGATTACGCCGCCCCCATCGTCGGCTGCCGGTCCAGAGCCGAAGATGTCGTTCAGGAAGCCTGGCTGCGCTTCGACAGTCGCAAGGGTGAGTATCTCGATCTGAGTCATCCGCTGGGCTACCTCTATCGCATCGTGCGTAACCTGGCGCTGGATCTGACCCGCAGCATGGCTACTGAGAAGCGCCAACCTGACAGTCAGACGATCCTCGATGAAATGCCCTCCAGCAGCGCCTCGCCAGAACGTGAAGCCGCCAGCCACGATGAACTGCGGCTAATCAGCGATGCACTTGCCGAACTACCGGAACGCACACGCACAGCATTCGAAATGCATCGCCTGGGTGGCTACACCTTGCAACAGGTTGCGGGTGCGTTGGGTGTCTCCATGGGGCTGGCTCATCAGTTGGTCCACGACGCCTTGAGTCACTGCGCCCATCGGCTGGAACAAGCCGATGCCTGACAGCAATAATCCAACGCCTTTTGCCCAAAGCAGCCTCTCTATGCGACCCTTGCATACTTTTGAAGCTCAGGGAGATCGGTCCGCGATGCCTGAAACAGGACCTCGACAGCCACATATGGACATAGCTCTGGACTGGCTGTTGCGCCTTCAGCAATCGCCCGAAAACACTGCACTGCAAGCTGAAGTCAGTGAATGGGAGCAGGCCGCTCCGGAAAATGCCCAGGCCATGCGCAAGGCCCAACGGCTGTGGCGCCTGACCGGGCAATTACCGAAGACGACGGCTCAAAACTGGCCGTCGGTTGCGCCCGCAGCCTCGCCTGGGGTTTCGCCTGTAGCCGCCACAGCGCCTACACGACCGAGCAGACGCAGATCCCGCCGCAACTATCTCGCCGTGGGCATCGCCGCCTGTTTGTTGGTGGCCCTCGCGCCACGGCTATGGCTGCAGATGGAGGCGGACTACCAAAGCCCGGCAGGCGAACGCAGCACCGTAAATCTGGCCGATGGCAGTCAGGTCATCCTCGACAGTAACAGCGCGTTGGCCGTGGACTTCACAGGGCCTGAACGCCAGGTGCGGCTGCTGGCCGGGCAGGCTTATTTCGAAGTGGCGCCGGACGCCAGTAAACCCTTTCACGTGAAAGCCGGGGAAGTGGACGTCAGGGTGACTGGCACCGCGTTCAACGTTGATCTGGAAGACCAACTGATCGATGTCGCGGTCAGCCATGGCTCGGTTCAGGTATCCGATAAATCTTCAGGGCGATCGCTCAGTCAGCCACTCACTGCGGGCCAGCGCCTGATCTACGATCGGCAGCTGCGTGAGGCAAGTCTGCTGTCCCAGCCGGTCAGCCAGATCTCGCCATGGCGCAATGGGCAGTTGATCGCCAATAACGCTCGCCTGGGTGACGTTGTCACACAGCTGCGCCGTTACCTGCCGGGCCTGATCATGCTTGGCGATGACGATCTGGCCAGCAAGCGTGTGACAGGCGTGTACGACATCGACCAGCCAGAAGCAGCGCTAGGGGCGCTGGCAAAAGCCCACGGCGCAACGGTGAGCTACCGCACGCCGTGGATCAGGATTGTTTCGAAATAGCGGCAGTTTTTCTAACAGTCACACCTCAACTATCAATTGAATGCTATCCCCTGTGGGAGCTGGGCTTGCCCGCGATAAGGCTGGACAAGGTTCACTTTAGATCGCGTCCAGCCTTATCGCGGGCAAGCCCAGCTCCCCACAAAGGGCCGCAATCGGCCCGCCGACCTCAATTTCCCCTCCCCTAAATTTATTTTCATTATTTTCTGAAAATTTCCCGAGCTGTCCCGTCCTTGGTCTCGAACGGTAACTGCAAGCAATTCGCATTCAAGTTTTTTGAGCTTTTTGGCTCATCCGGGGACACGACATGGCTAAGGATTTTTCACACAACCCGCACCTGCGCGTTAACAGGCAGTGGACCGGGTTGGCAGGCATTGGTGCGCTGACTCTCTGCTGCGCCCTGACCACCCTGCCCGCTTTTGCGGTGTCACCCTCGGGGACCGAACAAGCTGCGATGCAGGCTCAGCACACCTTTGATATTCCGGCGCAAAGCCTGGCTTCGGCCTTGATCAGTTTCGGTCAGCAAAGCGGCCTGCAAGTGAGCGTTGATTCCGCCCTGCTGGAAAACCGCACCTCCCGCTCTGTCAGCGGTTCGCTGAGCAGCGCCAAGGCTCTGAACAACCTGCTCAAAGGCTCCGGCGTCGGCTGGACTTACAGTTACGGCAACCTGTTGCTGTACCGCGATGAGCCCCAGGCCGAAGAAGACGCAGCGATGGAAATCGGCACTACCGTCGTCCTCGGTAGCACCGAGGAAAGAAGCTACATGGGCGAAACCGTGATTGGCGAACAAGCCATCAAGGCTTTCCCCGGTGCTAATGGCGATATCACTACGTTGTTGCGCATGCACCCGAGTGTGCAGTTCAGCAGCAGTCAGCAGAGTTCAAATACTCCTGGGGAACTCGAACCCGCCAACATCAGCATCAATGGCGCGAAGTACTACCAGAACAACTTCATGATCGATGGTATTTCGATCAATAACGATCTGGATCCAGGCGCTCAGAGCTATGGGCTCACTCGTCAGTTCGATGCCACCCCCAGCAACGCTCACGGGATAGCACTGGATGCCGACCTGCTACAGGAGGTAAAAGTTTATGACAGCAACGTGCCGGCAGAATATGGCGGATTCAATGGCGGTGTAATCGACGCGATCACACGCCGCCCCTCGGAGGATTTACACGGGAAAATTTCTGCATCCATGACCCGTTCGGAGTGGACGAAATACCATCTCAACGAAGGTGATGAAGTCGAGTTTGCTAACGCATCCAGCGAACAATATCAGCCCGACTTCGAAAAGCTGACAGTACGCGGCACCCTGGAGGGACACATCACCGAAGACTTCGGGGCAATCGTCAACTTCTCGCAGAAACGTTCGACCATTACCCTCAATGCCTACGAAAACGGATTCCAAAGCACAACCAGTGAAAACAGTCGTGATCAGACCCGACGCATTGACAACTACCTGATCAAAACTTACTGGAACGTCAATGAGCGACTGACGCTGGATAGCTCTTTCACCTATGCGCCCCAGGAAAATACTTTCTTCACAGCCAATCGCAAAAACTCCGAGTTCACTAACTTAAACGGCGGCTACCAGACATCATTCAAAGCGATCTGGTCAGGAGATAAAGCGACCTGGACTCATAAACTGGCCCTGACGGACCTGACAGCTTCGCGCGACGCTGACACTAACAACATGGTCTGGTGGTACTACTCAGCGGACAAGAACTGGGGCAACCCCACCGGCAACACTGCACGTAGCATCGAAGGTAATGTCGGCTCCCTGGAGCAGCGCCAGCGTGGCATTACTTACACGCTCAAATCTGATTGGGTGCCTTTGCAATTCGCAGGTCTGGAGCACAACCTGACCAGTGGCATAGAGCTGGCCCATACCGTCGCAGATTGGGAACGTGAAGATGAAGTGACTGCCGTCACCGGCTTCACCCGTGACAACGGCACCTCCTGCGCTACGGGCGATGACCTGTGCTCGGTAAGCCGACTGCTTAACAACAACACCCGTCAATTCGGCAGTTTAAAAACGGTGTATGGCGCAGGAAGTATCAGCATTACCGAAAACAAATATGCCTTCTATCTGCAAGACAACTTGCAACTGGGCAAGCTCGGCTTGCGCCCAGGTCTTCGCTTTGAAGGCGACGATTACATGGAGAAGAAAACCATCGCGCCGCGCTTTGCCGGTGACTATGACTTCTTTGGCGATCGCAGCACCGTCGCTGTGTTTGGTGCCAACCGTTACTACGGGCGCAATATCTACAAATACCGACTGGCAGACGGTCGACAGCAACTCAATAAAACCTATCGACGGACATCTTCTGGCGGCGACTGGACGCTGTCAGCCCAGCAACTGAATGCAACGCGCTTCGCTGGTCTGGATATTCCATATGACGACGAGTTGATGGCGGGCATCGAACAGCGCTGGTTCGATACCGAATTCAAACTCAAGTACGTACACCGCGAGGGTCGGGACAAGATCATTCGCCCCTCGGCAAGAATTCAGGGGCTGCCAGCGGAAAGTGGCTATGCGGCGACTTACTACAGCTATACCAATGACGGTCAAAGCGAAAGTGACAACGTCAGCCTGACCATCACGCCCCTCAAAGACCTGCAATGGCTGGGCACCAAAACCAGCCTGCAGTGGGCACTGGACTGGACGAAAATCAAGTCTGCCGACGCCAATTACGACGACGGACTCACTATCAATCAGTTCGAGAACCTGGACGTGATCTACGACGGCCAGATCATGAAGTACGACGAACTCCCCGCCAGTGACTACAACCGCCCATGGACGGCACGCATGACCGCCATCACCGAAATCCCCCAATTGAACCTTACGATCAGCAACTTCGTACGCTACCGAGGCCCTTACGATCAGATCGTTGAAACGAATGACGAAGTAATCGTGGGAGGAACCGCTTTACCCGTTTTCGACGCCGTTCGGGTCAGTGCTGCTCCTACCTGGGATATGCGTCTGGACTGGGAAATACCGACAGGCAAGGACGAGGCACTGTTTGTCGCAGTGGACGTTACCAACGTCACCGACAAGGTTAACAGCATCGTCGGCAGTACCAGAAACACCGAAACCACCTACGAAGTAGGCCGCCAATACTGGCTCGAAGTCGGCTACCGCTTCTAACCCCTGATCGCCCCGTCCAACATTCGCTGAGAACACTGATGAAAATGCTCATTGCGGCCCTGCTCGGTCCGCTGTTGCTGTGCGCTTGCGCCTCGATCACTCCTGATCAACAGGCCATGCCCTGGGACGCAGCCGTAGTGCGCGGCACGCTGGAGAACGGTCTGCAATATCGACTGGTGCGCGACACCCGCCAGAAGTCGCGGCTCGACATTCGCCTGACCGTCAAAGCCGGCTCCGTAGATGAAGAAGAGGATCAGATCGGCGTCGCGCACATGCTTGAGCATCTGGTGTTCTACAGCCACGGCGGCCAGGCGCTAGACGCCCGCAGCCGCATGATTGCCGAAGGATGGATTCAAGGTCGTAACTTCAATGCCATGACCGCCTACGACCGCACCCAATATCTGATCAGCCCGCCCAGAGGTTCGGCCGAGACGGATATCGCCCTGCAAAGCCTGACAACCATGCTGTTTGCGGGTGACTTCACGGCCGAGGATCTGGACCACGAGCGCAACGTCGTTATCGAAGAATGGCGCGGCGGCCTGGGTGTGTCGCAACGCATGAATCAGCAGCGCACGGCGTCCCAACGCGTCGGCTCTCGCTATCCGGAACATCGCACCATTGGTAACGAGGGTGCGATTCGCAGCGCTCGCCTTGAAGCATTACGCGCGTACCAAGAACGTTGGTATCAGCCAGACAACATGATCCTGTCGGTGGTCGGTGACATTGAGCCGGAGCAGTTGATCAAGCACATCGAACGCTGGTTCGGGCCACAGCCCGGCAAGCCTGTGCCACCGCGCCACGCTCATGATCTACCGCTGGACAACACGCTGAAGATTTTCCAGTTGCAGGACAGCCAAAGCGGCAGCAATCAGGTCGCGCTGTTGTTCCGCATGCACGAGCCCCTCAGTCGCCCAGCCACCATGGCCGCGTTGCGTGAGCGAATGATTGACCGCTTCACCCTCGACGCGCTGTTCACTCAACTCAAGCGCCAGACACTGATGCCGGGTGTACGCAGCCTCACGGCGCAAAAGACCCAGCTCGGTGACTACTCAAGCGTGTTGGGCATCGCCGCCGCCGTGGACGGCAATGGGCACCAAGCCGCCCTGCGGCAGTTGCTCGAAGAGCTGCAACGCCTGCAACAATACGGCGTGTACCAGGCCGATCTGGATGAAGAGAAAAGCCAGTTGCGCGGCCTGATCGAGCGCACGCTGGCCAAGCCTGAGTCGCGCACCTTCGAGCAATGGGTCAACGCACTCAACGATGCAGCAGTGATCGGCAAAGTGCCGCAAAACGCCCACGCCGTGGCCAAGGCCAACCTGCACTGGATTGACGACATCACGCTTGAAGACGTTAACCAGCGCTTGAACCGCTGGCTCTCAAGCCCCGATCAGGTCCTGCAATTCAGCGCCCCGCGACTGACTCCACTGACCTTGCCGAGCGTTGCCGAGGTTGAGCAATTACGTGAAGGCATCCGTCATATGTCGCTGACGGCTCCCCTGCCCCGCCCGGCCCAGGAAACGACTAAACCAACGGTCGTACTTGAAGCGCCGGGTGCTGAAAGCAGCGGTGAGATCGTCTCCCGCCGCGACTTTGCCAAGGAGCAGGTCAAGCACTGGCAACTGAGCAACGGCGATCGATTGGTCTGGCTGCGGCGTAACGGCGAAGCGGGTCGCTTTGTGCTGGAGGCCGAGTCCAGTGCAGGTTTCATGGCCAAAGGTATGCTGCCGTGGCGAGTGCAAATAGCCTCGCAGTTGGCCAGTAAAAGCGGCCCTGAAGGCTGGTCGGCAGACGATACCAGCGCATGGCGCAAGGCAAACAAGGTCAATGTTTCGCTCGATCAGCAAGCCGAACGGTTGCGCCTGAGCCTGTCGGCAATCGCGCAGCCAACCGAACAGACTTCGGCACAGCGGCTGGAAAACCTGCTGCAAGCCTATCGGCTGACTCAGGACTCGGTGCGCATTGATCGCGACGCAATGGATAAGGCGCGGGAAGACCTGCTCAGCCGGCTCGCTCGTCCAGGTGACGATATCAGCACGCGCAAAGAAACCGCGTCACGCGCCTTGTTGTACGGCAAGGATAACTGGCAGCCTCCGGTCAGTGCCGACCTGGAGACGCTGACCGCAGAGCAGCTGGACGCTGACTGGCAGCAACTCGCACGCTCTCCCGTGACCTACTACCTGATGGCCGATGTGCCGGACGCCGAACTGGAGCCTCTGGTACGTCGCGAACTGGCAGGCATCCCGCGTGGTACCCCGCTGGTGGCGCAATCTACCGGGCAGGCACCCGGTAAACGCCGCACCGATCTGGCCATAGCCATCGAGCCACGCGCTACGTTGCAGGCGCAAAGCTTCACCGATCAGCCTTGGACTCCTGCTCAGGCCGCACGCGTTGCGGCACTTCGGGAGCTAGCGCGCAGCCAGTTGAAAGACGCGCTACGCCGCGACGCAGCGGGCATCTACCAACTAACCTTCGACAGCCAGTTGAACCCGGCCAGCCAGCGTATCGAGAGCAAGCTGGTGTTCAGTACCGACCCTGTCCGGGTCGAAGAGCTGTGGCAACTGGCACGCAAAACCCTGGCTACCCTGCCCGCCAGCGTGACCGAAGCCAACATCGTCAGCCTGCGTCTCACGCTGCGTAAACAGGAAGCCGAGCGCCGCAAGGATCCTGCGACTCAATTACAACGCTTGATTCTCAGCGAACGTCAGTGGGGTGATCCGCGCTATCTGAGCGAACAACACCAACTAGTGGAAGCCATTCAGGTTGCGCCGATGAAAACACTCGCCAGCCGATTGGTAAATTCTGAAAACCTGACCCAACTGCGCCTGCTGCCCGCCGAGCCAGCACAATGAAGACCCTGCGGACCTTCCTGGCTCTGGCCAGCCCATATTGGCGTGATCCCAAGCAATGGCTGGAGTGGGTGATGCTGCTCAGCGTGATCGGCATGGGTCTGATGCTGGTGCAGATCAACGTACTGATTAACACCTGGAGCAAGACCTTCTACGACACACTTGCGGAGTTCGATACCCAGGGTGTCATCGCCCTGATGGGCGAATACGCGCTGTACATCGGCGCCTATGTTTTGGTGTACGTGTATCTCGACTGGTTGCGTAAAGCGCTGGAACTGCGCTGGCGGCGGGCCCTTACGGCCAGCGTCATCGAGCGCTGGTTCAGTGGTCAGGCGTTTTATCGCATGGGGCTGGGCGCGGAACCGGACAACCCTGACCAACGTATCGCTGAAGATGTGGATCTGATGGTCAAGCGCAGCATCGAGCTGCTGGTCTCGTTCATCGCCAACCTGGCTCAGGTTGGAGCATTTCTGACGATTCTGTGGAATCTATCGGGCACGCAGACCTTCGACATTGCCGACCATAGCTTCACGATAGAAGGCTATCTGGTGTGGATCGTAGTGATCTACAGCGTTGCGGGCACGCTCATCACTCACCTGATTGGTCGTCCGCTGCAAAGCCTCAACTACGAGCGGCAACGACATGAAGCCAACTTTCGCGCTGACCTGCTGCGCAAGCGCGACAACGCCGAGCAAATAGCGCTGTATCACGGCGAAGCAGTCGAATCGCGCAAACTGTCAGGCCTCTTCGAAGCCATTGGCGACAACTGGCATCAACTGATGAACAAGCAGCGCAACCTGTCGCTGTTCACTGTCAGCTACAACCGGGTCAGCCTGATTATTCCGGTGTTTGCTGCACTGCCCTTGTTCCTGGCAAAAACCATTACGCTGGGCGGGCTGATGCAGATCCGCAATGCGTTCAACTCGGTACATGGTTCGCTGAGCTGGTTCATCAACGTGTACCAGCGGCTGATTGAATGGAGCGCAACGGTTGAACGGCTGGGGCAATTCGTTGAGGCGATCGAAGCCAATCGCACCACGGAGCGTGAAGCCCCTGTCGGTAAAACCTTGTCGTTGCAGGACCTGCATGTGCTGCTGCCTAACGGGGATGCTCTGCTGGGGCCTATAAATACTCAGGTCAACCGGGGCGACTGGCTACGGATCGATGCAGCCAGTGGCCTGGGTAAGTCCACGTTACTGCGCACGCTGCATGGTCTATGGCCGTTCTATACAGGTCGCTGGCAGTTGCCTGACGGGAGCAGTTTGCTGCTGCCGCAACGGCCTTATCTGGCCAGCGTGACCTTGCGTGAACTACTGGGCTATCCGGCACTGGAAATGCCTGACGATCAGCGCTTGGGTGTGGTGCTCAAGCAGGTCGGGCTGGCTCGCCTTGACCAGCAGCTCAATGAACAACGGGAATGGAGCCGGGAGTTATCCGGCGGCGAACAACAACGCCTGGGCATCGCCCGCGCCCTTTTGTACCGCCCGCAAACCTTGTATCTCGATGAAGCCACCAGTCAGCTCGACAGCAAGAGCGCGGTTGCCTTGCTGACCCTGCTCAAGCGCGAGCTGCCGGACAGCACCGTGATCGGCATCAGCCACCAGCAGCAAGTGGCGAAGCTGTTTGATCGCAAACTGGAGTTGAACAGAGCGGAAGCGGTTTTGGCGTGAAGCCTAACCCTGTAGGAGCCGAGCTTGCTCGCGATAAACGATAACTCGGTATCCCTTCTGGCCGCGTCTCATGTATCGCGGGCAAGCCGGGCTCCCACGGGTTCTGCGCCATTCAGCAGGAGTGGCGCAGACTCCTACTGAAACTGCCCGGCCTTGATGCAATACGTCATCAAGGCATGGTCGCTGGTCACTTCGAGTTTGCGCATGGCGGAGATTTTCTGGGCGCTGACGGTTTTGGTGCTGCGGTTTACTTGCCGCGCAATGTCGCTGACGCTGTTACCGGTCACGAACAGGCGCAGCACCTCCATCTCCCGCGGTGAAAGGCTGGCGAAGCGTTCATCCACTTGCTGGGTGTTCACCTGCACTGAAATCGCTTCCTGCGCCGGCCCCCGATAACTACGATTCAACGCCAGAGCGTTCAGCGCGTTCTCGATTTCTTCGTGCAGATGGTTTTTCTGGATGACGCCCATCACGCCCAGCTCATGCAGCCGGGAAAGGATCAGGTTGTTGGAAATCATCGTCAGGACCAGAACCTGCGTGTTAACAAACCGCCGGATCAGGTACTCGACGAGTTTAAGACCGTCGCCGTAAGTCGAGTCGCCAGGCATGTTGAAGTCGGTGATAACCACCTCAGGCTCGTGGGTATTCAGCTCGGCAATCAACTGACTGGAACTGGTCGCCTCGGCAGCCACCTCGAAGCGCCCATCCCGCTGGATGATTTCGCGTAGCCCGAACAATACGATCGGGTGGTCATCCGCGATCACGACTTTTATTTTCTTCATTGGCTACCTGCCACTGGATGGCGATTCGTCTGTTCCGGGATCGGCGGGTAACGCACGCAGCATTACCTCCAGACGTTTTAGCAAGACTCGCACAGCATGGGTCGATTCAGCATTCAACGGTTTATCCAGCAACAGCACTTCCAGCTCATTGCAGGCTGTGGACAACTGCGAGGCACGCACTGACGCCAATGAGCCATTCATACGGTGCAAATGTCGCACCACACCAGCGCTGTCGGACTGCTCAAGGGCCTGCACAGTCATGTTGATGTCGTCTTGCATGGTCTCGATAAACAGCCGATGCATAGCCGGCGAAAAGCTGATCCAGCCCTCCATATCGCCAGCTTGGTCAACAACCGGTGAAGGCAGTTGCGTGCTGCCCGCCCCGCAATGAGTGATTAAAGCCTGGCGCAAGGTTTTGAGGCTCAGCGGCTTGACGATCCAGGCGTTCATGCCGACTGCCAGACACTGCTCGCCCTCCTCACGCAACGCATTGGCGGTAACCCCGATGACAGGGGTGAGCACATCACGCGCTCGCAACGCGCGAGTCAGCTCGTAGCCATTGAGGAGCGGCATGTTGACGTCGGTGATAATCAGGTCGAACAACTCTGGCGCCCAACGCTGCAACGCTTCCTCACCGTTTTCGGCAGTCACTACCCGAGCGCTCAGCGCTTCGAGTTGTTCTTGCAAGATCGCCCGGTTGATCGGATTGTCTTCAGCCACCAGCACGCGCAGCCCTTCAGGGATCGCTGTGTCGGTACGCCTCGATGCCAACTGACGCGCCGGCCCGTGACTCGCAAGGGTCAGGGCACGAGCAATCGCACGAATATCAAAAGAACTCACTTCCCAGCCTTGTTCCGTTGGCTGCGGCTGGCTTTGCCCTCGCTCACTGACCGTAATCCGCTGGCCGTGCCAGGTCGCCAACTCCGTGTTGCTCTGCCCCATATCGAGCAACAGTGACTGGCTGTTACCGTTGAAATCGTCGGGCAACACCATGGCTCTGGCGCCCCAGCGACTGAGCCAGTCGATCAGGTTTTGCTCCAGCTCTTTCATAGGCGCGCGAACATACACCGCCACATCATCCAGCTCGATATCCGCACAATCAGCCAACGGCCCCGGTACCACAGGAAGCCGGATATGCAACGAAAAACTGCTACCCAGACCTGGCTCGCTGACCACACGCAGGTTGGCATCCATCAGTTCGGCGAGACGCGCACAAATCGACAGTCCCAAGCCTGCGCCCCCTGCCCGTTCGCTGCCGCTGACCTGCGCGAACGGTTTGAACAATTGAGTCAACTGCTTCTCGCTGATGCCCGGCCCGGTGTCGGAAACCTGCCATTGCAGCGAGGCATGAGTCTGGTCCAGATCGGTGACTTTCAAACGCAGCACCACGCGCCCCGAGTCAGTGAATTTAACCGCGTTGCCGAGCAGATTATTGATGATCTGACGGATGCGTCCGCTGTCGCCGCACATCTGGGCAGGCAGGTTCGCATCGGCACAGGCGAACACCTGCAGGCCCTTGTTGCCTGCGGTGGCAGCGTAACTGCGCACGGCATCCTCGAAGACATCCAGTGGGCTGAACGTCGAGGTTTCCAGAGCCATTTGCCCGGATTCGATCTTCGATACGTCCAGCACATCGCTGATCAATTGAAAAAGGACTGACGACGAGCGCTGGATGGTCTGCAAGTAATCGTGCTGGCGGGGGCTGAGTTCGGTAAGCCCGAGCAGCTCAAGGTTGCCCAGCACGCCATACAACGGCGTACGGATTTCATGGCTCATGGTCGCCAGAAACAAGGTCTTGGCGGCGCTGGCCTGATCGGCAGAAAGCCTGGCCTGCTCCATCAGCTGCGCGTCATCCACGTGCCGGGTGATGTCGTTGAAGCCGCACAACACCACGTCTTCGCCTTGATAACGAGTGGACACGAAGCACACCAGTAAATGCCGACCGGCGACTTCGATCTGTACTTCCTGCGGGTCCTGATCCTGATAGTCGCGCTTGAGCAGGCTGATCAGTTCCGCAGTGCCTTGCCAGTCCTGGGCACGCTGGTTTTCCAGCAGGACTTTACTGTTATTGCGCTGCACCACGCACAGCCCAACCGGTGCGCTGTGCAGCATGGCCCGGCTAAACGCTTCACTTTCACTAAGACGCCGATTGGCGCGCTGCGCAGGGTCGACTATTTGCGTGCGATACCAACGGTTGACTCGCCAGCCTGCGAACAGCGCAAGCAGAAACACGCTGAAGATGCCAAGCAGCGGCCACTGCGCATAACGAAAGAAGCTTTTATAGCTGACGGTGTACAAGCCGACCCACTGCTGACTGCCCGATGAGCTGACTTTGAAATGCAGGCCGTGACTGTCGAGACTCAGGCCCATGGGGCTATCGATATGATCCTGGGCCATCCCCAGCAATACCTCACCAGTCGGGGAAATCAACGTGACCTCGTTTTCAATGGGCCGCTCAAGCAGGCGATCCAGCTCATTGAACTTGCCCGCATCGAGCAGCGCGGCGAAGATCAGCAGGCCGTTATCCTGCCGAGCGGGCATGATCTCGGGCGTGATGTCGACGCCGATAAACGCAATGATGTTTCGGGTACCTGGCAGCAAATCAGGGGGTGCACGCATCCAGCGTACATGGGTGTCGTTCAACTGGCCGCGCTGCTGGAGTAAAGCCTGAAACAGACGACCGGTGACGTCGAAGAAATTACCCTTGAGCAACGCAGCCTGCTTGCGCGAACCATCAATGCCGGGGACCGCGATATTGAACTGATCCGACGGTGAAAAAAGAAAAGTCTGAGGCGCTGAATAATAAGAACTCGACCAGAAGGTGCTGTAGTAGTCAGTCAATTGCACGCCCAGAGAATAGGCGCCCTGCAACTCGGTCGGGCTATAGCGAGTGCGCTCGCTCAGGGTGAATGGCTGAGACATGGCCAGACCACGGTTCTGAAACACCCGCTCGTCACCCTGCTGCATCAACTCCACACGGGACATCGGCCGAACGTCGGTTTTCACATTCTGGCTGGTGCGATCGTAAGCGTCGGCCACGTTGTGCAGAAAGGACTCGTATTCATGAATACTTTCTACCAGTCGGGCGAAGTGAAAATTGACCTTATCGCGCTCTTCTTCCAGCACACGGTCAATTGCCCACCAGCACGTACCGATCAGCAACAAGGACAAACCGGCCATTATCAGCAGCAACTTGTTGAGCCGCTGAGAGCTTAGCGCCAAGGCACCTAATTTCAGGCTTTCATGTTTCATCAAGCGCTGCCGTTTATGAAGGGAATGTGCCGCAGCCACTGCTTACAGCTTGGTCGCCACTCCCTGGCATGCTCATGAATAGACAGTAGCAGATCATTTTAGTGCTGGCGTCTGGCCATCTTCACGCAGCAAATCGAGAAACAGTTCTGGGGCAACCGCTGCACAGATCAGAAAACCCTGCGCTTGGTCGCAACGAATCTTGCGCAAGAAGGCCAGTTCAGCCTGTGTCTCCACGCCTTCGGCAGTCACTGTCAGGCCCAGCTTGCCGCTGAGCTCGACGATGCTCTGTAAAGCGGCGGCCATGCTTTCGTTCTCGACACAGCCATTGACCAGTGATCGATCAATTTTCAGTTCACTGAACGGGGTGGAGATCAGGTTGAAATAAGAACTGAAGCCTTTGCCGAAATCATCCTGAGCCAGGCCAAAGCCCATCATGCGCAAGCGGCAAGCCCCAGCGTAGTAGGCGCTGAGAGCTTGAGTGGTTGAGGTTTCAAGCAGTTCGAAACAGATCGAGCGCGGCTCGCCCCCAAGGGCCAGTACGCGGGCATGCAGCCGGTCGGACAGGTCATGGCTGTCAAGCAAATGGGTCGGCAAGTTGATCGATACCGAAACCTCGTACCCCCGCTTGCGCCAATACGCCTGAACTTCGAGGGTACGCTCTAACATCAGCCAGAGCAGTTCCTCTTCCAGTGCCAACCGTTCGATTGCCGCCAGGAAGTCGCCGGGCATCAGCGTGCCCAGCTGTGGGTGCTGCCAACGCACCAGCGCCTCGGCACCGCAAATTCGACCATCCTTCAACGACTTCTTGGGTTGAAACCACGGCTGGATCTGACCGCTGCGCATAGCTTGCAGCAGTCGCTGCCGATCATGCCGCAACGGGCTACCGACAGGCGCGCTGCCACGTTTGCGTAACGCATCAAGGCCATCGCGCAAACGAACGATAGCCTGCGCTTCCACCGGTTTTGAAATCAGCCCGATGACATTCAGGCCCAGGTTCTTGGCCGCCAGCCCGGCGCTGACCAGCATCCGCCGCGAAGCAACACTCATCAACGCCAAAGCTGGACAATCAGGCAGCCCGGCCAGCTTCTCGATCAGTTGTACGCCGTCCATGCCTGGCATGAACAAGTCACTGACGACCAGATCGTAGTGGCTGCTACTCAAGCGCGTCAGCGCGGTCGGACCATCCCAGACCGCATCGACTTGAAAGCCACCCAAATCGCTGAACAGGTGCAGCAAGTACTCATGTTGAAAGGGATGGTCTTCAACGATCAGTACCCGATAGGGCTTCAATTGCTACTCCTTTGGTAAGGTTCCAGGCAGTTGTAAAGGGCACGTAATGCAAACGGTTTGATCAGGCACTGATTCATGCCCGCCTCCATGCACCTGTCGCCTTCTTCGCGCATCGCATTTGCGGTGGCACCGATAATCGGCAGACTGCAATCCTGGCGACGCAACTGTACGGCCAGTTCGTAACCGTTCATGCGCGGCATGTTGATGTCGGTGAGGATCAGGTCGAAGGATGACGCTTGCCACATTTCCAGGGCTGCAACGCCATCGTCAGCAAGCTCGACCGTACAACCCAACTCCTCCAGCTGGTCACGCAGAATCAGTTGATTGATTACGTTGTCCTCAGCCACCAAGACATGAATGCCGAGATTGAAGGCCGCACGGGTATCGTCCAGTGGCGCCTTCAATTCCACAGTCTGGCCCTGCGCCGAGGCCAGAGCCCGATGCAGCGCAGGCAGGCTGTTGAGGCTGACCGGCTCAAGCGCCGAGCCAAGGGTGTCGCCATGAATATCGGTGGCCGCGACCACCCGGGCACCGGACCAATCCGGCGCGAGCGAGCCTTGCACGCGGCCCGGATGCACTTCGAGCAAAACTGCAGCATCCGGCTGGTCGCTAACGCCGGGCACGCCGACCTGCGCCCTGGCGCCCCAGCGGCACAGCCAGCCGCAGAGGTTTTCGGCCAGTTCACGAATCGGCGATACCACGTAAACCTGTTCTGCCAGTAACGGGTTGGCGAACAACGCATGGCCGACAGCAGGCAACTGCTCCAGCGACAGATGCAACGTAAAGCTGCTGCCCAGACCCGGCTCACTCACGACCCGCATACTGCCGTTCATCAAATGCATCAAACGCTTGCAGATCGACAAGCCCAAACCAGTGCCAGCCACCACGTTGGTGTTGCCATCGGCCTGATAAAACGGCTCGAACAAGTGCTGCTGACTGTCGTGAGAAATACCCTTGCCAGTATCAGATACCTGCCAGTGCAGCGTGACCCGCTCACCGTCCCGGCTGTCGAGCCGGACCCGCAAGATAATCCGTCCGCTGTCAGTGAATTTCAGGGCATTGTTCAACAGGTTATTGAGTATCTGCCGGATACGGGTCACGTCACCGTTGAGCCAGTCCGGCAGCTGCGGATCGATACAGGCAAACAGCTGCAAGCCTTTGCTTTGTGCCGCTGCGGCGTAGCCCTGGATCACCTCCTCGATCAGCGCCAGGGGCGAGAAGCGGCTGATCTCCAGCTGCAATTGACCGGCCTCAATCCGCGATACGTCCAACACATCGCAAATCAACTGCAGCAAGTTGGCGGACGAGCCTTCGATCGCCTTCAGATAGTTCTTCTGCTGTTCACTCAAAGCCGTACGCGCTAACAACTCAAGGGTGCCGAGCACGCCATACAGCGGTGTGCGAATTTCGTGGCTCATGGTCGCCAGGAACAACGTTTTGGCTTCGTTGGCCGCGTCCGCCATACGCCTTGCCTGCTCCAGCGCGACCTCCACCTGTTTGCGCGCACTGATATCGCTGAACGCACAGATCAGCACATCTTCGCGCTTGTAGCGGGTGGGAGCGAAACTCAGGTAAAGGTGCCGACCATCGGCCATCTGCAGCTCATCGGTGCTGTTCTGATCAATGTCGTCGAAACCGCGCCGGATCCAGCCATGACAAAGTTGCTGACGCTCGCTGCCGTCGCCCAGCCATTGCTGGGACAGCGGATTTTCCAGCACGACAGCGCCGTCCTGACGACGCAAGACACACAGCGCCACCGGAGCAATCTGGATCACTGCGCGGCTAAAGGCCTCACTCTCGACGAGCGCTTCGATGCGATGGCCCGCAGGGATAATCAGTCGTTGATCAATACGCCGTACCAACCGATACATAAGCCAGGTAATGACCACGCAAAACAGCAGGCAAATTAAAAAAGGTAGACCCAGGACCGGCAGCAGCGAGCGCATTTCAATGGCGTATACGATCTGCCAGTCCGAGTAGCCCAGTTGCTTGCGGATCGCCAGGTGGTCAGGCATCCAGCCTTTGCCCACGAAACCAAAAGACTGCCTGGCGCTCAGTTGCTCAAGGGCCAACGACAGCGGACGCCGATCAGCACTGGCGAAAATCAGTTGACCTTCAGCGTCGAGCAACATGAATTGTCCAGCGCTCTCTTTGTGCAGGGCACTCATAAGATCTGGCGACTCGACCTCAAAGCCTAGCCAGCCAGATTCGCTGCTGCGCTCGTCCAGGCGGGTAAAAATGTACAACGACGCATTCAACGAATGTTGGTCCGTGAGCCACAGGTCATCGTCAGCGATATCACCCTGATGATCGCCCAGACGCAAACGCGCCAACACGGCTGCGGGGATCACAGGTACGGTGTCGCTGGCGGTGAAAAGACGCACGACTTCGCTGCTGTCAGCTTTGCCAACGTAGAGCAGATTGACCTTGTTGGTACGCAGGTAACTGACCGTTCGCTTGGTCAGCCAGAGGCTCCAGCTTTGGTCGCCAGCGCCCAGGCCGAAATGCACTTCCTCACCCTGCATGACGCTGGCACTGTTTTGCGGCGCGGTGACATTACGCACGGCGGCAAGGCCGAGGGTTTTCAGCAGTGTCTGGCGGCTGACGAAAAAACTCTGCGCATCGGAAATCGCCGCATTCATGTCACTGCGACGCAGAGAAATCTCCTCGCTCAGGCGGGCGCTCAGGTAGCTATAGATTCCGGCATAAAAACCCAGCACCAAGGCAATGGCGAACAAGTGCAACAGCTTGCGCGCGGCCTTGGGGGTCGAGAAGGACGAGTCCAGCGGATCAATGAATTGACGTAGTTTCATGAGGGCAAAGTAAGCCTTATGCCCTTTGGCGGACATAAGGCGAATCTTAAAAGGCAGTACTTATTGATAAGTAATGGTGAATTGCAGGGAAGCGTTGGCCGGCCCGCCGGTGACCGTATTAGCGGTTTTGTAGTAAGCGGCGCGCAGAGGGATCGAGTAATTACCAGCTGGCGGCGCAGTGCGAAAACTATGCACCTCACCTAGACCGATCGCACCGTTGCTCGCGTTAGTGATCTGGATGCCAACACCTGTCGCCCCGCCAGCATCTAACGCAAGAATGCCCTGACCTGCGTTGAATGCGGTATTGACCGGGTCCAACCGATAACTGATGCCGCCAAGCCCGCCAGGGCAGTTATTAAGCTGAATATTGAACGCTGTCTGCCCGATGGAGCTGCCAACAGCGCCGAATTCGCTGCTGCGATGTTTACCCAAAGCGACGTTGACTGATGGCGTCTGACAACTGACTTCGGTGATATTGATCGCATTGGACAGGCTCATTCTGGACACATCCAGATTGTTGCTGCCAACGCGAAACGTGCCGATGACGCCGCCGGAGATGGAACCCGACGTGACCGTACCAATCTTTACAATTTGCAGCGCGGCAGTTGTGCCATTGATCCCTGCGCCACCACTGAAAGTTCCGGCTGAAGGGTGCCCACGTAATGCATATCCTTGGTAAATGTAACGCCAGCCCAGTCCGGTCGTGCCGATTGGACTGGGGTCGCTCTCTGCCGTTGCACCTCTACTGTTGTAGTAGCCCCATCCGTCGCCAGAACATGTAACTCCAGGTACGTTCGAGAGCGTGACGGGGCTTGATCGAAAAAGCTCTGTACCGTTGGGTGTGTTTTTTGGCACGGCGAGGGTTGCGGGCACGGTCACCGTAAAGGTCGAATTGTTATCCGAGCCGAGGAAAGAACAAGTCGCCCAACTTTGCCCAACCCAAAACAACAAAACAAACGCACCCAGGCACCACTTGGCGGGGACGGGTTTCAGCAGAAAATCTTTCATGTGGACTCCTGTTAAAAAACGCATAACTAACTGAGCTAAGCGTTCAGAAAAAATATAAATTACTGATTTTGAATGCTTTTCTTTAGGAGCTCACGAGCACGGCGAGGCAGCGATGGCATCCTTTCTGATACACCGCTATCGCGGCCTCGCGCGCAGCGGCGGCGATGCGGCAGAAACTCCTACGGTCCGGCGGGTGTTGGCTCAGCGCACTTTGCAGGTGGCTTTCATCTGTACGTAACCGCTTTGCGCCGGGTTGTGATCGGCGGGCAAGGCGTAGTTCAACGCGCAACTTTCGCCCGGCTTGCTGCCCCAACTGATCAGCAGCTCACCTTTGTTTTCATTGGCCCGAATGAACAGACGCCCACCCTGCCCGACCATGGTCAGGAAGTTGCCTTGCGGGTCTTTCACCTGAGCGCCCAGCGGCAGATTCTGTTTGTCGTCACGCACTACCTGCATAAGGATTGGCGTACCACTGACGGTTTCGTACTTGACCAGACTGATCGCCCCAAAACGCGGCGCGATGGTTTGCGAAGTGGTCTCCAGCTCCACGTTGTCGGAGATGCCTTTCGGGTCCAGGGCGATGTCGTTCTGGCGGTAAGGCATCAAGCCCGCGACCAACGCATAACCACTGTCATTAACCACCGCGTTCGAGGCGTTGCCGACCCGGGCCCCACTGGCGCCTTCGGCTTTGACCAACGCCATGGTTTCGCCCTGATCAGCGCCGAATGTCACACCGCCTGCGTGAGCAACCAGGCTGCCGCTTGCGCCCACATTGGCCTGTTTGTAGCCTTTGCCCGTGTTGACTCCGGCGCTCAGGGTGGATTGCTCAGCGCGATATTGCATGGAAGAACCGGCGCTGCTGGTGGTGTTGCCAGCGTTCTTGTCCGCCGAACCGTAGACGTTGTAATTAAGCTGATTGCGCTCGCCGGCGCTGCCGCCCAAGGCAACCTGAGTATTGCTGTCGCCGCTGTCGGTGTAGCGCAGGGTGCTGCTGATGTAATTGGAGCGTGTGCGACCAAACGGGATGTTTACGCCAACCTGATATTGAGTCTGAAAGGCGCCGTTGAAGTCTCGCGTCCGACTGGCGCCCACGTTCAGCGAACCCCAGTTGTAACCATTGCTGTAACCGGCCTGATAGGTCACGTTGCTGCGCTGATCACCACCCCAATAGTTCTGCGCCGAGCCGGTGACATAGACGTTGCCACGACGCTCACCCAGCGGCTGATTGATGTTCAGCTGGAAGCGGCTGCGTTGTCGATAAAGCGTGCCGGTGTCTCGACTGCGCAATTGCGCATAGTCGCTGAAATTCAAATAGCCTTCGCTGGAGAAGCGATACGCCGCCACCGTGAAGTTGGTCTGGGTGGAATCCAGCAGCTTGCTGTAAGTCAGCCGATAGCTGCGCCCACGCATGCTGGAATCGAGTGCTCCAGCGCTTTGCTCCAGACCTGTCGCACGGGATTCGGTGACGTCCAGCGCCATTGCCCCAAAGGGCGTGCTCCAGGCCGCGCCCGCCTGCACCGCCAGATACTGCTCGGCGATGATGCTGCCGGTGTAGGCGCTCCATCTGTCCGAGATACCGCGTTGATAGCTGCCCTGCACAAACTCCGGCGTATTGTTCAGGTATTCATCGCGGTAACGCCCCGCCGTGATGTTGAAACGTGTGGTGCCGGGGCGCAGCAATTGCGCGACCGAGGCAAACGGCACGATAAAACTCCGGGTGCGGCCGTCTGCCTCCGTGACGGTGACAGACAGATCCCCTGAATAACCGGTGCTGTACAGGTCATCAATCACAAACGGCCCCGGTGCGACCGTTGTTTCGTAAAGAATGCTTTCACCCTGACGCACCGTAACCCGGGCATTGGTGTCCGCCACCCCCCTGATCGGTGGGGCAAAGCCGCGCATGGAATCTGGCAACATACGATCGTCGCTGCCGAGCTGCACACCACTGAAAGGCACGCTGTCGAACAACTCGCCGGGGGTGTAGTACTCGCCCATAGTCAGTTGCGATTTCAGGCCTGTGATATCGCGTTGTGCATAACTGCTGACCGCTTGATAACCCTTGCTTGACGGGCCTTGGGCAGATCGGTTGTAGCTGTACGAGCCGTTATGCCGCAGACGCCAGTCGCCCAGATTGACACCGGTGTTAAGACCCAGATAAGACTGAGTACTGGCTACGCCCTGATTGTCGTTCTGGTAGAGATTTGCGTTGTAACCGACGAACGCAGCATTGATACCGCGATCCCAGTTTTTCGGGTCGACGTAGCCACGGGAGACCCGCTTCAAATAGGCCTGGGCAATACTCACGTCGGTGCGTAACTCACTCATGTCCACTTCGACATTGATGTCGGGCGCCAGTAGTGACAGCTCGACGCATTCCGGGTCTTTCAGCAAATCCGCTTGCCGATCACGGTTTGGCAGAGCCTCAAGATTCAGCCCCCAGCGGGTCAGATCATCCAGTGTGAAGCAGAAGTGAGCTTTCCCCGTCGCGCTGTCCTTACGCACCGTCAGCAACTCGCGCCCCTGCCAGTTGCCGTTCAAATACAGGTCAACGCGATAACCGCCCGCCGCAAGAGGATTGCCATTTTCGAACTGGGATACATCCACCGCTCGTCCTTGGCTGTCAGTGATGAAAGCGGGGTTGAAGTCCACATGCTCGCTGTCGTCTGCCAAAACACTGCAAGGCAGCATCGTCAGCAAAACAAAAAGCGCACACGGCTGCCGCACCCTGAGGCGCATGGCCGGGCAGATAAAATCAAACATGAGTAGTCATCCTGGACAGGCTTGCATCATCAGAGCAAGCAGCAGAGGTCCAGCCTGTCTGGCCGGAGTTAGCGAAAATGGCGGTCAGCGTGCTTAGCCAAAACCGTAAGCACCGCGTGCAATCAATTGCTGAGGCGGGTCTCGACGGACTTGCTTGAGCCGTAGTCGTTGATCCATTCGTAACGCAGGGTCAGCGCCCCGGACGGTATGCTTTTCAACTCTTCCAGCGGGAAATCCTGCACGCCTCGTGGCGGGATCATTCCGCCCTTGCTGCTGTAGGTCTTACCCGCCGCCACCAGCTCAGTCTTGTTATAAGAGACGCTGAACGCAGTTGGATTAGAGCCGCGCAATACGACGCCATTGACGGTTGAAACCAGCTTCCAGCTCACCGCGGCGGGTGCGTCTTCGGCATAACCCTTTAATTGCTCCGGGCGGTAAAAGAGTTTGATCCGTGACCGGTAAGCCAGTTGAATAAAGTTGCTGTCGGCATTTTTCGGGTTGGGCGGAACGTCCAGAACGTTCAGCCAGAACACCGATTCGACGTCTGTCGGCAATGGGTCATGGGTATAAGTGATACGCAGGGTCTGCGAACGCCCTGCCGAAATCCGCACAATCGGCGGCGTCAGCAAAAAAGGCGCATCAGCCTGATCGGGACGCGACTGGGGATCGCCCCGGTCAATCCAGACCTGAACCAGAGACGGCTCCTGACCCACGTTATCGAGCTTGAGGGTGATTTCCCGCTCGCTGGCCGGATAGACCACACGAGTGCCTGAAATCACCACATTGGCCGATACGGGTGAAATCCCGATAACAAAAAATGCACTGCACAGCGCACACGCGGCACGCTTGAGGAAAGAAGTTTTCATAAGATTGGCTCGATCAACGCCCGGAGCCTGACCCCGGGCGTACAGGATCAGTTGTAATCCATGGAGAACTGGACGTTGGACGTGATCTGACCCGCAGTCGCTGCGGCAGTAGCGGCGATGTACTGCGCGTAGAACTGCAGGCTTGCGGCTTCCTCAGTGATAGCGGTCGACAACGAACCCGAATTGGTTTGCAGATTGATCGGCGCAAAGTTCGCGTTGAGGATCTGGATCTGTGCGTTGGAACCGTTAGCGGTCTGGTTACGCAGGTTGCCGGTTGCGGCATCAACCGACGCGCCCTGTTCGAAACGCACCAACGCGCTGCTACCCGTGCAGGCAGTCAGCGCCAGAGTGAAACCGACACGCCCGGCGGTTTTACCGACGGTGGCCAGTGACGACGTTGAAACCTTTGGCAAAGCAACGGCCTTGACCAACGTGCCGGCGGTGGCGCCTTCGATGGTACAAGTCTGGCTGTTGATCTGACCGGTGAAGTTGATGGTGCCATCTGCTGCCGAGGCGTTAAACGAAGAGGCAACTGCGGCCATCGCACCAAGCGCCAGTAAAGTCTTTTTCATGTCGAGCTCCGCTGAGTCAATCAAAATGCAGCAACAGACGTTGTGCCTGGTGCCGGGCTATTGAGAGACGCAATCTTAAGGAGCTGTCCGAAGAGTCAGAATCAGACGATTCTTAAAGTGCTGGTGGCGTGGCGCGCACTGAGTGGACTTTTGTGGGAGCAGAGCTTGCTCGCGATAGGCCTGGACGTAACGGACCTGATATCTGCAGCGTTCTTTATCGCAGGCAAGCGCCATCCAGCAGGACCGGCCGGGTGCCGCTCCGTTTAGCCGGGAAGGCTGCATTTCTGACGATAAAGATGTATTGACTGTACTGGCCTCTTCCCGGCTGAAGCCGGTCCCACGTCGTCAGTGTGTTCCTGTGGAAGCGACGTCCTTCACTTCCCGTTAAACGCCGTCATGTCCTGCTGCAACTGCACCAGCAATCGGCTCGAACCGACGCTCAATTGCCTGCCCAGCCGGCTGATGATGTGTACCTGGGATTCACTGAACACTTGGGATTCCAGTGGTAACGCGATCAGCTTGCCACTCGCCAGTTCATCCACCACCACAAAGGTTGGCAACAGGGTTACGCCACCGCTCATGGCAAAGCGCTTGAGCATGGCGAAGGTGTTGCAGGTCAGGGTTGGCATCAGGGAAACACCCGACTGCTGTTCGGCCTGAGTCAGGATCTGGCGGATACCGTAGGACACTCCAAGCAACCCCAACCGATAACTGTCCAGACCTTTCAGGGGGATCGGCCCGTCATGTTGCGCCAGCGGATGATCGGGGCTGACCATCACGCAGACCGGCTGTTTCTGGTGGGCGTGTGAGCGAATCTTCGGGTCAGCGGGCGGGTTGAACACCAGGCCGATGTGAGCTTCGTCTTCTACCACCTGACGGATCACTTCGTTGGTGCCGCACACGTTCACTTGCAGTTCGACCTTGGGATACAGCGTCGAGAACTTTGTCAGCGGCTCGGTCAGGCCATCGATAAACCCTTCACCAATGGCCAACACCACCGAACCACTCTGTAAACCGCGCAACGCTTGCAGCGACTCCAGCAAAACCTCCTGCTGAGAAAGTCGCTGACGGTAGTAAGCCAGCACGCGATCCCCCGCCTCAGTCGGTTTCACCCCGCGGCGATGGCGCTCCAGCAACGGTGCGCCCAACTCATGCTCCAACTGGGCGATCTGCCGACTGACTGCAGACGGCGCAACGTCGAGAAAATCCGCAGCTGCACGAACGCTGCCCAGTCGTACGGCCTCGAAGAAATAAAGAATGCGTCGATCCTGAACCAGACTCATGGGCCACCTGCGTTGCTTTCAACGCAACAAAAATGAATTTGGTGATTATTGCTGTGTGTGCAGAGCGGTGTCCATACTCGGTTCATCTGCCGATAACCATTGACGGTGCGACGTAGCCTGTCAAACAGCTGAGCGAGCATTCTGAATGACTTTAAAAGTAGGCGTGATTGGACTGGGCAACATGGGCGGCGGCATGGCTGCGACCCTGGCCAGCAAAGGCTTTGACGTAAGCGGCTTTGACCTGTCGCAAGCCGCACTGGAAATCGCCGAGAGTAAAGGCGTTAAACCGGTGACTGACCGCACCGCACTGATCAAACAGGTCGACGTGCTGATCCTGTCGTTGCCAAAAGCAGAACACGTTGAATCGGTTTGCCTGGGCGCTGAAGGCGTGCTGCAGCACGGCAACGCTGGCCTGATCGTGGTCGACACCACCACCTCTACACCGGAAGCCAGTCGCAAGGTGGCCGCCGCTCTGCTGCAAAAGAACATTGGCTTCATCGACGCACCGGTTTCCGGCGGCCCTAAAGGTGCAGCCACCGGCACTATGTCCATGGTCATCGGCGCAGAAGACGCAGACCTGGAAAAAGTATTGCCAGTCCTTGAAGGCATGAGCGGCACCCGTGTTCACGTCGGCAAATGCGGCGCGGGCAACGTGGCGAAGATCGCCAACAACATGCTCGCCGCCTGCCACCTGATCAGCACCGCAGAGGCCGTGAGCATGGCCGCCAAAGCGGGCGTCGATCCGGAAAAACTGATGCTCGGCCTTAATGCCGGTTCCGGCCGTAGCGGCGCCACCCAAGTGATGTTCCCGACCTGGGTACTGAACAAAACCTACAACTCCGGCTTCACCATGGGCCTGATGCGCAAGGACGTCGGCCTGGCCAGCGATCTGGCCGCGAGCCTTGATATGGACCTGCCATTGGCGCGCATTGTCGCCCAGCTGTGGGCCGCCAGCAGCGAAACGCTGCCGGATGGGGAAGACTTCAACTGCATCGTCCAGCGGACCGATGCCCAGCTGTTCGGCAAAGGGGAATAACCGATGAGCACGCAAAAACTGCTGGAACTGATGCGCCCGTACTGGGGCGACCGCAACACTGTGGCCAGCTACGTCGGCGGCGAGTTCGTCGAAGGCCATGGCGAACCGGTTGAAGTGCGCAACGCCCACGATGACAGCCTGATGCTGAGTTTTCCCGATGCCGACGCATCGCTGGTAGCAACTATCGATGCAGTGGCGAAAACCGCCCAGGCCCAATGGGCAGCACTGACCGCTCAGGCCCGTGGCCGCTTGATGTATCAGGTCGGCGCATTGATTCGTCAGGAAGCCGCCAATCTGGCGCAGATCGAATCCATCACGGCCAACAAGCCAATTCGCGATGCCAACGTTGAAGTGGCGAAAGTCGCCGAGATGTTCGAGTACTACGCCGGTTGGGCTGACAAGCTGCACGGCGAAGTGATTCCGGTGCCGACCTCGCACCTCAACTACGTGACCTACGAACCACTGGGCACGGTGCTGCAAATCACCCCGTGGAACGCACCGATTTTCACCTGCGGCTGGCAGATCGCACCGGCGATCACGGCTGGTAACGCGGTGATTCTCAAACCGTCCGAGCTGACCGCTTTGTCTTCGCTGGTGGTAGCTGTTTTGATCGAACGCGCCGGTGTGCCAAAAGGTCTGGTCAACGTGGTCGCCGGTTTCGGTCACACCATCGGCCAAGCACTGATCGCCAAGGCTGATATCCGCAAAGTGGTGTTCGTGGGTTCGCCCGCCACCGGTCGTCACATCGCGACTGCTGCCGCACAACGTTGCATTCCGTGCGTACTGGAACTGGGCGGCAAGTCGGCGAACATCGTCTTTGAAGACGCAGATCTGGAAGTCGCCCTGCGCGGCGCTCAGGCGGCGATTTTCTCTGGTGCAGGTCAAAGCTGCGTATCCGGTTCGCGCCTGTTGGTGCAGGAATCAATTTTCGAGCGCTTCACCACTGCGCTGGCTGCGGCGGGTAAACAATTCAAGGTCGGCGACCCGAGCGACCCTGAAACCCAGATCGGCCCGATCAACAATGCCAAGCAATATGCACACGTAAAGAGCATGGTCGAAAATGCGCTCCAGGATGGTGCGAAGCTGGTGGGTGTTGATGCTGATCCGCTGCCGAACGTGCCGGGCTATTACGTCAACCCGACGGTGCTGGCAGGCGACAACGCGCTGAACTGCGCGCAGGACGAAATCTTCGGTCCGGTGGTCGTGGCGATTCCGTTCAAAGATGAAGAAGAAGCGATCCGTATTGCCAACGACAGCCGCTTCGGTCTGGCCGGTGCGGTATGGACTCGCGATGTCGGCCGCGCCCACCGCGTCGCCAAACAAGTGCGCGCCGGGACCTTCTGGGTCAACGGTTACAAGACCATCCACGTCAGCTCGCCTTTCGGCGGTTACGGCGACAGCGGCTACGGTCGTTCGTCGGGCCTCGACGCACTGCGCGAATACAGTGAAGTCAAAAGCGTCTGGGTCGAAACGGCTGCCGTACCTGCGGTCAGCTTCGGTTACGGAGCGAGCCTGGAGTGAAACTGATGAAGCTATCCCAAACGTTGATCGAAGACGCCACGGTATGGCGTCGCGATTTCCACTCGGCCCCCGAACTGGGCTTTGAGGAACTGCGCACCTCCGAGCGGGTTGCGCAGTTGCTCGAAAGCTTTGGCATTGAAGTGCATCGCGGCCTGGGCGGTACTGGCGTGGTCGGCACCTTGCGTATTGGCGAAGGCCCGAGCATCGGCATTCGTGCCGACATGGACGCCTTGCCGATTCAGGAGCTGGGCACCCACTCTCATGCGTCGACGCACAAAGGCTGCATGCATGCCTGTGGTCATGACGGTCATACCGCGATTCTGCTGGCCACAGCCCGGCATCTGAGCGAGACGCGCAATTTCAAAGGCACTGTGCATTTCGTCTTCCAGCCTGCGGAAGAAAACCTCGGCGGCGCGGGCAAAATGATTGATGACGGGTTGTTCGAACGCTTCCCGATGGACGCCATTTACGGTCTGCACAACTGGCCTGGCGCACCGGCCGGCCAGGTGATCATCAATCCGGGGCCGATGATGGCTTCGCTGGATACCTTTGAAATTACCCTGACCGGCAAAGGCAGCCATGCCGCCATGCCGGATAAAGGCGCTGATCCAATTGTTGCCGCTGCGCAGCTGGTGCTGGGCCTGCAGACCATAGTCTCGCGCCGGCTTTCGCCACTGGACTCGGCGGTGGTCAGCATCACGCAGTTCAATGCCGGTGAAGCGATCAACGTGATCCCGGAAACGGCAGTGCTGCGCGGTACGGTGCGCTGCCTGCAAACCCCGGTGCGCGACAAGGTCGAGAAGTTGATTGGCGAGTTCGTCGAGCAATTGCCAGTAGCTTTTGGCGTGACTGGCAAGCTGGCTTACAAAGTCGGTTATCCGGTGACCGAGAACAACGTCGATGCAGCGGCCACGATTCGTCGTGCAGCGATTACGGCGGTGGGTGAGGAAAACGTTCAGTGGGGTTGTAACCCGTCCATGGCGTCCGAAGACTTCGCCTACATGCTCCAGGCCCGCCCCGGCGCTTACATCTGGCTGGGCGTGGACGGCGAAAAACCATCAGCGGCGTTGCACAACCCATATTACGACTTCAACGATCAAGTGATCGGCGCAGGCGTGGCGGTGTGGACCAAGCTGGTGGAGCAGGAGTTGGCTGCGGGCTAACCGCGATCGAATCGGTAGGAGCGAACTTGTTCGCGAGACGATGTGTCAGGTACGCCGCCTCGCGAACAAGTTCGCTCCTACCAAGACCATGCCACGACTTCAACGATCAAGTGATCGGCTCGGGCGTGGCGGTGTGGACAAAGTTGGTGGAGCAGGAGTTGGCTGCGGGCTGAATCACCCAATTGTCCGAAGTGAAATGAGATCCCCTGTAGGAGCGAGCTTGCTCGCGATAACGTAAATCCCGTCGGTGAACATGTCGGCAGTGATATTGGATCGCGAGCAAGCTCGCCCCTACAGGTATCTAGCGGTTGAGTCTCAGCACTCCACCCACTTCACCGCCAACCCACCGCGGGACGTTTCTTTGTACTTCTCAAGCATGTCCGCGCCGGTGTCGCGCATGGTGCGGATGGCGTGGTCCAGGGAGATGAAATGCTCACCGTCACCGCGCATAGCCATTTGTGCTGCGTTGATCGCCTTCACCGCGGCAATCGCGTTGCGCTCGATACAGGGTATTTGCACCAGGCCGCCAACCGGGTCGCAGGTCAGGCCCAGGTTATGCTCCAGACCAATCTCCGCAGCGTTTTCAACCTGCTCGGGCGTAGCGCCGAGAATCTCTGCCAGGCCCGCAGCTGCCATTGCACAAGCAGAACCCACTTCGCCCTGACACCCCACTTCCGCACCAGAAATCGACGCGTTCTTTTTACACAGAATGCCCACCGCCGCCGCGCTCAAAAAGAACCGTACGACGTCATCTTCAGTGGCATCAGGATTGAATTTCATGAAGTAGTGCAGCACCGCCGGAATGATCCCCGCCGCGCCATTGGTGGGCGCAGTGACCATACGACCGCCCGCTGCGTTTTCTTCGTTGACTGCCAGGGCGAACAGGTTGACCCACTCCATGGCGCTGAGGGTCGAGCTGATCACGTTGGGTTTACCCAGCTCCTGCAGGCTACGATGCAGCTTGAACGCACGACGCCGAACATTCAGGCCACCGGGCAAGATCCCCTCCTCTCGCAGCCCTTTATTTACGCAGTCCTGCATGGCACCCCAGATGTGCAGAATCCGCGAACGGATTTCCGCTTCGGTGCGCCAGACTTTCTCGTTCTCCATCATCAGCGCAGAAATGCTCAGGCCATGCTTTTTGCACAGGCGCAGCAGTTGGGCACCGCTGGAGAAATCGTAAGGCAGCTCGGTAGTATCGCTGTCCAGAACGCCGCTGGCGGCCTGTTCGGCATCAACAACGAAACCACCGCCGACCGAATAATAAGTCTGCTCATACACTTCACCAGTGGCACCATAGGCGCAGAGCGTCATGCCGTTAGGGTGATAAGGCAGGCTTTCTTCCAGCAGGCGCATGTCGCGCTGCCATTCGAAGGTAATGCGCTGTTCGCCGCCGAGCAGCAGAACCTGTTGCTCCAGCACAGCGTCTACACGAGGTGCTACCAGCGCCGGGTCTACCTGGTCAGGCCACTCGCCCATCAGGCCGATAACCGTCGCACGATCGCTGCCGTGACCAATGCCGGTGGCCGACAACGAGCCATACAAACGTACCTCGACACGCTCGACCTTGTTCAGCAGATCCTGCTCGCGCAATTGCACAGTAAAGATCGCAGCGGCACGCATTGGTCCGACCGTATGCGAACTGGAGGGGCCGATGCCGATTTTGAACATGTCGAAGACGCTGATAGCCATACGGTTTGCTCGATTCGTGAGAGGCTGTCAGCCTCGAAAGACACTTTGTTATGTGCTGGTATTTTTAGGCTCCAGCCAAGCGATCCACAAACGAAACTTCCTAAGCCATGGTTAAGCAGAACTGATAGATGAGCAAAATCCTCAACGCGCAAATGCACGCATGGCTTCAGGTTTTCGCCTGTGCCGCCCGGCACCTGTCGTTTACCCGCTGCGCGGACGAACTGCACGTAACGCCCGGTGCCATCAGCCAGCAAATGCGTCAGCTCGAAGAGCGGCTGGGCTTTGCGCTGTTTCATCGGGTCGGTCGTGGTCTTGAGCTGACCGCCGAAGGACAACGGCTGGCTATCGTCGCCAACGAGGTTCACAGCCGTATTGATGATGAACTGCGGCTGCTGCACTCGGGACGCATCGGTGGCGTGTTCAAGCTGCGCTGTATTCCTTCGTTCCTGAGCAAATGGCTGATGCCACGCCTGCCGCAACTGGAGCTGGCGTTTCCGGATATCCAGTTGCGGATCATTGCCGAGGACAGCAGCGGCTCTTTGCGTGATGACGATTTTGACCTGGCGATTGACCTCAACGACGGCAGTTATCCGGGGCTGATGACGACTTCGTTACTGGAGGAAGAGCTGTTCCCGGTCTGCTCGCCAGCCTTGCAAGCAGGCAAGCCGCCGCTGGATACCCCCAGTCAGTTGGTGCACTACCCATTGCTGCACGACATCACCGCGTGGCGCGGCAGCTATGAGTACGCCGAGTGGGAGTTTTATCTGAATGCTATCGGCGCTTCAGGCATCGACGTGCGCCGAGGCCACACGTTCAATCGCAACCACCTGACCATTGAGGCGGCGATCATGGGCATGGGCGTGGCGATTGCGCGAAAGGCGCTGATCACCAACGAGCTGGAAGAAGGCTCGCTGATCATCCCGTTCGGCCACCCGATTGCAGCGCGCAAGAAGTACGTACTGGTCTACCGCGAAGGCGCCCTGCAAACCCCGGCCCGCCGGGCAGTGCATGACTGGTTGGTGGAGCAGGCAAACCTTGCTTGACTCCGCTCGCGGCTAAAGCCGCTCCTACGAAAGCTGGCAAAGCCACATTTCCGTAGGACCGGCTTTAGCCGGGAGGGCGGTATTTCTGCCGACACATTTTTAGTGACGGTCACGGTCTCCTCCCGGCTAAAGCCGGTCCTACGACAAGTCCCCACCCAAATAAAAACGCCGGGCAGATTCGATCTGCCCGGCGTTTTTTATTGCCAACCGCTCAGTGCTTAGTGAAAGAACTCAGCAATCAACACAGCACCAATGAACGTACCAAAGTTAGCAAGGAACGAAACCAGCACGATGCGCCAGCCCAGTAGGCGGAACGCTGGCAGGTCTTTGGCCACCGACAAACCGGCGAAAGCCAGCATCGGTGTGATCACTGCAAGCATGTTGATCGAGCCGACCATCTGCGCAATCTCAGCCGCCCAAGGGCATGCTGGAGAAGTCATGAACATCGCGACAATCGACACGGTGCACACCGCCGGAATCTTGCGGCGCAAGGCCACACAGATCAGCTCGCCGATGAATACCGCCAGGATCATCACCGCGATACCACCGAAGGCGGCAGGCGACAGTGTCTTGTAACCCACATAGTTGGCGATCAATGCCAACGCACCCGCTGCCAGCCACGCGCTGATCCGGCCGCCCCAACCCAGCTCCTTGACCTCAAGGGACACCTGGTCATGCTTGGGACCATTGTTCATCACCGAAGCTTTGGTGGTTCGGCCGATGATCGGCTCCAGAACCCGGTAGCCCCAGACCGCCAGCGGCAAGGAAATGAACAGCGTGAAGTACGTGCCGATAGTGGTGGTGATCAGGTTCGACGCAGCGGCGAGCGCCATGACTTCCTTGGCCACTTCCGGCGTCTGTTGAGCCGCGATTGCGCCCGCCGCAGCAGCCATCATGCTGCCAGAACCAATGCCCGAACCCATCGCCAGCGAGTTGGGATGGAAAATCCCGAGGCTGGTAATGAAGCCTGCAACGACGGCAATGAACAACGCACCGAACAATGTCCCGGTCAGGTATTCGGCGAGTACGCCGCGACCTTCGGGGGAGTCCATGCCGTAGCGCTCACCGATGATCGCCAGGCTTGGCTCACGACCTACCGAGAACGTCGCGCCAATGGCTTCGCGCTTGATACCGAGCATCAGCGCCACCGGCAAACCGAGGATCACGGTGCCGACAAAGTGGCCGAATTCCTGGAACAACAACGCCCAACCCGAGGCAAACACCAACGGCAATGAACCGCCAACGACCATGCCCAGCTTGGCGATGAACACCAACAGAGCCGGTTGCAGGATTGAAGCGGAACGTACCTGATCACCAAGGCTCAGGCCGATCGGACCTGGCAGACGGCGGCTGAAGATGCCGATGCCCGCGCCGATCAACAGCGCCCAGACCATAGGCAGCAGGACTACTTTGCCAGGGCCGAGGGGAATACTGATCGCGCCGATTGCCTCGGCCACCACCAGAATGACCGCTGCCCAGATGTACAGTTTTACGGTCGATGAAACGGCACGATTTTCGCCCAGTGTCGCGGCGTGAGAATGTTGCATGGTTGTCCCCTCACCTGTTGGCCAATCGTCATGCGGCTGGCCAATAGTTGTTGTTTTTTCAGGAGGTGCCGACGGCACCCAGGGCAGATTCAAATCCATGTCATGCATGGAAACTCGCGTGCTGCGAGCGATAAAAACTTAATGCTCTCGCCTGCTTTATGACGCCCCTTGTGAGGGTTGCTCCGTCAGCAGATCCGGCCTTTCGCCCCCGGCTGGTGGCGTCGGGGTGCAGTTCGAGTATGGGTAGGGAGAGGACACGCACCAATATTACAGAATGAATTTATTGTTGCCTAAAACAGAACACCAAAAGGCTCCTCTATTCCCCTGTTGGAGCGAGGCTTGCCCGCGAACCAGCCGACGCGGTGTGGCAGACAAACCGCATTATCGTTCTTCGCGGGCAAGCCTCGCTCCAACAGGAAATACGTTTAATTTAGATGGAGTTGGCACCGGGAGACTCAGCAGACACTTCTCCCGCCCCCGAATTGCTCGGGGGCAGGTCTCACTCAATCCTCAATCCAGCTGAAAACGCGAGGTGTTGTCGCTCAACGCACGACTGCCTTTACTCAACGTGTCGGCCGCCTGATTGACAGCCCGCGCACCGTCAAGCAAACGCCCGGCTGCCTGGTCGACCTGCTGGATATTGCCGCTGACTTCATCAGCCGTGCTCGCCTGCTCTTCAACCGCAGTCGAAATCTGCGCCAGGGTGTCGGTCACACCCTGCACCGCACTGGCGATTTCAACCAGCCGCTGACCCAGATCAGTCACCGACTGCGCATCGTTGACCGCCTGACCGCACGCCGACTCCATCAAGCCTACAGCCTGGCTCACGGTAGAACGCAGGCTGTCGACGGTGCTGGCAATTTCCGCTGTGGAGACCTGAGTCCGTTGCGACAGGCTGCGAACCTCATCGGCAACCACCGCAAAACCACGGCCCTGCTCACCTGCGCGCGCCGCCTCAATGGCCGCGTTGAGGGCCAGCAAGTTAGTCTGTTCGGCGATACCACGAATCGCATCAACTACCGACTGAATCTGTTGCCCCTGCTCGCTGACCCGGCCCAGCGCCGCAGCGGTATCCGTCAAGCGTTGATTGAGCTGCTGAATACTCGTGGTCGTGCGCTGGCTGTCGCGGCTGCTTTCCTCAGCAATCTGGCGCGTATGCCGGGCGCTGTCGGAGGCCTGCTCACAACTTTTTGCCACGCCCTGCGAGGTCGCCGCCAGCTCGGTCGCTGCTGCGGCAATCTGACTGATCTGATACTGCTGCTCTTCAACTTCGGTCAGCGTGCCGCTCGATTGCGTATTGAGGGTCAACACCGCGCTGCCTAGTTGCTTGGTTTCATGGTTGACGCCCAGCAAACTCGTGCGCAACTGCACCACGGCAACGTTCAATGCAGTGCTGATCGCAGCCAATTCATCACGGCCCTGCACTTCCACCTGGACTAACAGATTGCCGTCACGCAGGGACTCCGCCAACGTAGTGATACCGCTGGCACTGCGACGGATCGATGCCTGCAGGCACGCAAACAGATAAAGCGCAGCCAGCAGCAACACACCAAAGCAGATGCCCATGGGGATGAATTGCATGTTGGACTTGCTGTGGTAGTAAGCCAGGCGACTGTCCAGCGACTGCAACGACTGGTTGCGCAGGTTCGCCAAATCGTTGAGCAAAGTATCGACGCTGCGCTCGAACGCAGGCGCGTCAAGCTTGATGGTGCCGTCAAACACCCCGTCATCCAGCACCTTCAATTCGGTCTGTAGACGCTGCATAACGGCGTCGTAATTGTCCGCCCATGGTTTCATTTCCGCTGGCAGCTTAGCCTTCAGAAAATCCCCGGCTTTGACCAGTTGAGTCTGAGCATCGGCGATGCGCCCGCGCAGCTCGCGCATCTGCAAGCGGCTTTGCAGGCTGAATTGCCCGGTGACCACCGAGGTCTGACCGATACTGGCCATACGACCGATACGCTCGATCAATTCCGGAACCTGCTGGGTCGACATCTGCATCAACAGATACGTCTCCAGCCAAGGGTCGAGAATCAGGCCGCTGTCCGTGGCGATTTGCTCACGCAAAGCCTGCACATTGCCCAGGGCATTGGTGAATCGGTCGTAGCCGTCCGGCCACCAGCCCACAGTCCGCAGCGATGCGATGTCCATGCCGGTGACCGAAGCTTTTAGCGTTTCATAGCGCTTGAGCGCGTCGGCGCTGGCCTCCTCGCTTTTGAGCGTAGTACCCAGCGACTCAAGCGCCTGCGTTATGCGCGGGCCTGCGGCATCCATCGCGCTCATTGCGGCCTTGGCGGCAGGCGTCGGCTCTTTGAGGATATCGGAGGCTTTCCAGCGTGCAGCATTGTCGCGCTGATGAGAAAGCTCGGCATCCACCAGATCCAGCGCCAGCAATTGAGTCACGCCCGAGCGTTCGCCCGCGATCGTCGCGAGCTTACTGCGATAGTCCTGGCCGATCATCCAGAGGCTACCCACCAGCGGCAACATGAACAGAAGAAACAGCATCTGAAACTTACGCGCGAAACCAAAACGGCTAAGCATGCGCATACCTGGCGACAAAAGACTGTACATGACCGACCTACTCCCCCAGAACATCGAACAGAAATGGCAGAAGCCATCCCGGATGTCTTTGAAAAAACCGCTACCGGCAAAATGCCATGTTATTGATTGAATTACGATAGCCACCCAGCGCTTCCTGAATGGCGCCAGTGTAGAAATCGTCAGCCATGCGATCTCCTAGCAATATTCAGACCGTGTAGGCGATTGCTGTTTTTATCAGTAGGAAGCTTCCCGCTCGGTGGATAGACACTGCAAAAGTACGTCACCAATAGTTACGCTTTGTCATTTCCCGGAGGAGAGCCCCAAATGGACGGCAAACACCCTCAGGTCCTTCAGGCGCAAGATGCTCTTTAAAGACCTTGATGTGGAACGGAATGTCTGGACCTCGAACAGGACGTCGCCTCCCGCAAAAATCAGCGAAAACATTAAGGTCTGGCTAAACGTGCACCGAGAAGGCATGAAGAATGGCCGGACGATGGCTTGCTTCAGGATCTTTTTTGCTAACGGTAAACCGGCTTCGGCCTTGCATGACGGGGATGAAACCCTAACCGCTTGATCACACGCATAAATTTTTCAGAACAAGGGTTGACACATATCCCTTATCCGCGAATAATGCGCGCCACTTGGCTACATAGCTCAGTTGGTTAGAGCATAGCATTCATAATGCTGGGGTCCGGGGTTCAAGTCCCTGTGTAGCCACCAAGTACCTGCTTCGTGACATCATCGATGCTCATGAAGCAACAAGAAGCCCGCCTAGTGCGGGCTTTCTTGTTTCTGGGGTTTACTCGTCACACATCCCAGCAAGCCGATACATAACGTATCCAAATGCCCCTCCCTATCGACGTGTTTTTCTCACAATATCCTTGCCGGTTTTTACCCGCGCGGCGACTGCCATCGACTCGCTCAAGCCGAGAGCGCTGATGAATTGGGTCGTGATTGACGTAGGCGGCAACAACCTCAGGGTGATAGGCGGCATCCACTACACCCGGCAAAAATTCTACGTCAAACACATCTACACATATGCTGATTACGACGTTGCCAACGTCTGGTACGCAAGGAACAAAGGGGTAAAACGATGAGTGCAGTCAGAAGCGATTTTCAAACCGTTATAGCGACGCTTGGCGAGTTATATGCGGTGCTGGAGCGACTGCGCGGTGAGTTTGTGCACGGTATCAAGACTCCCGCCGACTATGAGCGTGCGACTGATCTTCTTGATGCTCACTGATGGACGCGAACTGAGCAAGTCCGAGGAGAAAATTCTCGTTGAGCTTGAGGACGAAACTCTGGCTTACCAGCGAGATTCTGATCAGTTTCGCAAATCGAATGCCGCGTTTGAAGCGACATGCACTCCTATACAGCTGATCAAGGATCTGATGGAAACGCTCGGACTCACCGGTTCGGACCTTCCTGAGATAGATGATAAAACGGCGGTTTCCAAGGTAATGAGTGGCGATCGTCCCATCAGTCACAAGATGGCTTACGCGCTGGCAGAAAGGTTTGCGATGGAGCCAGGTGCTTTCGTGTCGGCTACCCCGGTAAAGGCAGCTCAAATCAAAACTGCTCGCTCGGCCGTGAAGACAACCTCTGTTTGATCCATCAGCATGGACGGCGGACGACTCCATGTCTGCCCGCAGCAAGTGCAAGCGGGAGCGAATTTATTCGCGAAGGGGACGGTACATCCGCTGCCTATGTATCGCGTGAAGCACCGTCTTCCCGAATGAAGTGGAGCGCCTCCCCGGTCGGCCCCACAGGTTAACCATGAGCCTGAGATCATGGCCAACCTGTGAGACCGGCTTTAACCGGGAAGACGCCGGGACAGACAAAGGCTTATCAGACGTTGAGCTTATTCAGCCGGACTTCCATCAACTCCAGCACATCACAGCTGTCTTGCAGCAACAGAAAAGCGGCCTCAGCGACGTGTGCCAGCTGGTTTTCATCGGTGTCAGTGGACTGGGTGCCGGCGAGGCAGCTCATCAGGTTTTTGACCGCACGCAAGCGTTGTGTGGCGCAGAGGTGCAGGTCGGCCATGGGGGCTTCGGGGTTTATCGAAAGGACAGTATTGGGGAATTGGGACAGCGGAGCATGTTGGGTCATGAAGGAATCCAGAGGGTAATGACTAAAACTCACCACCCGTTTCGTCGCCAAACGAAATCAGGTGGCAACTGTGCGCAGGTTGGCGAACCGGTCATACCCACCCGGCAGACCCGAAGGTCTCCCGCGCACAGCCGCCATAAATGTCGCCCGCACGAAGTGAAGACAACCAGCAACTGAAGCTGTTGAAAAGGTATGAGCCGGATCGCCAAATCCGGTCGCTGATGTGCAGCGACGGGGCGAATGATAGGTGCGGGGTTTGCCTGGTGCAACCGCTGTTAAACCGATGTTCAGGCTGGGTGAAATTGCTTCATTGATAGGCCTGGATCTGACCTGCCCCCATTTTTGCTGTGCAAGAGTGGCCGCCCCGTCTTCGACGCTGCGTTGTCGCGTAGCAAACGCGCTCCTACAGGCGAAAAGTACTCCATCAGATAACTAAATTTTGTTTGATAAGGACCCGGCAATGCGTGCTTGATCCTACCCGCTAAATAACCGCAAATTACTCAAGTAAATGCCCGACCTGCGGACATTCTGTGGACGCGCATTTGTTCAATTCACTAAGGCAACCGACCCTGATGGCCTTTGTATTAATTTTCATTGGTTTTCTGGCCTTTGCCTCGGGCTACATTGTCTCGCTTGAAGACCGGCTTCAGCGCGATGGAAAGTTTTGCCCGTTCAGTGTGCGAACGAACCTTCAGGCATCTGTACGAGCACGCAAAACCTTGACCTGGTTGGGAATGCTGATTTGGGCAATAGCGGGTGCATGCTACCTCTGGGGGCCGCCGCTGGAAGCCTCGCCAGATGATCAACTCGGCGGACTGGGCGTTATCGGGCTGATCTTCGCGTTCATGTATTGGGGCCGTGCAAGAGAGCACGAATTCCGGAAAACCGGAGCCTCGACCGACTCATACGCTTATCAGGAGGCAATCGAGCCTCATGAATGGTGGCCGATTGCGTTCCGTGCTTTGGTTGATGTCGCGAAAATTCTGCTTTTTCTGATCTTGATGTACGGGATCAAGCGGTTGATCAATCTCTAGTGCAGAGCAGTCTGGCGGCGGAGCCTCTCAACCACCGCTAACACCGCACTCAACCGGCCCTCCTCCGACAAATCCCCCTCCAGCCTGAGCACTTCACACCGGCGCTGCTCAAGCCAATCCCTATGCTGCTGCAAACTGCGGCCCGGCTCGGTACCGCTGTCGTACTGCGCAGCCCATGCCAGAAACTCAGGCTTGGCAGCGCCGAAGCGTTGCTCTTCGCGCACCTTTAATCGCGCAAGGCGTATGTCGCTTGGAACGTAGAGGAAAACCACCAGATCGAAAGCATCTTCCAGCGCTTTGCCCCACCCCATTACCGAACCTGAAACTACAGCATTCGCGCTGGCACCCAGATCATTCAGCAATGCAGTGCCGCGCTGATCCTTGGCGACCATCTGTTGATAAGGAGGGTTGGTGGGCAGCCACTGATAGTCATCACCTTCCAGATGCCGGGCCGATAACGCATGAGACACGTCACGACCTAATGTGGAGGTGCCGGAGCCTGATGCTCCAGTAATAAGGATGTGCATATTTTCGAGCCAATCGAGTATTGGAGCAGAGCCAGGTCTGCATGCTAGTTGATTAGCTCACGGTGATCTATGAAACATAGGCTCGCTTGACCTAAACCTAACTAGAGGTCTGAGACTGTCGGCTTTTCCATCAGGAGTTGTCCGATGTCCAAGCCAGAATTCGCCCCCGCTTTCGATTTATCCAATCCGCCAGGCCTTTACGATCCCAGTTCAAATGGCTATTCCCATGTAGCCCGATTGCAGCCGCAGGCGCAGCTGCTGTATATCGCTGGGCAAGGTGGTGAAGACCAACAGGGTCAACTGTCTTCAGTGTTTGCCGAGCAAGCGAGGCAAGCGCTTGCCAACCTCGCTATTGCGCTGCAATCCAACGGCGCCAGCCTCCATGACGTATTCAAACTGACGTTACTGATCGTCGACCACGACCAGGAAAAACTGGCCACGTGGGCCGAGGAAATAGACCGGGCATGGGGCGCGCCGATGAAGCCTGTGTGCACATTGATTCCGGTGCCGCGTCTGGCGCTGGACGGGATGCAGATTGAAATTGATGCCGTCGCGGCCGTTCAGTAGCAGGTTGTACGACCCCCTCCATTACACCGTGCTGTCGCCAAACAGATATTGGACCTGTGGAGCTCACCGAGGTTACGAGGCCAGCGATAGCGGTTTGTCTGACACTCCGCCATCGCTGGCCTCGTAACCTCGGTGAGCTACTACAGGATTTGGGTCAATTCAGAATTGCATATCAATGGATAAGACGAGAACTCAATACAGCCTGAAAACATCAGGATTATCTCCATCATCGCCAAACTGGCCGATATGCCGCATGGAAATAGCACACAAGTACCATCTGCGACACCACAACACCTTGACAACAAACCAGAAATAATTTGTCGCATCTTTTTCAAACCTGATAGCATCCCGCTACCCGTGATGAGCAGACGATACTTGAGTATCGCGCCTCAATGCTGAGCTGGATGAATACTGTTCATACAGCCGCACCTATGCAAACGAATCACAATTAGAGCAACCCTCGAGGTCTGCCAGCCCTGTTCCTGATTGCGCGCCAGCGCCTGAGACGATCGCGAGTTGTACGTTGACTGGCAACGTATGCCTTTTACGTTGACCATCGCAGGTTGGAAGAACCGCCAACCATCGCGTTTTGTTGAAACGATCCGGAACCTGAAAACGTCGCCGTTAATGTCCTTCAATCGAAGGCAAGTTCGGCTGCGCGCTATTCACGTTGGCTAAGGGGTTGCACAGCAGGTCGAGGCTTTCGATTTCCGAAAAGCACCGTCCGGGGTTTTCTTGTGAGCATTCATAGGGGCCTCACCATGTTGTTGAATAAACCAACGTCACGAAGGAAGTTTCTGCTTTCTTCCTTGATTGCATTACCTGCGATAGGCGTAGCGATTAAAGGCCTGAGCGCTGCGGAAGCAGCGGAGATGGTTGCGCCAAAACTTGAAGAATATCGTCCGACTTTTTTCAGCGCGGCTGAATGGGCCTTCATCATGGCGGCCTGTGATCGCCTGATCCCGGCCGGTGGCCGTGGCCCTGGCGCGCTGGAAACCAACGTTCCGGTCTTTATCGATCAGCAACTGGCCAGCGATCTGGGCAGCGAGATCTATCTGGAAGGTCCTTTCAAACTCGATGCCCCGGCAGAGATGGGTTATCAGATCCCGTACCGTCCGCAAGAGATCTATCAGAAAGGCATCAAGAGCGTTGACGCTTTCTGTCAGGACAAGCATCAGAAGAACTTCGCGTCGCTGGATGCAGCCAAGCAAGAAGACGTGCTGAAGCAACTGCAGAAAGGCGAAGTGAGCTTCAAGGCGTTTGGCGAGGACGTGCTCAAGTCCAAGCAGTTCTTTGGCGAACTGTTGAACCACACCAAGCAGGGCTACCTCTCGGACCCGATCTATGGCGGCAACAAGGGCATGAAAGCCTGGATCGCCATCGGCTTCCCCGGAGCCCGCGCCAGTTACGTGGAATGGGTGACACAGCACAACGTCAAGTACCCCCTCGGCCCGGTCAGCATCAGCGGCCTGCGCGGTTGATCTCTTTTCGCCAAGCATTTCCAGCATAGGTTTCTCATGGCAAATATTACTAATGACGAAGTCGACGTAGTTGTCGTCGGCCTCGGCTGGGCCGGCTCGTTGATGAGCATTGAACTGGCTCAGGCAGGTTTGAAAGTCCGCGCTCTGGAGCGCGGTGAAGATCGCAACAACACCGACTTCGCCTATCCAAAGCCAGCCGATCAGTACGCGTACGGTATCCGTAACAAGATCATGGCCACGCCGAAAGCGGCAGCGATGACCGTTCGCCACACCGCCAACGACGTCGCACTGCCGACCCGTAAATGGGGCGCTTTCGAGCCCGGTACTGGCGTGGGCGGTTCTGGCCTGCACTGGACCGGCGTACTGATTCGTCCGACGCCGACCGACATCAAGCTCAAGACGTATGCAGACCAGGCCTACAAGCCAGGCATCCTGCAAGACGACATGCGCATCGGCGATTACCCGTTTACCTGGGATGAAATCGAACCGTTCCTGGACAAGTTCGACAAGATCTGCGGCCTGTCGGGTAACACCGGCAACCTGCAAGGTCGCATCATTGAAGGCGGCGACCCGTTCGAAGGTCCACGTTCCAGTCCTTTCCCGCTGCCAGCTCTGGAAGACACGCTGAACTGCAAGATGTTTGCAGATGTAGCGCGCAAGATGGGTTACCACCCGTTCCCGAACCCGTCGGCGAACGTTTCTCAGGCCTGGACCAACCCGTACGGCAACCAGATCGCGCCGTGCAACTACTGCGGTTACTGCAGCAAGTACCCATGCCTGAACTACTCGAAAGCCTCGCCGCAAACCGCAGTGCTGGACTCGCTCAAGCGCATGGAAAACTTCTCGTACCGGGTTAACGCCAACGTACTGAAAGTTGAACTGCATCCGGACGGCAAGACCGCCAAAGGCGTGACCTACGCCGACGCAGACGGCAATCTGGTGTTCCAGCCTGCTGGCATCGTCGTATTGGCTGGCTTCCAGTTCGTCAACGTGCGCCTGATGCTGTTGTCCGGTATCGGCAAGCCTTACGACCCGATCACCGAAACCGGCACCGTGGGCCGTAACTACGCCTTCCTGAGCAACGGCGGTTCCACGCTGTTCTTCAAGGACAAAGAGTTCAACCCGTTCGCCACCGCCGGTGCTACCGGGCAGATGTTCAACGACGTTTCGCCGGGCAACTACGACGGCGCAGCACTGGGCTTCATTGGCGGCGCGAAGATTCACAGTTCGCAAGCCACCGGCGCACCTATCGGCACAGCGCTGCCAAGCGGCACGCCAGATTGGGGCCAAGGCTGGAAAGAAGGCATGCAGGACTGGTACGGCCACTCGATGAAAGTGAGCATCACCACCAGTTGCCAGTCTTATCGCGGCCACTACGTGGACCTGGACCCGACGTACAAAGATCCATGGGGCTTGCCACTGCTGCGTATTACCTTCGACTGGAAACAGAACGAGCTGAAACTGCAGCAGCACCTGCGCAAGATCGTGCTAGATATCACCAAGGAACTGGGTCCGGACAGCTACAGCGAAAGCTTCCTGTCGATGGATTCGCATTGGGATATCACCAAGTACGTTTCGACCCACAACGTGGGCGGCGCGGTCATGGGCGACGATCCGAAAACCACGGCGCTCAACCGTTATCTGCAGAGCTGGGACGTGCATAACGTCTTCGTACCGGGCGGCAACGCCTTCCCGCAGAACTTCCAGGCCAACCCGACTGCATTGATCGGCGCACTGACCCTGTTCTCGGCTCAGGCCATCAAAGACCACTACATCAAAAACCCTGGCCCACTGGTTCAGGTATAAGGAGCGAGAACATGACATCCAAATCCCGCTCCCGGCTGCTGGCATTGCTGGCCGTCTGTGTAGTGCTTGCCCTGCTGGCCTGGCTGGTCAGTGTGTTCCTCAACAAATCGGGTGACGCGGCTGCGCAGATGACTCAGGAAGTGACGCCTGAGCTCATCAGCAAAGGGGCGTATCTGGCTCGCGCTGGCGACTGCGTGGCGTGCCACACCGCTCACGATGGCAAAACCTTCGCCGGTGGCCGTGGTATCGAGTCGCCAATCGGCACGATCTACGCGACCAACATCACGCCGGATAAAGACACCGGTATCGGTGGCTGGACCTATGGCGACTTCGAGCGCGCAGTACGTCGCGGTGTCGGTCACGATGGCAGCGCGCTGTATCCGGCGATGCCGTTCCCGTCGTATGCCAAGGTCTCGGATGAAGACACGCAAGCGCTGTACGCGTACTTCATGAAAGGCGTTGAGCCGGTCAAGCAAGCGAATCAGGCCAACGATATTCCGTGGCCGCTGTCGATTCGCTGGCCGTTGGCTTACTGGCGCACGCTCTTCTCGCCAGCACCTGAGTCGACCGTTGCACCTGTTGCGGGCACCGATCCGCAACTCGTTCGCGGCGCGTATCTGGTACAGGGCCTGGGCCACTGCGGTTCTTGCCACACACCACGTGCGCTGACCATGCAGGAAAAAGGTCTGGACGAGAAAAGTGCGGACTACCTGACGGGCGCTTTGCTCAACGACTGGGCTGTGCCTTCGATCCGTGGCGTTGCTCACTGGTCTCAGGACGAAATCGTCGACTACCTGGGTTCTGGCCGTAATGCCAAAGCTTCGGTTGCCGGTGAAATGACGGACGTTGTAGCCAACAGCACGTCGCACATGACCGATGAAGATCTGCATGCGATGGCGGCTTACCTGAAGTCGTTGTCCGGCCCCGCTGACAAGAATGGCGAAACTGTTTATCAGCACAATGCTGAGCGCAGCGCCGCCACGGCCAGCAAGTTGACCGCCGCCAAGGACCTGACCCTGGGCGAGCGTCTGTACCTGGACAACTGTGGCGCGTGCCACTTTGTCAAAGGTGAAGGTGCTGCACGGATCTTCCCGCGTCTGGACGGTGCTTCGATCATCAACGCCGAAAACCCGACCGCTTTGATCCACGTGATTCTCGCTGGCGCGCAAACGCCGTCCACCGCGAGAGGCCCGTCGATCCTGCCGATGCCAGGCTTTGCCCAGCGCATGAACGATGCAGAGGTTGCCGAACTGGCCACCTTCCTGCGTCAGGGCTGGTCCAACAAGGCTCCTGCGGTGTCCGCGAAGCTGGTTCAGGAAGTCCGCACGGCTTTGGCCGAAGGGCATCCGAAGCAACAGAAAAAGCTTGAGGCCAGCAACGAGAAGTAAGTTGTATACGTTGTAGTCAGAGCTGTTCAAAAAGCCCGCCTAGTGCGGGCTTTTTGTTGGCGGCTCGACCCGTAGGAGCGACTTTAGCCGGTCCCACTGGACAACCTGGATCTGTGGGAGCTGAGCTTGCTCGCGATAAACGATAACGCGGTGTGCCTACCGGCAAAGTCTCCTGCATCGCGAGCAAGCTCGGCTCCCACAGGGTGGGTTCTATCCAGAAGGATCGGGCGGCAAGAAGTCGGCTCGATCTGGCACCCATAATTTGAGCCAATTACAGGCCTCGTGGGAGCTGAACTCCCGCAGAGATAGCACCCCACCTCAATCATCCCTCCCGATGCGGCAAGAACAGCTCCGCGACCAGGCCTCCTTCAGCCCGGTTGCGCAAGGTGAGGCTGCCGTCGTGGCTCATGGCGATGCGCTTGGCGATGCTCAGGCCCAGGCCGTAGCCACCTGACTGCGGGTTGCGAGAGTCTTCACCGCGGATGAAAGGCTCTGTAATCGACGCCAAAAGCTCCTCTTCTATGCCTGGCCCATGATCCTTGATGCGGACAAAAACACCCTCGTCGGTTCTTTCCAGCGAGATCACAATCTGCCGGGCATAACGCAACGCATTGACCAAAAGATTTTGCAGACAGCGATGCACCAGCACCTCGTTGGCATAGAGCAGCCCGCCTCGCCCCAGAATCGGCAGCGGCTCGTCAACAGTGGTCAGGTCTGCGCACAGCCGGGCCAGCAATTTGTCGATATCGACCACCTGAAAGGACTGCTGCCTGGCGCTTTGCAGGTAGTCCAGCACCTGACCGATCATGCGGTCCATCTGCACGATGTTCTGCTTCAAACGTTCGCGATGCGTGTCCTCGGCAAGCCGCTCGATGCGCAAGCGCATACGGGTCAATGGCGTGCGTAAATCGTGGGAAACCGCGGCCAGGAAAAAGCTCTGATCGTTGACCATCGCAATCAGGCGTTGCTGCATGGCGTTGAAGGTTTGTGCGGCCTGGCGCACCTCCTGCGGCCCCTCCACCACCAGTGGCGCTTGTTCGAGGTTGTCACCCAGACCGCGCGCAGCATCACTCAAACGCTGCAACGGACGCAGGCAGATTCGTACTGCCAACCAGCAGATCGCCAACACCGCGAGAATGCGCAACACATAAATCCTGAGCACGTAATCCGCAATCAGCGCCCAGGCCGACTCACCGCTCCAGCCCTGCAACTCCTGCCCTTCGATATCCAGCCAGCGCCCATCGGCCAGCGGTACGGCGAAACGCACATGAGCCAACGCCGTGTGCAAACCAAACAGGCTGCGCCAGACCACAGGTTGACCTTGTTCATCAGTGAGAGTGACCTTGAGAATCCGCGCTGGCTGATCATGCCCGAGCTCAAAAGCCAAGGCCTGCCTCAACAACAACTCGATGCGCCGCCGACCGCGCTTCTCCCCGGAGTCGGGCTCGGGTACAGCGTCCACACAACTGATCCGATAGCGCGCAGGCGTGGCAATTGGTTCGGCTACGGAGCACCCCGCTTCGCTAATCAGACCCGCGGTGCGGCTCGCAATCAGACGCACCGGCGCTTCAAGCACCTGAGCAAAGCGCACATCGAACCAGATGCTGCTGGAGAGCAACTGGATCGCCAGAGTGCCGCTGACCATGATCAGCAGCAATTGCGCAAACAGGGTTTTCGGCCACAGGCGTTTGATGCGCGCGCAGATCTGCGCACGTGTCATGTCAGGCTCCCTGGCCGCGGGGCGTGATACTGAGCAAGTAGCCTTCATTGCGGATGGTCAGGATTTGCACGACGCCGTCTCGGGTGTCCTTCAGGTGCTGGCGCAGACGACTGATGCACATGTCCACCGAACGATCGTCCGGCTGATAATCGCGCCCCAGCGCGCTACGCGTGAGCTGGTCACGAGACAACACTTGTTCATGGGACGCAAGCAGGTCGCGTAACACTCGATAATCCGAGCGCGGCAAGCTCAACGACGGGCCTTCGGGTGGGCTCAATAGCCGTTTGACATGATCAAGCCGATACCCGGCAAACTCCTGCAAGGCGCTGACGGGCGCTTTTTCCAGCGGTTCGTTGCGACCGGGACGACGCAGCACCGCCTTGATTCTGGCAATCAGTTCACGCGGCTCGAAAGGCTTGGCCAGATAATCGTCGGCACCCACTTCAAGCCCGATGATGCGGTCCAGCGCCGTGCCCTTGGCCGAGAGCATGATCACACTCAGCCCCGGCATCCCTTGCAAACGGCGGCACAGGCTAAGACCGTCCTCACCCGGGAGCATCAGATCCAGCACCACCAGATCCACCTTGTGCTGCTCCAGTTGCTCCCACATTTGCGGACCATCCGCCGCAGCCAGCACACGGTCGCCTGACTCGCTCAGGTAATCGCAAAGCAGTTCACGGATTTCATCGTCATCGTCCACGACCAACAAGGTCCTGGTCATTGGCTGGGGCATTGAAGCAAGGGAGTTCAGAGCGCTCATTACATTCCATTACATACCCGTACAAGCCGGGGATAGTGCTCAAAGTCACGGTGAATAAAATCGTATCAAAAATCATCTGCAAATACGAAACATTACCAGTGACGACAGGGCATCATGACCACTCATTTCCCGCAATCTTCTGCACCCCGAGCGCAGTCGCGCAGCGCATTCAACCCCAAATACACAGCTCTGGTCATTGCGATGGGCCTGAGTGCGCTCTCCAGCCAGGCAGTCGTTGCCGACGACACGGTTGAACTCGGCGCGGTCAACATCGAAGACAGCTCACTGCCAACCGGCGATGCAGCCGAACAACTGGGCTACACGGTCAAAAGCACCACCAGTTCCACCGGTATGAAACTGACCCCACGGCAAACCCCGCAATCAGTCACAACCATCACCCATGAGCAAATGGCCGACCAGCAGATCACTAGTCTGGAAGACGCGCTGGAAACCGCTCCCGGTGTGACCATGAGCAAGTCGGAAGTGGGCGGTCGCACCGACTATCGTGCTCGTGGTTACTCAATCACCAACTGGAAAGTCGACGGCCTGCAATTCCAAGGCGGCTCAGACTTCAGCGGTGGCGGCAGCGCGCTGAACATGGACATGTACGAGCGCGTCGATATCCTGCGGGGCGCCAATGGTTTGCTGGGCGGGACCGGTGATCCATCGGCAACGGTCAACCTGATCCGCAAGCGCCCTGGCACCGAATTCGGAGGCAGCGCTTATGCCACCTACGGCAGCTGGGACAAGCGCCGACTGGGCGCCGACCTGAACCTGCCGCTGTCCGAAGATGGCCGCCTGCGCTCACGCTTCGTGGTCACCCAGCAGGATGCCAACTCTTTCCGCGACAACCAGTCTGATCGCTCCCGCGCAGCGCTGGCCAACTTTGAGTTCGACCTGAGCGATGCCACCACCATTGGTGCGGGTTACCAGTATGAGTACGCCAAAGTTGTCGGCGGCGGCTGGGGTGCCAACATTCCCATCTGGTATGGCGACGGCAGCAAGACCAACCTGCCACGCAGCACAAACGTGGTCCCAAGCTGGAGCTTTGGTGAGTACATCACGCGTACCGGTTTTGCCTCGCTGGAACACCGCTTCGACAACGATTGGACGCTGAACGTCAACGCGGCACAAAGCACCAGCGAAGTGCTGAATCATCGTGGCCTGGCCAAAGTGAACTCGTCCGGCGGCGGCAACTATGGCGGTTACTGGGATCAGGACGGCAGCGGCGCAGTACTCAACGGCCTGCACAGCTCCACCGACACCACGCAGCAGTCTGCGCAATTCGACCTGACCGGTCCGTTCCAGCTGTTCGGCCGAAGCCATCAGGCGATGTTCGGCTACAACGACAGCCGCACGGTGTCCTGGTCCCCGCAGTACAACTGCAACCTGACCAGCGCTACCCGCACCAGCGCAACCTCGACCAACTGCCAGTTCCGCGCAAACAACGGCTTCCCGCTCAGCGACTGGACCAACGGCGTGGATGACGACTTTTACATGAACGCCTGGAAGACCGGTCGGCACACCAAGACCACCACGCGTTTGCAGGGCATGTACGCCGCCACGCGCCTGAGCATTACTGATCCGTTGTCGGTCATCGTCGGCGCCCGTGTCAGCGATTACTCTGCTACCACTATCAGCACCGCGGGCGCACGCAGCAGTCAACAGGAAAACGGCATCGTCACCCCTTACATGGGCGCGGTCTACGACCTGAACGACAACTACTCGCTCTACGCCAGCTACACCGACATCTTCTCGCCGCAAACCAGCGAAGATCAGGGTGGCAGCAAGATCGAACCGATTCGTGGGCAAAGTTACGAAACCGGAATCAAGGGCGAATGGTTCGATGGTCGTCTGAATGGCCAGGCGGCTTACTTCCGCACGCGTCAGGACAACAAGGCTGTTGAAGACGGCGGCAACCTCACACCAACCGGCGCCCAGGCTTACAAGGCAGGCTCGGGTGTGGAAACAGACGGTATCGACCTGGAACTGGCGGGCGCCCTGACGCCCAACTGGAACGTCTACGGGGGTTACACCTACCTGCACTTCCGTCGCGAAGACGAAGGCAGCCGCGCCGACCCGTCTCACCTGTTCAAGGCTTCGACGACCTATCGCCTGTCTGGCCTGCTTGATCAGTTGACCATCGGCACGGGCGTTACTGCGCAGACCAACATCCGCACAACCTCCACTCCGGCAGGCATTCCCACCAACGGCGTTAGCCGCGGCCCAACCGACGTGAACTGGTCCGGCTACGCGATCTGGAACGCCATGGCCAAATACGCCATTACCGACGACACATCACTGACACTCAACGCCAACAACCTGTTCGACAAGCACTACTACAGCCGCTACGGCTTCTACGCGGGCGCAATTTATGGTGACCCACGCAGCGTGTCGATGACGCTGAGTACGGCGTTTTGATGGGGAGTTGATTGCATAAAAGAAGCCCGCTTATTGCGGGCTTTTTTGTGGAAGCAGAAATTCGTTGGCAACATCGTGCAAGGGTCTGATCATTGGCAAACCGAATTTTATAAGTAAATATCCGTGAATTACTTATAAAAGACCTATATTTTTCCTGTGAACACCATTAACGGGACACGTAAGGCCGTTAAGCAGCTCCTGAAACTGCACACACTGCATCAGCTCCAGATTCGCGATGCGGTGACCAGGCTTACCGTTATTCCGGACGTTCCCAGCGTCAAGATGCTGGTGCGGCACGAACATGGATATCGGCTGAGAGTTAGTGACGACCGCGTCCTGTTCGATTGGGATGGCGCAATCAGGATCGTCAGCATACAAGAGGTCAAGAAACGTGACGAACGCACCTACTGACGTTCAAATCATCAACGGCCCGGATGGAAAACCGGCATTCGTGGTGATTCCTTACGCGCAATACGTCGCGCAACATAATAATCACAGCGACCTGATACCCCATGAGGTAGTGAGTCTCATCGTTGATGGTGCCTCACCAATTCGCGCCTGGCGTGAGCATTTGGGACTGACTCAGGAAGATGTCGCCAAGCGATTGGGCATCAGCCAACCTGCTTATGCACAACAGGAAACGGTCGCCAAGCCGCGCAAGGCGACCCGAGAAAAAATCGCGACAGCGTTCGGGATAGGTTCAGATCAGCTGGAGCTTTGAGGAGGGACTTCGAGTGAGCAGAGGTCAGCCTTGCTGTGACATCGCACAGTTGTGCAGCAAGCGAGAGTCCTGTGGGGGCGGTGTTTGGTCTGGGCGGCATTCCGACTATAAACAATAACGCAGTGTGTCCTCCTGACGCATCTCATGTATCGTCGGAATGCCGCCCAGACCAAGCACCGCTCCCACAGGAAATTCCATTTCAAGCCTGACTTTTGAATATTGCTGAAGAAAACAGCCTATTTACGACGAGGCCTCGAAACCACGGATTCAATATTCTTGCGCCCGATCAGCATTGGCTTTTGCGGTGCATCTTGGGCGAGCCACTTGAACATCACCAGGCAATCGACGAATCCCAATCGCGCATGTTGATAAGCACGCGGCAGGCGGCCGACGATATCGAACCCGAGCTTCTGCCACAGCGCTACCGCGACTTCGTTGCTCGCCACCACCGAGTTGAACTGCATGGCCAGGAAGCCGCTTTCGGTGGCGACCTTCTGCGAATGCTCACACATCAACCGGGCAACGCCGCGGCCGCGAGCGGCTTCGGTGACCATGTAGCCGCAGTTGCACACATGACTACCAGGACCTGCCGCGTTGGCTTTGAGGTAGTAACTGCCGAGCAACACGCCATCTTCTTCGGCGATGAAGGTGTGCAGCGGCATTTCCAGCCAGAGGTACAGCGCCTGCTCACGCGTCAGCTGCGGATCGTAGGCGTAGGTTTCCTGCGCAGCGACCACTCGCTGGAAAGTGGGCCAGAAGAGCTCGAAGTCCTCGGCAGTCATGGGCCGGATATTGATCATGGGGCAACCTTGAAAAAGTGAGTCATTGGGCAGGTTTCAGGCCTGAGGAGCATCCTGCGAAGGTTTCGTCGGACTTGACTCTGCAGGAGCTACCGCAGGCTGCGAACAGCGGTCTGTCAGATGTACCCGATCGCAGCCTTCGGCAGCTCCTGCAGTGGTGGATTCAAGCCACTGCTACCCCAACAGATGTTTGGATATAAGCTTCGAAATCTCCACCATCGACGTCTTCCCGGTGAACTCGAACTTCACCTTGCCCAGCGCTGAAAAATAGATCTCCAGTTCGGAGTCCAGGTCGAAGGTGCCGGAGGTTTCGATAGAGTAAGCAACGATATTTTTATAGGGCAAGGACGTAAAGTCTTTCTTGCTGCCCGTCAGCCCCTGCACGTTGACGGCGATGATGCGCTTGTTGGTAAACACCACGCCGTCGCGCATTGATTTGTAAGAATCAATCACGTGCTCCCCGTCCAGCAATAACGCGGTCACGCGCTCGGCGTACTCGTCGTTCTGCTTGAGTTTGAAGAAGCCTTTGTTATTGAAGTCGATCATCCACTGCGCCTCGCTTGTAAAGTAATCTTCCCGGATTGCTGCGGGCATGTTCAGGCACTGCCCCATCGGTTTCAACAAGAGAATATCTGCATGGCGAAAACCACTACCGACCTTACTGCGCGGGACGTCTATCAGCTCCTGAAAGATATCGCCCTCGAAACGCGAACGTTACACATGGTGAACACCCGCAAGGGGCAAATCGAAATAGAGGTAGATGGCTGGCAGCTCACGTTGATCAGTGAGGACAACAAACTGAGTCATTGCCAGGCCTGCCAGTCACCCGAAGGTAATCTCGGAACAGCGGACCATTGGCAGCGCTACGGCACCGACCCGGTCAAGCTGCTGAGCATTTGGGAGCACCAACAACTGCAACGGCTGCTGAAGTTATCCACAACTCAGGAATGAACCCCGACGACCCAACTCACTTTTTTCAGTGCCGCACGCAGTGTCGGCATGTCCACTGAGCCGAGCGCCAGACGGATCGCATGCGGCACCTGAGCAGACACCGCAAACGGCTCCGCCGTGGACACAGAGATGTTCTCGCGCATCAACGACGCCGCAACCTGATCCGCTCGCGCATCCTCGGCCAATGGCAGCCAGGTGAAATACGAACAGGGATGGCTGACGCAATTCAATCCGCACAGCAGCTCATCGGCCAGCAATTGCCTCGCTTGGGCATCTGTACGCTTCTGCGCTTCCAGCGTGCTGACTGTGCCGTCTTCCAGCCAACCGGCGGCAATCGCGGTCATCACACCGGCGGTGTTCCAGGTCGTCGCCCTGATGACACGCTCCAGCGCAGCGACCCGCGAAACCGGGGCGGCAATGAATCCGAACCGCAACCCGGTAGCGACGCTTTTCGACAAGCCAGACACATACACCGTGCGCTCCGGTGCCAACTCCGCAAGAGGCGGCGGCGGATCGAGTGCAAGAAAGGCATAGGCCGCGTCTTCAATGATCTGTAGTTCGTGTCGCCGGGCGACGGACACCAGACGCTCGCGCTGCTCGATATCCATCACCCAGCCCATCGGGTTATGCAGCGTTGGCATGCTGTAAATCCCACGCACCGTTCTCTTTCGGCAAAGCTTTTCCAGCGCATCGAAATCAGGCCCTGAAGCCGTGACAGGGATCGGCAGAACTTCCAGGCTCAGTGATTCAGCCAACACCTTGAAGCCGGGGTAGGTCAACGCATCAGCCGCAACCACATCGCCGGGTTTGAACAGCGCCATCAGCGCCACCGCCAGACCATGCTGAGCGCCATTGACCAGCAAAACCTGCTCTGACTTAACGGTAAGCCCGCGGCTGCGCAGATGACGCGCAACGGACGCCCGCTCGTGGGTACGCCCGGCATGAGGCTGGTAGCGCAACAGTGATTCCAGATCCCCGGACAGCGCGAGTTGGCGCAACGCATTGCGCAATAAATCGGCCTGGCCTGGCAACGACGGGTAGTTGAAATTGAGATCGATGACGCCGGTCGCCACCTCTGGCTGATCAATGCCATGCCCCAGTGGTAATGAGGCCTCACGAACGAAGGTGCCGCGCCCCGCTTCACCACTCACCAGGCCCATGGCCTCAAGCTCGGCATAGACCCGAGACGCAGTAACCAACGCCAAGCCTTCTGCTGCGGCCAGGGTTCGGTGTGTGGGTAAACGTGTGCCCGGCGGCAAACGTCCCGAACGAATATCCGCTGCAAAAGCATCCACCAGTGATTTGTAACGCGCCATAGGCATGCCGAACTGTATCCATGACAATTTTTTGATTGTACTGATACTCAACTCTAGGATGCTTTTACGCAACCCGACCTGAGTGTCCAGCATGGAACAAGCATCAACTCCAAAAATCCCGTCCATGGAAAACGCCACCCGAGGATGGATCAATGGCCTGATCGGCGTGGTGATCTTCAGCGGTTCATTGCCTGCTACGCGGGTTGCGGTGCTGGAATTCGACCCGGTATTTCTGACCGTCCTCCGCGCAACCATCGCAGGCACTCTGGCCCTGTGCATACTGTTGCTGTTTAAGGAGCCGCGGCCCGCCCGCCACCAACTGCTGTCGTTGTTGATCGTAGCCATCGGGGTAGTCGTCGGTTTCCCGCTATTAACCGCGCTGGCGTTGCAGCACGTCACGTCCGCGCATTCCATCGTCTTCCTTGGCTTGCTGCCACTGGCAACGGCTATTTTCGCTGTACTGCGCGGTGGCGAACGTCCGCGTCCTGCCTTCTGGTTTTTTTCGGTGCTGGGCAGTTTGATGGTGGTCGGCTTCGCTTTCTCTCAGGGCTTGAATGCGTCCGCCACCGGAGACATCCTCATGCTCTTGGCCATTCTGGTCTGCGGGTTGGGTTATGCCGAAGGTGCCAGGCTGTCCAGAACGCTGGGGGGCTGGCAGGTGATCAGTTGGGCGTTGGTATTGGCCTTACCAGTCATGGCAACGCTGAGTTTGCTGCTGAGCCCACCGTCATTTTCGACCATCAGCCCCCTTGCCTGGCTGAGCCTGGGCTACGTGTCGTTGTTCAGCATGCTGATCGGCTTCGTATTCTGGTATCGCGGCCTTGCCCAAGGCGGGATTGCGGCGGTTGGGCAGTTGCAATTGCTGCAGCCTTTTTTCGGACTCGCGTTAGCGGCGACATTGCTCCATGAGCAGGTCAGCCCAGGCATGCTCGGGGTGACGGTGGCGGTTATTCTTTGTGTGGTGGGTGCAAGAAGGTTTGCACGGTAGGTGACACAGCGCAATTGGACCCCGGTGGCCCGGCACCGCGCTGTCTTGCGGCAAACATTGGTTCTGTAGGAGCTGCCGAAGGCTGCGATGGCGGTATGTCAGGAGTAATGCTTCGCAGCCTTCGGCAGCTCCTACAAAAAGCGCATTTCAATTCGATGGTTTGCAGTTTTGATGACAGCGAACTTGTTCGCGAGAGGCGGCAGGCTTGAATCACCGCATCAAACCTCTCGGCAACACGTTACCTCCTACCTGACTGCCCGCTGACTGGTCGGGCGCATCAATCCAGCACAATGGTCTTGCCGTCGAGTGTGATGCTGTCAGCACGCATTTCATCAAGTCTGTATTTACTCCGATACCCGGTCACATCAACCTTCTTACCTACGGCAAGACTATCTGCGGAAACACCATGGGACCTCATGCGTGCTGGAGGCGTCAAAATAACCGTCCAGGTTTCTTCATTTGTTCTGAGGCGCATCGTGACGTAGGAGCTGGAGTAGCTTGACGCATCAATCGTCCCACTGAGTTGCTGCGGTTTACTGGTGTCGTACTCCGTCCATCCATACTCGGCAAACGCGGCTGATGCAGTCAGTAACAATGGCAATGCAAAACCTTTCAGCCAGACGTTCATGATGCTTCGCTCCTGCGAAATACGGCTTACTCCAGTCCGGCGGTGGCAAGTGGACAGCAAAAATCCCGATCGAGATAACGCCGCGTACCGGTTCAGCATAGTCCCGCTAAGTACATGAAGCGGCGGCACTGATCGATTAATGACACTTGTTTGGGGCAATCAACAACTCAAACAACAGCGCCCGAATCCAGCGATGCGCAGGGTTGTGATGTGTGCGCTCGTGCCATGCGGCTATTTTTGCGAAGCCGGGAATGACCAGTGGCGGCTCGACCCTCTGCAAGCCATCGCCTTCAGTTACCAGACGCCGTGGCACCACAGCAATCAGATCGCTGCTACGCAACGCCTCGACCAGAATTAAAAAACTGGTAACCGAAAGACTGACCCGCCGTTCCCGGCCCAGGTCAGCGAGCGCGCGATCAGTTACGCCGCGGAACGCACCACCTGAATAGGACACAATGGCGTGGTCGAGTTCACAGAAGCGGTCCAGCGTCAGATTATCTGCGGCTGGGTGCCCATGACGTAACACCCCCACATAATGCTCATCGTAGAGATGGCGCGAATGCAGACCTTCATAGGTGGTTTCCGGAGTGAGGATTGCCAGATCGAGGTCACCGGATTCCAACTGCCCCACCACGGAATCGTCTTGTACAGGCCGTACTGAAAGGCGAATACCCGGTGCCTGCTCTCGCAATGCAGTGAGCAGCGGCAGAATAATGGTCCGCTGCGCGTAGTCAGTTGCAGCAATTGACAAGGTCAGGTTGGCTACGGATGGGTCAAAAATATCAGGCTGCAGCAACCGATCGATTTCTCCCAATACCCGTTTGATTGGCAACGCTAACGCCTGAGCCCTTGGAGTGGGGACGATACCCCGCTGAGCACGGACGAACAGAGGGTCGTCGAAGCTCTCCCGCAAACGGGTCAACATGCCACTTACCGCCGGCTGTGTCAGCGCCAGTCGCGTAGCCGCCCGCGTTACGCTGCCCTCGTCGAGCAAAGCATCAAGGGCTTTGAGCAGGTTAAGGTCCAGCGTCCTGATATCACGCATGCTTATGTAATTCCTCACGAAACACGATTGGCCTTATGGATTCTGGGTGCTCAGAATCTCTTCGTCAAAAACTGAATCGAGGAATGTTTATGAATGCTATCCATTGGCCGGAAGGCTATGTTCCAGGCGAGGCGGCTAACTTTGCGTCCAACGAGGTGATCGTTGCCGGTCTGAGCGTCACTGATGTTTGGCGCTTCCTGAACACTCCAGCTCTGTGGCCTACCTACTACAGCAACTCAGCGGACGTCGCGTTCCCTGCCGATAAAGGACCCGAGTTGACCCAAGGTGTGCGCTTTCGCTTCAGCACCTTTAGTTTCCCGGTCGAAGCCCAGGTCGTTGAACACGTACCGCCAAGCGCCGGGCAGCCAGCCCGCGTGGCATGGCACGGCTGGGTGGACGGCGATGCCCAGTCGCGGCTGGATGTTCATCATGCATGGCTGTTGGAGGACTTGTCTGGCGGCCGCTTGCGTATCCTTACACAAGAAACGCAGAACGGTGCACCGGCGCTGGAGCTGGCCAAAGCCCGGCCTAACCCGATGATCAACGGCCATCAGGACTGGTTGGACGGATTAGTCAGCGCAGCGCGTAAAGCCAGAAGATAAGCCCTAGAGGGCAAGACTCAGGCCGGGTTACACCACCGCAAAGGCGACAAGCCAAAGGCCTTTTTGAAGTGGCGAGACATGTGGCTCTGGTCGAAAAAACCCGCGGCAACCGCTGCATCCGCCAGGCTCTGGCCACGCGAGGTCAGCGCCCTGACCCTGTCCAGTCGCCGCAACGTCATATAGCGATGTGGGCTGGTGCCAAAGAACAGACGGAAGTCGTTGGACAGGCTCCAGCGATCCCGTCCTGAACACCCGGCCAGATCATCCAGCGTGACGGGCCTGTCCAGGTTGTCATCGATGTATTCGCGGGCGCGAGCTGCCGCCGCAAAGTGCGGACTGGATCGGGCCGTGGGTTGTCCTGCCAGTTGCGCCAACGTAATGACAAAGTTGAACAGTGCGTCGTCCTCTGCCAACGAGTCGGCTTCAACACCCACGCGGCCGAGCAGTGCCTCGGCGACAACTGCCATGCGCGGATCGCGACTGACCCCCGGTTTGAAGAAGGGTAACGGCTTGCCCTGCATGATTTGCTGAACCAGCGACGGGGGCACATGAATGCCCTGGTAACGAAAGCCTTGCTCTGAGCCGGCCCAACCATCGTGAGGCTCATCCGGATGGATAACCATGATTTCGCCCGGCAGGCATAGCCGCGCTTCACCCCGGTAACCGAAACGATGCACACCGCAGATCGTGCGCCCAATGGCGTAAGTGTCATGACGATGAGGCTCAAACGCATGCGCACCGAAAAAAGCCTCGAACCGCTCTACCTTCGAAGGTATTGCTGCGTGTCTGACCCAGTCGTGAGCGGTATGGCGATTTTGCATGAAGCGGTACCGATGCAATGATGAGATGTAGCGTCAGAAACCTTGGCAGGCGCCCTGAATAGACTACCCCGAAGTCATACGCCTCGAATTACTGTCCGCTGAAAGGCACGTAAAACTCTCGAAACATGAACCCGGCACACACCACCAGCGCCAGCCCCATCAGCCGATTGAACAGCGTGAGCCAAAACGCGTCTTTGATGCGTTGGCCCAGAGTCGCCCCCAGCATCGAATAAGCAGCCGGTGCGGCGCCGCCGAGAATCGCCAACAACACAGACACCACTGCGATCGCACCGCCCGTGACATGAGCGGCAGGCAACATGATGCTGGTGATAGGCAGTACCACCATGATGCATTTGGGATTGAACAGCTGGATCAAAAAACCATCCCGAAAACTGAGTGCTCTGGGTTGTTCCTCTCCCTTACCAACCGCACCACGCGTTGCTCTACATATCTGCCAGGCGAGATACAGCGTGTAGAAACCGCCTACCAAAGAAATGTAGGGCAACGCAGCCTGAGAAATAAGCGCCTCACCGGTGTAACCCAGCAGCACAAAGAGCAGCAACAACGCGCCCGCGACCCCGACAAAAAAACCTGAAGAATGCCGTGCTCGTCCAGAAAGCCCCGCGTCCAGCCCGATGAAGTTCACCGGTCCAGGGCTGTACATCACACTGAAAGCGTAGAGAAAAATTTCCATGGCTGGCCTGCATAAACCGAAAGACCGGACGCCTCGCCTGTCGCTTGCACAATGCCGTCCGGTTGAGTTTTTTCAAAGTCTACGCAGCCGGTAAACGTCTGGATTGTACGTTTGTGGGTGGATGAGCGGCGTGCGGACTGTCCCCTTCTGGTTGACAGTAAAACGCTTTCCAGCCGATTTATCCTTTATTCGAAGACCTTTAATCTGGCCTCAAGTTGAACGACGCCACTTAACACCACTACTTAATTACCTACTTCGATAAAGGATTCCACCATGACTAACGCCACTTACAACCGCCTGAACAAAGACGACGCCGTAGTTCTGCTGGTTGACCACCAGACTGGTTTGATCTCGCTGGTACAGGACTTCACCCCGAACGAGTTCAAGAACAACGTGCTGGCGCTGGCTGATGTGGCCAAGTTCTTCGAACTGCCAACCATCCTGACCACCAGCTTCGAACAAGGTCCTAACGGCCCGTTGGTACCAGAGCTGAAAGAAATGTTCCCGGACGCGCCGTACATCGCTCGCCCTGGTCAGATCAACGCTTGGGACAACGAAGATTTCGTCAAAGCGATCAAGGCCACTGGCCGCAAGCAACTGATCATTGCCGGTGTGGTGACGGATGTGTGCGTGGCCTTCCCGACGTTGTCGGCACTGGCTGAAGGGTTTGATGTGTTCGTGGTGACTGACTCGTCCGGCACCTTCAACACTGCGGTGCAGCAAGCTGCCTGGAACCGTATGACCCAAGCGGGCGCGCAGATGATGAACTGGTTCTCGGTGGCCTGTGAGCTGCAACGCGACTGGCGCAACGATATCGAAGGCTTGGGCAACCTGTTGTCCCAGCGTATCCCGAACTACCGCAACCTGATGAACAGCTACTCGGCGCTGACCGCTCGTTGATTTGAGTTGTAGTGACTGGAAAACAAAGCCCGCTTGTTAGAGCGGGCTTTTTTTGTGGCTGATTTTCCGACCGTACGCCTTTTCCCTAACACAGTGCTGTCGCGCAGCAAACATAGGACCTGTAGGAGTGAGCTTGCTCGCGATTTCGGCCTATCAGTCGGTGAATATATTGCCTGTTTTGACGTAATCGCGAGGAATGTGGGCCCGGTCACTTCTACAGAAAAATCATTTAAATTCAGTTAGTTATTCATGTTTTATGAGAGATGCCGCAGGCTGTGAAAGCAATTTCCCAGCCCCTCCGCCATCGCAGCCTGCGGCAGCTCCTACAGAGACCACGTCTGGCGCAGCAACACCTGCATTTGTACATGCAATGGGTGATACGGCGCGCGATTACCCTCGCCATCCGCATAGCCGAATACACCAGCGGGACAGTATCGACCGTCGTCCCAGCCGGGATAATCCAGAAATGGATACCAACACAGCGCCTCAACCACGACGCCCCTCTGTTGCGCGAGGGTAATCTGCTCGCTGATGTAGCTCAGCCATGGCACGCGCTCGTCACTCTCCGCGCCGGTTTCTGAAATCAGCAGCGGCCTTTGATAGCGTTGCTGTAGTTCCTTGAGCATGCCCGCCAGCGGACGAAAATGACGATCGCCCCGCAGGATCTTCGCGCCATTCAGGAACCATTGGTTATGCGGGTAGAAATTGGCGCCGATGATATCCAGATACTCTTCACGCCCGCCCAGCCCAGGCCATTGACGCCCCGCCAACATATCCCAGGTTTCGAACTGCGAAAGCCGATGACGCTCTGCGTTGTTGACCTCATCGGTCCGACTTGAAGCAGCCATGACGTTGATCAACGGCTCGCATTGCACAAACCGCGCTGCTGGCACCTGCTCACGAATGGCCACGGTAGCCGCAATACTTGCGCGCACGAGTTGATGCTTGAGCTCCTGACCTCGCCCACACATGCCTGGGTTGAAATAGCCGACCTCGCCACCCGCCCAGCTCCAGAAGGACACTTCGTTAAGGGGCGAAAAAAATGGAGCATCCACCCCTTCCTCTTTCATCAACCTGGCAACGGCACCCGCGAACCGGGCAAAACGCTCGACGAACTCCGGACGCCAGATATCCAGACCGTCGGGATAGCCGTAATGACAAAGGTCCCAAACCACCTGAATGTGATGATCCCGGGCAGCCCGCAACATCGGCAAAAAACTGCCCCAGTCGTAGTAGTACGCCTGCATTTCAATCAGATGCCAGCGCAGCCCGTCTCGTGCGCAGCCAATGCCAAGCCCCGCGAGCTGTGAATAATCTTTATCGACCCATCGGGCATGTCCCGTCGTGGCGAGCAAGTCCAGCCTCAAACCGTCCTTTCGACGCTGAGTCGCACACTCATAACCTGCCATCAGAAATGAACTGAAAAGGCGCTTGTTTTTCATCTTGCGCCCCCTGACGACAGGGCCGTCAGGCGACGCATCATCCGGCCTCCACCGCAGACGCAGACCGCCGTGTTTGCTGCTCGATACGCTGGTACAACGCCAATGCCTGGCCCACCACCTGATCCATGTTGTAGTACTTGTAAGTACCCAGCCGACCGAGGAAGGTCACGCCCGGTGTGTCGTCGGCCAACGCGCTGTAACGCTTGTACAGCTCCGCATTCTCCTGCCGCGGAATCGGGTAATACGGGTCACCTTGCGCACAGGGAAATTCATAACTGATGCTGGTCAGAGGATGCGCCTGGCCCGTCAAATGTTTGTATTCGGTAATCCGGGTATAGGGCACGCTCTGATCCGGATAATTGATCACGGCGACAGTCTGAAACTGCCTGGTCGGCAAGGTCTCGTGCTTGAACTGCAGACACCGATACGGCAATCGCCCGAAGCAGTAATCGAAATACTCATCAACGGGGCCGCAGTAGATCAACTGCTTGTAGTTGACCCGCTCACGCACCGCTGCGAAATCGGTCTCAAGCAACAGATCGATACACGGGTGATCAAGCATGTGCTCGAACATTTGCGTATAGCCGTGCAGCGGCATCCTCTGAAAAGAGTCAGTGAAGTAACGGTCATCTTTATCGGTGCGTGTGGGGATGCGCGACGTGACCGACTTGTCGAGTTCCGATGGGTCCAGTCCCCATTGCTTGCGGGTATAGCCACGGAAAAACTTTTCATAAAGCTCGCGACCAATCTGATTGATTACCACGTCTTCAGAGGTGCGAATATCGGCAACAGGCTCGGCACGATCCGCGAGAAAAACCTCTGCTTCATGTTCATCCATAGACCGGCCGTAGAGGGTGTTCAACGTCGTCAGGTTGATCGGAATCGGCAGTAGATGTTCATCGACGCGGGCAAGCACGCGATGTTCGTAAGCCCGCCACTCGGTGAACCGTGACAGGTAATCGACGATACGCTGCGCGTTGGTGTGGAAGATATGTGGCCCGTAGCGATGCACCATGACTCCGGCAGCATCGAGATGGTCATAGGCATTACCGCCAATGTGCTCGCGGCGATCGATCAACAGCACGTTTTGGCCAAGCCCCTCAGCCAGACGCTCGGCAATCACCGAACCGGCAAACCCCGCGCCGACGATCAGGTAGTCATATGCACGCTTGTTACTCGCCTGTGAAGGTCCTTTGCAGGCGCTCTCAATCGTTACCTTAGGCATTCGATGTGCTCCTTCATGACTGCGCAGGTTTTATCCCACGACATACCATCAAGCACCGCGTCAGCGCGCTCAGGGAAAGAGGCGTCTGCCCTGGATAGCAGGGCCGCGTTTATGGCGACAATAAAAGCCTGCGCTGAGTCCGCAATCGATACCACGCCTGAATCGCCATAACCGTTGACCACATCGCGAATCGCCGTCGATACCACAGGACAGCCGCCCGCCAGGTATTCAGGTGTTTTGGTAGGACTAATGAAACGTGTCGATTCGTTGATCGCAAACGGCATCAATGCCACGTCCCATCCGGACAAATAAACTGGTAACTCGTCGTAATGCTTGGCGCCCAGATAGTGAATATTGGGCTGACGCGGCAGCGTATCGGGGTCAATTTTCACCACAGGGCCGATCAATACGATCTGCCAGTCAGGCCGGAGTGTCGCCAGTTCGCTGACGAGATCAATATCAAAGCGCTCGTCAATGACGCCGAAGAAACCTAATCGCGGACGACCGATATCAGCTTGATCGGCAGGCTCGGGCAACCTGTCGCGAGCGGCCGCGAAATGTGCAATGTCGACGCTGCTGGGGACTGCATGAGCGTTTTGATGCTGACGGCGCTTGGCTTCCCAAAGGCTATGACCGCCCGTGAATACCACGTCGGCCGTGGCCATCAATTGCCGCTCCTTGACGATAAGATCTGGCGGTGCGCCCTTGAACGCCGACAGCTCATCCATGCAATCAAAGATCGTCACCTGAGCCTTGAGGTGCTCAGTAAACGCAAGGCTCATGGGCGTCAGGTACCACAACAGCAATTCACGGGAAGCCTGCCCGGCCAACCAGGCATCGAGCAACTGTCGTTGGGCATCCGTAATCTGTTGCGAATCCATACCCCACGGAAGGCGCGGAACCATGAGCGTAATCCCGCTGACCGGCCGGGATAACTCCAACTCAGGCTGATGAACGTCAGCGAAAATCGGTTCTTCGAAAAATACCACGTCGTAGTCCTTCGCCAGGCGAGACATGACGTGTTGCGGGCGCTGATAGACGAAACCCCAACGCAAATGAGAGAGGCACAACAGTAAGGGCCTCGCCAGCGCAGTTGCGGTGGAGCGGGCATCAATCCGGGCGGGTAAAAGATGATCAGGCGGCTCTAGAAGATTCATCGCGAATTCCTTTTTAAAATCGGAATCGAGACTGAAGCCCATGAGTCCTCTGGCTTCGACCGCACTCGGTTGCATTACCAAATGCGGCGGATGATCAGGTCACCCTTTTGCGCACTTCTAAAACTTGGAGGGGTGCAGTTCATCCAGCGTTCAACGGCGTTGCATGTAAAGCCGATGAACTGCACTGACCGGTCAGCAACACGCCTGGAACTCCTGCGCAATGGGAGCGCCCATACCTTCACATGCTTCGAAGTCGCCGCGCAGGCCAGAAGACGAACAAGGACATGTCCGGCAGGTTGAAGTCGCCGCTCACAGGTGATGGAACGAGGACAGCACATGATCTTGGTAACCGGCGGTGCAGGCTATATCGGCGCTCACGTGGTGCTTGAGTTAATGGATCACGGCGAAGACGTGGTGATTCTCGATAACCTCTGTAACAGCGCTCGCTCAGTGCTGAAACGGATCGCCCGAGTCAGTGGTCGACGTCCAGGCTTTGTTCTGGGCGACATCAGAAACAGTAGCGTGCTTGCCGCTCTGTTCGACGACTACGCGATTGATGCCGTCATTCATTGCGCCGGTCTCAAGGCCGTAGGTGAAAGCGTGCGTGAGCCGTTGCGCTATTACGACACCAATGTTGGCGGCAGTGTGACCCTGTGCCAGGCGATGGCCAACGCCGGTGTATTCACGCTGGTATTCAGCTCCTCGGCAACCGTCTATGGCGACTGCGCGGTGATGCCCATTGATGAATCCTGCAAGACTGGGCCGCCCTCGAATCCTTACGGGCAATCCAAATTGATGACGGAAAACATCATGAAAAGCCTGGTGATCTCCGACAGCCGCTGGTCAGTAGGCTTACTCAGGTACTTCAATCCGATTGGTGCCCATGACTCCGGGGAGTTAGGCGAAGCCCCAACCGACATCCCCAATAACCTGCTGCCCTATCTGCTGCAAGTCGCCAGCGGGCAACGTCCGGCATTGAGTATCTACGGCAACGACTATCCCACGCCTGATGGCACAGGAGTGCGTGATTACGTGCATGTCATGGACCTGGCTGAAGGGCATGTCAAAGCCCTTGAAGTACTGCGTTTGAAGCCTGGCGTTCAGATCTGGAATTTTGGCACCGGCCAGGGATATTCCGTGCTGGAAGTCGTCAAGGCGTTCGAGCGGGTCAGTGGGGTGAGCGTGCCGCTGATTTACGAACCGCGCCGCCCAGGCGATATCGCCCGCTGCTGGGCGGCCCCTGACAAGGCCTCGCTGGAGCTCGGCTGGAGCGCTAAACGCTCACTCGATTGCATGCTGACCGATGCCTGGCGCTGGCAGTGCCGCAGTCAGCCAGCGTCGATTACGACGCTGGCCAGTTAAGCAAGCGTTGCTGCACGGTTTAAACAAACACCATTGATTACAGGTCAATGCACTGGCAGGGTATGCCACTGACCAGACGCGACGTGCCCATTGCACTCGCGTTATCGCTTCGAACAATCAAGAGGTTCGTCCATGAGCAAAACACCTTATGTTCCGCCCAAGGTATGGAAAAACGAAGCGTCCGGCGGCCAGTTCGCAAGCATCAACCGGCCTGTCGCCGGGCCGACCCACGACAAGACGCTGCCCAAAGGCAAGCACCCGTTGCAGCTCTATTCGCTGGCTACGCCCAACGGCATCAAGGTCACCGTCTTGCTGGAAGAGCTACTGGCACTGGGGCACACCGACGCTGAATACGATGCCTGGCTTATCCGCATCAATGAAGGTGATCAGTTCTCCAGCGGCTTCGTCGACGTCAACCCCAACTCGAAGATTCCGGCATTGGTCGACTACAGCGCAGAACCGGCCATTCGCGTATTCGAGTCGGGTTCGATCCTGCTTTATCTCGCCGAAAAATTCGGCCGTTTCCTGCCCACCGATCCGGCTGGCCGCACTGAAACCCTGAATTGGCTGTTCTGGCAAATGGGCGCCGCGCCTTACCTTGGCGGTGGCTTCGGACACTTTTACGCCTACGCGCCAGAGAAGCTCGAATACCCGATCAACCGTTTCGCCATGGAAGCCAAACGTCAGCTGGACGTGCTGGATCGCCGCCTCAGTGAAAGCGCCTATCTGGCGGGCGACGAATACACGATTGCCGATATTGCAGTCTGGTCGTGGTACGGCCAACTGATACTGGGTGGCCTGTATTCAGCGGCTGAGTTTCTGGCGGTGCATGAGTACACCCATGTACAGCGCTGGGCGCATGAGATCGCCAAACGGCCCGCCGTCATCCGTGGCACCCGGGTCAACCGCACCTGGGGCGATGAAGCGACCCGCGTACCGGAGCGGCACGACGCTGCGGATCTGGATTGAGGAACCTGTGGGAGCAGAGCTTGCTCGCGATGCAGGCGCTGCAGTCCATCAGGCAGATCACATTGTCGTTATCGCGAGCAAGCTCTGCTCCCACAGTTGATCACCGCCCGCAGATATCGAGCAGACGACACAAATGCTGCTAATGCACCGGCCCTTTCGCGAATGAATTCGCTCCCACAGGTTTTGCGCCCGGTTCAAGCTCATGATGCTCCTGCGGGACTGTCGGGTTGGCGCTGCATGTAAACCTGTGGGAGCAGAGCTTGCTCGCGATGCAGGCGCTACAGTCCATCAGGCAGATCGCGTTGTCGTTTATCGCGAGCAAGCTCTGCTCCCACAGTTGATCACCGCCCGCAGGCATCGAGCAGACGACACAAATGCTGCTAATGCACCGGCCCTTTCGCGAATGAATTCGCTCCCACAAGATTTGTGGTTTACAGGCAGATATGGAGTCGCCCATATGAATCGTTTTTCATTTCAGGCGACTCACATCACTGCGTTTTACCTCAACCTTTCGCCGCCATCGCCGTCACTTCCACGCGCATGCCTTCAACGGCCAACGCGGCGACACCCACGGCGGCGCGCACCGGCCAGGGCTTGGCGAAGAAGCGCTTGTAGACTTCGTTGAAAGCGGCGCGATCAGCCATGTCGGTAAGGTAAATAGTCAGGTGCAAGACCCGATCCATTGAGCTGCCGGCTTTTTCCAGCGCTACTTTCAGCGCTTGCAGCGTGCACTCGCTCTGTAGCGTGATATCGCCCAATTCCAGACTGCCGTCAGCGTGAGTCGGAATCTGCGTCGAAACCAGCAGCCCGCCAAAACCAGCGACGTCAGAAGAGATGGAGTCCGAATCAGGATCAGGGATGAAAGTGATGTCGTGATTTGCCATGAGGGTCTCTTGTCGGAAGTAAAAAGGTCACTTGCGAAGCGACGTCTTTTTTTGCGAGACCAGTTTACAGGCGGCTTGAGGTAAAACGCAGCCATGAAAAAACCCGCCGAAGCGGGTCATTTTTCATCAATACCATTCCAACATCCTGTCAGTAGCCGTCCCGGCAATGGTGGTCTTCCTTTACCTCCGAAGCGCTTCCTGCGTTTCGGTTGATGGGTTTAGATTGCGCTTACCGCGGCGCTGCGTAAATGGACAATCGCCATTACGCTTTGTAAGCCTTTCGCCATTAGTGGCGGAATCAGATGACTTACACACGTCAGCCTTTGATGGAGGCTCCCCTAAGAATCCACCCGATCCCAGTAAGGCGGTGTGCCGATGGCATTTAAAAAGTAATCCCACACCACCCTGACTTTCTGAGAGCGCAGCCGATTCTCGGGCGATATCAGGTGAATCTGGCTCGGCGACGGCTCGACGCCCCCCTCCCAGTCCGGCAACAGCTGGATGAGCTGTTGTGTTTTGAAGTGCGCCTGATTGAATAGCCAAGACGGGAAAAATACGATCCCCCTGCCCGCCAGTGCTGCTTCCATCAACACCTGACCGTTATTGCTCCGCAGCGGGCCATCGACATCAATAGTCTCTACGGCGTCGTGCCCTGGACGACGAAAGTGCCAGCGCTGTATGCCGCTCACGCCTTTATAGACGAGGCAGGAATGATTGCGCAGGTCCTGCGGCGAAACAGGCTCTCCGTGTTTTTCCACATAATCGGTACTGGCGCAAAGCAGGTAGCGCTGGTCGCAGATCTTTCGCCCGATCAAACCCGAGTCCTGCAACTGCCCGACCCGGAAAATGATATCGGTGCCCTCCAGCACAGGGTCGATAAACGCATCGGTGACGTTCAACTCGACGCTCAGCCTGGGGTATTTTTCGTAGAGGCCGTTCAGGAGCTTCACGATGTGTAACTGGCCGAACGCAACCGGCGCATTGATTCGCACCAGGCCGTGGATATCACCCACCTTGCCGGTCACTTCTTCGTCAGCCGCGTCGAGCAAATCCAGTACCTCGCGAACCTGCGCGTAGTAACGCTCGCCCGCATCGGTGAGTTTCACGGCGCGAGTATTTCGATACAGCAGTTGCTGCCCCAGCTCTTTTTCCAGCGCCGCAATGAAGCGCGACACTGAAGAGGCAGGCACCTGAAAGTGCCGCGCTGTTGCGGAGAAGCTACCCGTGACGGCAACCATGGCGAAGAATCTGTGGGACTTGAGGTGCATGGAAGCCTGCTCTGATCAAAACGTAATGATGAACCGGGATGAGATCTATTGCGGGAGCGTCACCCAAAAACTACTCAGTGCCGACCTCCGCATTTAAACCACCAATTGCTAAAACAGCAATAGTCTTTTGCTTTTAGCCTCAATTGTGGCTGCTACAGCAACAACCTACCATGACGGTCACTTTCATCCGCCGAGAAAGCCCTGCGCTTGCGGGCCTCTCCTCGGGACCTGATTCCCGTCCATGGAGACTTAAATTTATGATCGACCTCTTTGACACTTACGACCTGAGCGGCCTGACGTTGAGCAACCGATTCGTCATGGCGCCAATGACCCGTTCCCGCGCGCCAAACGACATTGCCAACGAGCAGATTGCGCTGCATTACACCCAGCGCGGCACCGCTGGCCTTATCGTTTCCGAAGGCACGCCGATTTCCCGCGAAGGCCAAGGCTACCTGTTCAATCCCGGTATTTTCACCGACGAGCAAATTCAGGGATGGAAGCTTGTGACTGACTCTGTGCACAGCGTTGGCGGCAAAATGTTTGCTCAGCTCTGGCACGTTGGCCGAGTGTCCCACACCTCGATTCAGATCGATGGCAAAGCCCCGGTCAGCTCCACCAACAAGCCTGCTCAAGGTGGCAAAGCATTCGCCTACACCGAGAATGGTGAGCCAGGCTTTGTCGACACCTCCATCCCTCGGCCGCTGACCACTGATGAAGTCGGTCGAGTCGTTGAAGACTTTGCACAGGCAGCCGCAAATGCCATTGCTGCCGGTTTTGACGGTGTGGAAATCCACGGCGCAAATGGCTACTTGCTTGAGCAGTTCCTGAACCCGCTGGTTAACGATCGCACGGATCGCTACGGCGCCAGGAACCTTGATGATCGCCTGCGATTCGTGTTTGAAGTGGTCGATGCGGTAAGCGCCCGAATTGGCAAGAATCGAGTAGGCATTCGCATCTCGCCTTACGGCCAACTGTTCGATATGCCGATCTATCCCGAGATCGACGACACCTACGCAGCGCTGTGCTCAGGCATGGACGAGCGCGGTATTGCCTACGTGCACGTCATGGATCAGACGCACTTCTTCATGGCTGGTGAAAGCTCCGCCGCACAGGAAAAAGCGCTGCGTGAACTGCTTAAGGAGTGCAAAGCCAGACTGGCCAACACCGCCCTGATCATCGCCGGAGACATGACGCTGGAGCGTGCTCAGGATCTGGTTGACGCCGGTCTGATCGACCTAGCCGCATTCGGACAGCCATTTATTGGCAACCCGGACCTCGTCGCCCGACTGAAAAACGGCTGGCCGCTGACCACGCCGGATCGCGATACCTACTACGGTGGTGACGCCAAAGGCTACGTGGATTACTCGCCGTACGAACCGGCCTGAGGTAGCAAACGAAGGCTCTGTGGGAGCAGATTCATCCGGGAGGGCGATACGCCTGACAATACACATGCGTCGGCTGCAGCGGCTTCTTCCCGGATGAATCCGGTCCCACTGAATTGCGTAGATACCTGTGGGAGCGAGGCTTGCCCGCGATAAACGCGCTGAGGTCTATCTGATAAACCGCGGTGACCTTGTCGCGGGCAAGCCTCGCTCCCACAAGATTTGTGGTTTGCAGGCAGATACGGAGTCGCCTTATGAATCTTCTTTCATTTCAAGCGACTCAGATCACTGCGCTTTACCTCCCACAGGTGTGATACAAGACGCCATTGTGGAGCAAACACTCACTCCACCTTCGCCAGACCCGCTGCATCGTAGCGCTCACGGGCTTCACGAAAGCCTTCTGCATTGCCCGCCACCCACATCCACAACGGGATCATCTGCCTGAGCAGCCCGCGGCCAAGTTCGGATAACTCATAGTCGACGCGTGGCGGCACTTCGTTGTGATCTCGACGCAAAACCAGGCCGTCCCTTTCCAGTTGGCGCAAGCTGCGGGTCAACATCCGCTGCGTCACGCCATCCATACGCCTGGCGATTTGCGCGTGTCTCAATCGCCCTTCAACACCCAGCGTATGGACGATGCCGAGTGACCAGCGATTGCCGGCATGGGTCAGCACTTCTCGCTTCAAACCGTCGTCTTCTGCACTCAGCGCTTCGCACGCCGCTTGCGATTGCCTGATGATTTCTTCGTTGTTCATTCGTCCCCCAGGATCACTCGTGTGCCTACTTATGGCCGCTTCTCAATGGTGACAGGATAACAACCACTCACTTATTGAACCGCGATCCGGAGGAAATTCATGCAACTCACTACCACCGTGAAAACCGAAAATATTCTCGTACTGGGTGCTGGCGAACTGGGTACGCAGGTCCTGCGTGAACTGGCTTCGATGGCTGCTGGCCGGGAGAAAACACGCATCAGCGTGCTGTTGCGTGCCTCGGCCATTACCACTCAAGACGTCATGAAAAAACGAGCCCTGGAAGAATTTGAAAGCCTTGGCATCCGCATTGTGCAAGCCGACGTGATTAACGATACCGTCGAGAAGCTTGCCGAGTATTTCCGGCCATTTGATACGGTGATCAGTTGCGTCGGGTTCATAGCAGGCGCGGGCACCCAGTTGAAACTGACACACGCGGCACTCAAGGCTGAAGTGAAGCGCTACGTGCCTTGGCAGTTTGGCGTGGACTACGCCGTAATCGGCAAAGGCAGCCCGCAAGACCTGTTTGATGAGCAGCTTGAAGTGCGCGAGCTGTTACGGGCTCAACGCACCACCGAATGGCTCATTGTCTCAACCGGGATGTTTACCAGCTTTCTGTTTGAACCCGTGTTCGGCGTCGTCGACCTGGCCAAAAACACTGTTCATGCATTGGGCACTTGGGACACACAGGTCACCGTTACCACGCCCGAGGACATCGGTAAGCTGACAGCGAACATCATCTTTACTGAGCCACGCCTGGTTAATCAGGTGATTTTCGTCGCCGGAGACACGCTGAGCTACCGGCAGTTAGCGGACACCCTTGATGAGAAGCTTGATCGCACCCTGTCGCGGGTGCAATGGAGTGTCTCTGAACTCAACGATGAACTCGCAACTGCACCTGACGACTCGATGCGCAAATACCGGGCAGTGTTCGCTCAGGGCAAGGGCGTCGCCTGGGATAAAACCCAGACTTTCAACGCCGCGCATGGCTTTGATCTGACCACAACGGCAGACTGGATCGAGCAGAATTTACTGCCTGGCAAGCGCTCTTCTGTGTAGAACCTGCCGCAGAAGATCATGCCCGCTGACCAGCACGATTCCCGCCAGCACCAGTGCTGCCCCCAGTACAAATGAGGACTCCAGCGTTTCATCCAGCAACCACACGCCAAATACCACACCGAACAATGGCGTCATGAACGACAGCACGCCCAGACGGGAACCGAGGTAGCGGCCCAGCAACCAGAACCAGGCGAGGAAACTCAGGAACGAGACCCCGATGGTCTGATAAGCCAGGCTGCCAATCGCGACAGCAGTCAGGTGGACGCTGCTTTGTCCGCTGACCAACGCCATGAATGCGAGGATTACAAACGCACCGGCCAACTGATAGAAAAGTGTTAACGGCGCCGGGGCATCCGATAATCTTGAGCTGCGGATTGTAAGCGTGGTGCCCGCCCACAATATCGCGGCCAACAAACCCAAAGCATCACCAATACGCTGATGTACCACATCGACACCGGGCGCCGCCGGAGCATAAAAAGCCAGGACCACACCGGAAAAGGCGATCAGGATTCCAATCCATTGCAAGACAGTCAGGCGTTCGCTCGTAAAGCGAAAGTGCAGGCCGATGGCGACAAATATCGGCGCTGTGTAAAGGAAGATCACCATGTGCGCGGCCGAGGTATAGCGCAGACCTTCGCCCACCGCGAGATACTCCAGCGCAAACAACACGCCGACCATGAGGCCTGCCTGCCAGGTGCCGGGGCGTTTCATCTTCCGCCAGCGCAGCATCAACAGTACGCCGACCATCAGTGCAGCAAAACCTGAACGCAGGGCAATCTGCAGAATCGGCGCTATGTCCGGTGCTGCAACTTTGATTGCGACTTGTTGAAGGCCCCATACGATGCAAAGCACAGTCATCATCACCGCTGCCTGCCCGTCGATAGGCTTACGAATGTTCACAGCACTCGATCTCACACATGATTTTGATCGCCGCATTATGACGTTTGGTGACGGCAAAAATCTTGAAACATCTGAATAGATTTGCCTGCGGAGGATTTTTCACCGCAACCTGACGTGGGGGCTGACCGCGACAGCGGGACTGTGGTCGGTCAGGTAAACCGGGTGGTATTTATCACGGGCAAGCCTCGCTCACACACAACGGTGCAATTCCGCAGGACCACCCGGCGAGAGATCGTGCGAGCGACGCTGACTACAGCCGATCCACCCGCCCCGCATAACATCCTCTTCTGGCGTTGTGGACGTGAATGTAGCTCACCTCAGGATTGGCGAATATCTGCTCAATCACAGGTTCTATCGCGACACCCTCCACTACATCGGCCTCGATCATCATCCCTTCGGCGTCATAGCCTCTGAGCGACAACAGGCGGACGCGCATCGACTCAGGCACCTGATTGATCGCGTCGTAAGTCTGGCTCGCGCCTTCGCGTATGAAAATCGCATGGGTGGCTCGATAAGGCGTGGAGGCCGGTTGGCAAACGTGGTTCAGCAACAGCACGGTCTCTCCAACTTCCGCATCCAGCAATTCGATGCGGTCAGGGAAGCCTGGTTTCTTGTCGACGTGGTAGCGCTTCACACCGAGCGCTTTCAAGGCCTCATCAGACAAACCAAACAGCGCCTGGAAGGGTTCTGGGGATAGACCTGTGATCCGAAAGTTCATACTGAGCTCCTGTTGAGGTAGAGCCTGTATCAAAGCCACGATCCGGCAGAAGCACTACCCGGTTCTTGCTGACGAACTCGAATGACAATCAAAGCAGCCTATCGGGACTCGCAGTTTTTCCCCGCGCTTGTGTGATAATCGCCGACTCGCTCACTTTCCCCCGTACAGAGAACTGCGCATGTCCTACCGGGCACCCCAGGACCTGGCTTTAGACCTTGCACTTTCCGCACTGCTCGACACGCAGGTGCGCGACGGCCATTACGCATGCATCGATGACGCGCGCCAGGCCGCTCTGCGAATCATGCAAGTCCGCGAGGCCGGGGTTCGGGATGTGACAGCCGAGCAGGAAGACGAAACAGCGCTGCATGACTCCATGGACTTCGCCCGCCTGGCCCTGTCGGCGGTAAGCGGTGTCGGAGTCTGGACCTACGAAGTGTCCAATGACTGTTTCTACTGTGACGCGGGCATCAGTGAGTTGTACGGGATCGACCCGGTGCAGGCTGCCTCGGGTATCAAACGTCAGGACTTTCTCGCCAATGTACATGCCGACGACCTGGCGGCCCTTCGCAAAACCATGGCGGGCGGGTTGGTCAACAGCGGCGATCTCGAGCTGGAATACCGCATCATTCATCCTGACGGCTCCGTGCGCTGGGTACTCTCTCGCGGCCATACCTACTTTAATAATGCGGGGCAGGCTGTACGGCGTACGGGCGTCGGCATCGAGATGACCGTCCAGCGTTTGCTGGAGCAGCAACTGAGACAAAGCCAGAAAATGGAGGCCGTGGGCCAACTGACGGGCGGCCTGGCTCACGACTTCAACAACCTGCTCACCGGGATCATCGGAAGCCTGGAAATGATCAGGCTGCGGGTTGCCCAGAATCGCGCAGATGAAATGGATCGCTACCTCGATGCGGCACAGGGTGCCTCTCGACGGGCCGCCGCGTTGACGCATCGGTTGCTGGCCTTTTCACGCCGCCAGACGCTGGAGCCCAGCGCCACCGACGTTAACCGTCTGGTCGCAGGGATGCTTGAGCTTATTCGCAGCACCATAGGCCCCGCTATCGATGTGCAGGTCTACAACGAAGCCGACCTGTGGCTGACTCAGGTCGATCCCAACCAACTGGAAAACGCCCTGCTCAATCTCTGCATCAATGCCCGCGATGCCATGGCTTCGGGGGGCAGCCTGATCATTCGCACCGGCAACTGCGTTCTGCAAGCGAAGGCTGCCGCAGAGCACGATCTGCCGGTCGGCGAGTACCTGACCCTGAGTGTCAGCGACACCGGCAGCGGCATGAGCAGCGACGTAATTGCCCATGCGTTCGACCCGTTCTTCACCACCAAACCCATGGGCGAAGGCACAGGCCTGGGCCTGTCGATGATTTACGGTTTTGTGCGGCAATCCGGTGGCAGTGTGCAGATACAGTCGGTGATAGGCATGGGCACCACCATGACCTTGTACCTGCCGAGGTCGCGCGTAGAAACCATAACCCCAGACACGCCATTTGCTCCGCCCTCTCTGCCTGCGACCGGAAAAGGCGAAACGGTTCTGCTGATCGACGACGAACACACGGTACGCATGCTGATCCGCGAAGTGCTCGAAGACCTGGGCTACACCGCCATTGAAGCGGCCGATGGCGCCAGCGGCCTGAAAGTACTGCAATCCAGCCAGCAAATTGATCTGTTGGTCACCGATGTTGGCCTGCCCGGCGGCATCAATGGCCGACAGGTCGCGGACGCGGGACGCAGCCTGCGCCCCGGCCTCAAAGTGCTGTTCATCACCGGCTATGCGCACAACGCGCTGGGCTGGGGAGACCACCTGGAACAAGGCATGCACCTGCTGACCAAGCCGTTCTCGATGGACGAGCTGACCAGCCGCATCAAAAGCGTGATCAGCGACTGACGTTTACGCCACGCTTTACCTAACCTTTACCGAATCCAGACCTCCGTTTACATGAAATGGGTGTTTCATACGTCCATGGCGATCCCCCACATTTTCGCCAAAGGAGACACCATGTTTTCGAAGATGACCCAAGTCCTGATCCTGTCCGGTAGCCTGCTCGTTGCCGGAGCCGCTACCGCCAATGAGCGCGACGTGATCGTCCCCGTCATCGCCGGTGCAGCCGTGGGCGCGGTCCTGGCCACTGTGATCAGCAACTCAAGCCGGGACCATGACCGCCCGCGCTATCAAGAGTATCGGCCACAGCCGCGTTATCAGCCGCAATACCAGGCCGTGCGCTATGTTCCGGTGCGCCCGGTTGAGTACCGCCGCTACGATCCACCGCGCCGCGGCTACTACGATCATGGCCCCCGCCGCGATTACGACCACGGCCGTGGCTATGGTCGCTGGTAACTCCTGAGCGTGAAGAGCCGCTGACTTTTGCCAGCGGCTTTTTTTCGCCTCTGCATTCCGTCCTCGGTGGTGCCTGTGTATGATCGCCACAGGCCAATGCTGCCTGCCGCTCGCTCCCGATGGGAAAGGTGAAAGCATGTTTTCTTTTCCGAACCCTGTCGCATCTCTTGATAGTCCAGGTTTGGCAACGCGAGCACCAGAATGCCTCGACTACTGGAGGAACGATGTTTTCAATCGAACAAGCCAAGCAAATGGCCAAGCGCCTGCGCGCCGATCTGGCCACGTCCGGCCAGGACATTTCCCACTCCGCAGCACTTGAACTGGTCGCCCATCAACTGGGCCATAAAGACTGGAACACTGCGTCAGCGCTACTGCCTCAAGAAGCCGCCCAACCGGGCATCGCTTTCGAAAAACCAATCCCCATCCTGCGATCATTCGACGAAGCCAAGGCACGCGAGTTTTATCTCGACTTCCTCGGTTTCAGCGTCGAGTTCGAACACCGGTTCGAAGCAGACTTGCCGCTCTATCTGGGGATAACCCGCAACGGCCTGCAACTGCACCTTTCCGAACACCACGGCGATGCCAGCCCCGGCGCCACAGTCTTCATCCCCACGCAGAACATCGAACTACTTCGCGATGAATTACAAGCCAAACGTTATGGATTCGGGCGGCCGGATATTGTCGAGCAGGGCTGGGGTAAAGAGCTGCAGGTTTATGACCCGTTCGGCAATCGGCTGAGGTTCTGCGAGGGGTAACCCTCCGCTCAGAGTCTGAAGGCTCTGCGCCCTTGGCAGGAGCGAACTTGTTCGCGAGGCTTCGGTTCTGCAAACTCAGGAATATCGTCTCGCGAACAAGTTCGCTCCTACCGGTTTGGCGCTGAGCCCGTGGGAGCGGATTTAGCCGGGAAGGCAGTCGTTCAGGAAAGCATCTTGCCGGGGTTCATCATGCCGCTTGGGTCCAGCGCCTGTTTAAGGGTACGCATCAGTTCCAGCTCCAGCGGCGCTTTATACAGTTGCGCAGCCTCACGTTTGGCCTGACCCAGGCCGTGCTCAGCGCTGATGCTGCCTGTGAACGCCATGGTCGCCTCGTAGATGACATGCATAATCGCCTCAGCCTGCGCCTTGAACGGAGCATCCTCGGCACCAAGTGGTTTGCTGATGTTGTAATGCAGATTTCCGTCGCCCACGTGCCCGTAAGAAACGATTCGCACGCCTGGAAAAGCCGCCAACAGCTTGCGATCCGTTGCCTCAACGAACGCTGGGATACTGCTGACAGGTACGCTGATATCGTGTTTCAGGCTGGGGCCTTCATGGTTCTGCGCCTCCGAAATCCCCTCGCGCAATGCCCATAATCCAGCAACTTGCGCCTGGTTACTGGCGACCACCGCATCAAGAGCCTCACCGTGTTCGAAGGCTTCGCCGAGGCCGGTTTCCAGCATTTCTGCCAATGGTGCATCGACCAGTGTGTCGCTCAGTTCAATCAGTACGTACCAGGGATGAATCTGACCGAACAGATCACTACAGCCGGCCACATGCTGCAGAACGAAGTCCACGCTTTGCCGCGACATCAATTCGAAACCAGTCAGACGGTCGCCACACAGCGCGCGCATGCGCCCAATCAAATCAACCGCCGCCTGAGGACTGGGCAGCGCCACCCACGCCGTGGTCAGGCTGCGCACGGCGGGAAACAGTTTGAGCACCGCAGCAGTGATAATCCCTAACGTGCCTTCAGAGCCGATGAACATATGCTTGAGGTCGTAGCCAGTATTGTCTTTGCGCAGCCCGCGCAGACCGTCCCATATACGACCGTCCGGCAGAACCACTTCCAACCCCAGCGTGAGGTCGCGCATGTTGCCGTAACGCAACACAGCGGTGCCGCCAGCATTGGTAGCCAGATTGCCACCCACCGTACAGCTGCCCTCGGCGCCCAGTGATAGCGGGAACAGGCGCCCCGCTTCTGCGGCAGCTTCCTGCAAATGCTGCAGAATGACGCCCGCCTCGACCGTAATGGTTTCGTTGGCCGGATCGATAGCGCGAATCGTGTTCATGCGGGTCAGCGACAGCACCACCTCAGTGCCCGAAGCATCGGGTATCGAACCGCCACACAAACCGGTATTGCCCCCCTGCGGCACCAGCGCAACACCGGCCTCATGACATAGGCGTACAACTTCGGCGACCTCTGCGGTGCTGGCCGGACGAACCACCAAAGCAGCCAACCCCCGATAGGCGTTGCGCCAATCACTGAGATAACTGTGCATGTCTTCGGCGTTACTGATCAAACCGGCAGGACCAACGACCTGCTCAATAGCCTGCATCAGCGCTTCGTTCAGTTGGCGCATTTCACGCTCCTTGTTATTTGAGTCCAGCATTCAAGACGGCATCAGCCTAGTAGTTATCGTACAACCTGAAAACCACTAATCACCTGAATTGAACCCAATCCCTGAGCAGCCCCCGCACGGTCCTGCAGCAAACACTGTATCTGTAGGAACTGCCGAAGGCTGCGATGGCGGCGTGTCAGGATGAATGCTTCGCAGCCTTCGGCAGCTCCTGCAAAGAATTAGATAATCTGACACTTGCTGGCGATCAGTCTGTCATTAATTCGCGAGAGCCAGCCGAGACATAATCTAGAGCCAGATCGGCACAATGGACGCGACGAGCAAGCCACCCAGCAACACGGCACTCACCCCACCCGCCGCCAACGCTATCGCGTCACCGGGGCTTACGGTGGCCATTCAGCTAGCCCACTACCTGACATCCGTTCCGGGATAGAGCTCAGGAGGTGGCTGGTACTTAGGATCCTCGAAGCGACTGTTGCTGTAATGCGTTTTGGCCGTAGGCCCGTCGCCGTCGTAAGTCACATTCGGGTTAGGAGTGAGATGCCATCCGGTCCCGTCTTTGTCGCGCTCGATCAGCGAGGGGTACAACGTGCAGGTACCTCCTGAACCGGAGGTCAGCCTGAATTGATAATAACGCCCGGCCTGGGGTGTGAACTTCGTTGTGACGTAGCAAGACCGGGTGCGCGAACCCTCCCAGAACATACCCACCTTCGTTTCGATACCGGGCCGGATTCGTGTCTCAAAGTAGTCCCACGTCAGGTCTTGTCCTGCTTTGGGCATCCCTTCATCCTGCGTATGAGTGAACGGAAATGGCCCGCTGCGTATGACGCCCCCCGAACGCACACCGTTTTCGGATTGATAAATATCGGCATGCTGAGTGAAGTTGACGATGCGTATCCAGGCAGGATTGGCCTCGTTTTCAGGTGCGATGAAATAGTTTGTGTGGGGGAGAAATTGGCAGCCTGCGAACAACGGCAGGGCCAGCAAGCAGAGCGTGGAGCGAATTGACATGGAGCCTGTCCTTTGCAGAGTCGCTGTAAAGACCACAAGAACAGGGATGTATTGCGTAACGGCTGCCAAATTTCATTGAGGCCGATAGCGATACGATACGCTGGACTGCTCTTCTTTGAGCCCAGTTGCAGCCTGAAGATTAGCTGCCCTGAGAAAAAAGAAACCGGCCCAGCGTGTGTAGACCGTCACGAGCGAAGGCAAGGAACAGCAAACGCAGGCGAACAGGCAGTGTGTAGGTGTTCAAGATGGGGAGTTTGCGCCCAGAGGTCCTTAGCAGATGCTTAGAAATAAATCATAGCGTGAGAGTTGCCTGTACTCACTGTGTATTGAGTGAAGCCGGCCGCAGATGCTTGCTCTTTTCGGGTGTTCAGTAGATCTTCAGGAATTTCAATAAGTATTTTTACCTTTCCAGATGTACTCAGAGTCTTGCAGAGCGTTATGATTTTACTGGACCTATTTGAAGTAGCCCAAAATACTTTATAACTCCAGTTTTTTGCAGCTCCAGATTCAAGAAGCATATCAAATATTGCATCTTCCGCATTACCGTCATTTAGGTCGATTAGGGCACAAATGATGTTTGAATTTTTTTCAAAAATCTGGCTCATGGAGTTGCCTGCCTATTTAGGGTTTTGTAAATGGGGCTGCGTCTGGCACGCCAGAATCTACAGGTGATGATCCCGGCGTTGCGTGTGAAATCTCATAAGCCCTGGCTTCTAATTCTTTATAAAGCTTTGGATTGTCAATAACCTCTTGGACCTCCCCAGCAGGAATGAGACCACCGTCTCGCCTGACCAGATATTGAGATGCCCAATATCCAATGACCAACGGTTTTTTGAATGTTTCATCCATCGTGACTCCGCGTTCAGAACGAGAGGCTATTTTTATCGAAGCGCCGGGGAGAAGATAACCACCAAACTTGCTTTCCATGGCCGCACTGGAAATCTGTTGTCTTAGGGCTTGAAGTTGTTGTTGAGTTTTTAGACGTTTAATTAATTCAATGTCTGCCTGCAATGCCGCCAACTCAGGATCCTTGCTTATTACGTCAGACTCATCAGGTGCAGTCGGTAAGTCGCCAACATTTGAACCGGTTTTTAGTGCGACCTGAGTATTGAGATTGCTTATGAGCGCATCATAGCTGGCGGAAGAAGTACTGACGAGGTCAGGGGTGCTTGCGGGAGCACCTACATTCAGTGATCCTCCAGAGACAGCGCTGAATGTAAGTGAAACCGTCGCTCCCGTTATGCTGAACACACGAGTGATGACTCTTAACATTGGGGGAGAAGACGTCAATTTTGAGGCACGACTCAGCCAGGCTTTGTTAAGGGGCGCGCGGGCCCATGCTTGAACAATTTCATCCATTTTTTGGTTAGGTAACCCCAGGCTTGTAGCACCTTTTAGAACTACAGACCCTGTAGCGCCTTGCGCTCCAGCGGCGGACAGTGCAATGGGCACGGAAGCGAGCGGGAGCGCAAACCCCGCTGACCCACGACTGTCAACGGTGAAGCTATAGCTGGGAAATGCTGCCGCGGGAGGGTGTGCAAAAGACGGCCGGTTTTCAGACGCTGCACGTGAGTAATACTCGTTGTAGTAAGTCGTGCTGATGGGAATGTAATTGTCCCGATTGACAAGTGGCAGGAAACCTTTTTCTTTCCAGGTTTCAATTTCCGCATCAACGGATTGATGTGACAGATAAAGATCGCCGGGAAGTATGTACTCTTCCAAGGGATAAATCGGCATTACTTGTGCAGCTCGAACCGTCATACTCCAGTCTTTTGCAACCTGTTCAAGATGCTGTTGAGGCAGCTTTGATTGACACGCTGCCATCACAAGGTTGGTCGCCGCCAGAAACGCCAAGATCAACATTTTTTTGGGCATAGAGAATTCCCGAGGCGCAGAAAGTTAAGCCAGACGTTGACTGTAAACTTCTTGAAACACTCGGGACGACGGAGTGGTTTAAAAAAAGAAGACTGTTTATTCTTATAGCCAGAAAAAATAAAAATGCAAGCACCATCAATGCATCCTTAAATACTCCTCCGGCTTGAATCCTATCGCACGGTATCCAAACGCCATCGGTCTCGGAAATACCTGTGTCAAGGTGACACCCGAGTTGGAGACCGACTTCACCGACCCCGTAACGCCGGGAACTCCCGGTAAAATAGCTTTAGACAGCCTATCAACCTCATTCTCTTTTTCAGCTATTTGCTGGGCAAGCGCCTTCATGGCCTCCGTCTGAGCGTCCACAGTAGACTCATGGTTACCTTGCGGCGGAGTAACTTCACCCTTCATGATTTTTAGCTGATCGCGCAAGTCTTTGAGCTGGTCAAACCGTTCAACCAGTGCCTGGGTGTTAACTGAGAGATTCGACGCCTTAGCAGCCGAGCTCACAATGGAAATATCTATGGCATTCGCATAATAAACTTCCGTCACAACGAGCAACTCAGGCAAGGAGCGATGACCGTTCTTATCGCTGACGGTCTGAACATTCATCATTCGCGCTAAAATAACCTGCACATCTTTAACCCCTCCTGCCGTGCTGTAGCTATAACTATTTAAGGCTGACAGGAGGTAATGTAAATCAACCCTGATAACCGTGGCGCTAGGAATCGAAACCGTCATCCGATACTCATCATTTCCCACCAGACTCCCCAATAGGCCAGTCACTCCGCTCAATATATTACCGCTAATACCCGACTCGGCGAGTGATCCAAACTGAAAAGCAGGGAACGCCATGACGCGATTGACCCTAAAATCAGCACCTGTGTAGTCACTGCATTTGAAGTGTGAGTATTTTATTTCAGTTGGCTGCCATGGAGTGAATGGTTTCCCTCCGACTGACTCACCACCATTAGGTTCGTAGCCGGAAACGGGCGGAATTTCAGGTGCATTCCTGAGTGACAAATACAACTGACAAAGATCAAGCGAACCGATTCTAACAATGTACTTAGTGTAAAAAACTGCAGGCTTTTCCTCAAACCAATTAATTTTATCAGGATACGTAGGGACCAGGAGCATATTCCCTGGGTATAAACTCTCTTGCAAAGGATAGATCGCTCGAACGCCGAGGTTCTGTATACTTTCCGACCATGCTTTCAACATGGTCCCCGCTTCTGGCTTCGAAGCTCCGCGCCACCACATAATGGTCACAAACCCTGCGATCACAATCGAAAAAGATATGAGAATTTTGTAGCGCATAAAACCTCCATGGAGCACGAGGTAGCACGGAGCCAACAGTGGTATAGAGACTAGACAATATCCAAGAACCTGATTAACAAATATTGGGCTGTATCACACGTGTTACTGGAGTTAGCCCCGCGTCTCCGATAAGACTCTAAACACCGGGCCACGGACTCGCTCCACGTAGTTGGCGAAACTTCATGCGCCAGCGCTGGATAATTGTGAGCTTCACGTAAGAAAGGTAGACTCCGCCCCCTATACCTCTGGCCCTGAGGCCACACCAAGCCACCAATGGATCACTCGTACGGGCTATCACCGAGCGCGTATGGATGCAGGTAAAGCATGACCCGAAACCTCGTATCAACCGCCCTGCTGGTCGCCTTGACCGGCTGCCAGAGCCTCGGCGACATGGGTAGAAGCACTGCCGACTACATCAAGGAGGCGCGTAACAAACCGACGCCGATGGAACGCTACCTTGAAGATCAGCGCAACCCTTACAAGCCGCTTGGCACCTTCGATTTCTCGCGAGACGACAGCCAGAGCAAGGCCTGCCGTGAAGCCTCTTACGGCAGGGCTGTTGCACCCGAGATGTGGCAGATCGTGAAGGAAGGGAGCGATGCTGGTAATGCGACGTGCCGGCATGTGCTTGGCACGTTTTACGAGACTGGCAATGGCGTTGCCCAGAACATTGGCATGGCCCGGAGTCTTTATATCGAAGCAGCAAAGGACGACCCTTATGCCTATGTCGAACTCGGTCGCATGAAGCGCGACGGGATCGGCGAGCCGACTGATCCGGTTAAAGCCCGCGATGACTTCCGGTTGGCGGGGCGAGGCGGCGTGGTAGCGCTGGGTGGGATGATGGAGCAAGGCCAGGGCGGTGCTAAGGACAGTCCTGGGGCCTTGAAGCTGTACATTGAGACGACGCAGAAGTATGGCGACGCAGCGTGGCAGGCCATGCGACCACTGTTGTCGAAAGGGCTGGAACTCGACGCCGGGCAAATGCAGAAATACAACAGCTTGTGGACCGAACATTTGATTCGCCAACAGCGCGACCTGTTGTTGAGCTCTAATGTGTTCGAACATATCAAGGGATCCGGCCAGACCTTGACGGTCACCGTGGGTTACCAGTTTGAAGCTGGCCAGCCCTACCCCAAGAAGTATCTGGTCAAGAGCTGCGGCGATCCGGTGATCGACAGTCTCGTGGTGTCCGCATTGAGGGGCCTGCGCATAAACGATCCCTTTCTGGTGCCTGCGGGCAAAGAAATTCCAGCCATACAGGCACCTATAGTATTGGCACCATCTGCTGACTGATTGAAGGCGTGTGGTGCTATTGCTGACCTTCTTGGACTAGCCTGCCCTTGCCATCGACATCAAAAGTATTGCCCTTGTTCTGGTATTCAACGCATCACTGGCTGATGCGTTTCAACTCCGTGATGGCCAGAAAAATGGTCGGCCCATCAGGCGGCGTGGGCGCTCGGTAACAACCCAGTGCATTCAGATGATGGACCGCAAGAGCCGCAAGCTCCCAAGCCATGGCTTCGCCCTCAATGGAAAACGCTTCTTTATCACCCAACAAGCGCTTTGGTGCAAAGGCTCCGACATTGAGAATCCGCGCTTCGACCACTTTCCTGTTCTGTTCATCGAAGAATCCAGTATTCAGGGATGAATTAGTTCTTTATAAGAATTAAAATTTTCTGCGTGTTGTGGTTGCCAGCTTCATCAGCCAACAGAAATGTTATTTCGCACTGGCGTCCTTCCGCAGGCATGACGACTTCAAAATTCATATACTTAGCGGTTACTCTATTCGGCGTAAGTGTGCCGCCAGGGTGCTGAATAGTTGCACCAGAGGGAACCGGGAAATTCCATTTATCATCATTCACCCTAAACATTATTCCGATTTGCTCCCCGTGCGAAATCTTGTTTTTGTTAATTATTAAATCACCAATTACAGGTGTATCAGGATCCTGCGTATTGCGTGGGGGCGTCAAATTAAGTGCTGTTGGGGAAACAAAAAAATCAGGATGATTGGTGCTCAATACAAGGTCTTCAATTTGCTCCTTTATGTGATGAGACAAATGCTCGCCAACCCTTAAAATTTCTGTCTGCATGTCTTGCTGATTGCGCAATATGGCAGTTCTTAAGGTGTGCAGCTGCTGAGTCTCTTTTATTAACTCGAGTGATTGAGTGTGCAGCTCTGATGCCGACACGAGTACGGTATCAGTCTTCTTTTGAAGAAAATAAACTACTGCGCTTATGACCGCACTGGCGGCGGCACCCACGAAAAAGCTTATTAGAATCTCTGTCATTCCCATGTTGTGTGGCTCCACTTTAACAGCTTGACATTTGGTTAAGGGACAACATTTAGCCCGCCCGCAAACGAAGCGACCGGCTTGAGCGTCTGGTTAGAGTTTTGTCTACAGAAGAACCACTTTTAAACTGATGGGGCATTCAACCAGAAAAGTTTCCTGTTCAACCGCTTTTTAGCGTATTCAGCGATAGATATTTTTAACTGATTGCTCAAGTTCGTCAATGTGCTGTGCAGGTGTAAATCCCATTTCTTCCAAGTTGATATGAGCATTCAGTTGCCCAAGGCCAGCGCGGCGCTGGGTGGGTGGGTGGGTGAATTAAGCGGTGTTCGCATCTCCCGATCCTGGATGATGAATGGCCACAACGGGTTGCTTGCAGCCCTTCAGGAAAGTTCGCAATCGGGCGTAAACGGATAGCTCCGGTTCGAGCCTCATGCTCAACCATACCCCCCTATCAGCAATACGAACGTTGTAAAGTCTTCCGCGATACTAAACAGCGACTCTGCTGAAGCTATCGCGTCGAAACAAATGATAGGTCAGGGTGGTGATTTTCCTCTGAGATCGAAAGCCACAATCTCACCGCCGCCATTGCTCCCGAACACAACATATTTGGAGCTACCTGCGCATAACACCAAATCTGCCAGGGATCGAGCACAACCTCCACAGCATCAAGGACGAAGTTAAACGGGCTTACAGGCAAGGGGCCCTCGCCACCATTGCTCAAGCTCAGCAACAGGTAATACTCATCAGGAAGCATTTGTGGCACAGACGCTCGTAGCGCGTTTAACGCACTTTCAGAAGCTCCCGGGGATCGGTGCCACTCTCCCTTGATGTTCAAATCTTCAGCACTCAGTTGAGTATTACCCGTCGCGGAGCACACAGCCATTATCTCGACAGGCCGCTGCGCGTCCAGAGGTGTTTTTGCGCGCACAGGTCCAGAAGCGGACTGTAGACAACTCGCCACTCAGCCCCATACGCTGGCTAGCCTGAATCCATATCAATGAAGGGAGCATGATGCTGGTAATTGCCATTGATCGAGACAGCGTCCATGCAGGAGACGATCTGAGCAGCCATGCCAGCTCCATCGAGCTCGGTCCGACTGCAACACTGCGAGCACTGTTCGACGCCATACAAAACATGCATTACTTGCCAGGCATCAGTGGGGATAAAGCGACTTGGGTTATCTGCGCGCCAAGCAAACAAATTGGTGTTCTCGCACAGCAATGGGCGAACCCCAAACTGGTCGCCCCTATTGAAAGCCTCGTAGAGCAGGTTTTTGGAGACCTCGAACCTCGCCTTTTATTCAAATACTGGGGCCAGACAGATCCTGACTTTGTTTTCTCACTCATTGAGGCAGGAGAGCCACTGCCGACACGATATTAATTAGTTATCCGCAGATCCAGTTGGATATCCGTCCTGGATCAGTATCAGCCTTTCGTGACAAGCAGGCACCAACACCTCAACAAGCTTCGATAAACTCCCTCCCCACGCTTCACGGATGGATTCAAAATTGCGCCGGTCTTTAGTTGCTCTATGCCTTTGCGTTGCGGCATTTCTTTTTGTCACCTTCATCATCACCTTGTGGCGCAGCCCGTACAGCGTCACTGTCTTGATTGCCTCGGCCTATGAAGATGGCCTCGTAGTTGGAAAAAATCCTGGCAAAGCCATAGATTGGTATTCACGCGCGGCGGAAGAAGGTGATCCTGTTGCACAGTACAAGCTTGGCCTCATTCATTTCTATGGCCGTGGTGTCGACATTGATCGAGCCAAAGGCCTTCAGTGGGTAACTGAATCGGCCGAACGCGGGAACGCAGATGCCGAATATTTTATGGGCGTTGCAACCATCGCAGGCGTAGCGACCCAAACAGATTTTGGCAAAGCGGCAACGTGGTTCAGCAAGGCGGCAGAGCAAGGTCATGCCAAAGCTCAACAAGAGCTCGCGGCCCTTTATTTCAAAGGTAGCGGCGTTGAGAAAGACCACCAGGAAGCTTTCAAATGGGCCACCAAGGCTAGCGCGCAAGGCGATGCCGAGGCCAAAGCACTTCTGGCTACGCTTTATTTCTTTGGCAAAGGTACTCAAGTAGACGCTCAACACGCAGTGAAACTGCTCACCGAGGCGGCAAACTCAGGGAACAGCCTTGCATACGAGATGTTGGGAGCGGCCACTTTACATGGCACTGGCACTCCCAAAGACCCTTCCGCGGCATTGCAGTGGTATACCCGTGCAGCTGAGCAGGGCAGGGTTAAAGCGCAGTACGCCCTTGGCCACCTGTACAGTAGTGGCGGTGATGTCGCGTTCAATTACCCGCTGGCAAATCACTGGTTTTTGAAGGCGGCAGCACAAAGCAACGCTCACGCAATGGTTGTGCTCGCCTTTCATCTCGATAATGGCCGGGGTTTCGAACGTAACAAAGTCAAGGCATGCGGGCTGTTGCGTGTGGCGCTAAAACATGGGCTGCCGAGCGATATGGCAGACAACCTGCGCGTGCAGCTTGAGGAGGAAGAAAAAGCACTTTCGGCGCAGCAACTGGCTGAGGTATCTGCTCTGGAAACCCTTTATTCAAGCCCCGAAGGTTTAAGAGAACTACAGAATGACGTTACCCCGGTTACCTGACCTCTGGCTGCTGCCGTCTCAGGACTCTCCGCCGAGCTGCGCCAGACTGGCCGCCAGCTCATCCTTGCGGAACGGTTTATTGAGGCGCGGGATATCTGCGTCAAGCCCTTCACGCTCGGCATAGCCAGAGACCAGGAGGATCGCAACCTCAGGCCGGGATGTACGCACCACCCTGGCCAAATCGGTGCCACTCATGCCAGGCATGAGGTGATCCGTCACGATCAGGTTGAACGGCTGCCCCGCGTCCAGCAGTTGCACTGCTTCCTCGCCTGACGCGGCCTCGATGACGCGGTAGCCCAGGTCGACCAGCATGTCCGAAGTGCTTGCGCGCACAAGCTCTTCATCGTCGACCAGTAACGCGACGCCACGCACCGATTGTCGCTCTGGAGTTTCGACAGTGCGCACGGCTGCTGTCGGCACGGTCATGCTGCGTGGAAGCCAGAGCTCCACGTTTGTTCCCAGACCAGGCGAGCTCTGAATCGTCAGCGCGCCGTTCAACTGGGACGCCAGCCCATGCACCATCGAGAGACCCAGACCAGTCCCCTTCCCGACGCCCTTGGTTGAAAAGAACGGTTCTACCGCCCGAGCGAGCGTGGTCGCGTCCATCCCCGTGCCGGTGTCCGCGACAGACAGGCAGACATATTCGCCAGCCGGGAGCTTCGAACGGTGCCCCGTGCAGACAACCTCCGTTCTTGCAGATATCCGCATCGTCCCACCCTCAAGCATCGCGTCGCGCGCGTTGACAGAGAGATTGAGGAGTGCCATTTCGAGCTGGTTTGGATCCGCCATCGCTGCAGGCAGATCCTCTGTTGCATCGACGACTACCTTGATTTGCGGACCGGTAGTGCTGGCCACGAGATCGCCCATGTCGCTCACCAGCTTCGACACATCGACCGGGACGGCCTGAAGCGGTTGACGGCGCGCGAAGGCAAGCAGCCTCTGCACAAGCGTTTTAGCGCGATCGGCAGATTGCAAAGCACCGGAGATCAGCCGCTGCTCTCGCTCGCCACCTACGTTTCTTCGCTGAAGCATGTCGAGCGTGCCGACGATCGGGGTGAGCAGGTTGTTGAAGTCATGGGCTACGCCGCCGGTGAGCTGCCCCATCGCTTCCATCTTCTGACTCTGGCGCAACGCCTGCTGAACTTCTTCCCGCTCGGCGATGGCTCTGGCGATCCTTGCTTCGAGCGTGGCATTGAGTTCCCGTAACTCCTCCTCGGCGGCCTTGCGGGCGGTGACATCAACCGCAGTGCCGGTAAAACGCAGGCAGCGGCCAGCCGCATCGAACACGGCCCGTCCCTTGGCCGCCACCCAACGGACGATGCCGTCTTCCCGGCCAATCGTTCGATAGTCCACTTCGTAGAGCGCGCGGCGGTCAGGATCGACAGCCGCTTCAAAGGCCTCGATCGTTGCCTGTCGATCCTCGGGATGCACACCGTCGTAGAAGTCTTGCAACGTGACCTGCACGTCAGACGAAATGCCAAACATCGCCTTGGTTTGTGGCGGCCAGATCAGCGTGTCATGAACGAGATCAACATCCCAGAAGCCCACATCGGCGCTTTCGACAGCAAGGCGCAGTCGCTCCTCGCTCTCACGCAGGCGAGCCTCGGCACCCACCCGTTCGACATACGCCCAGCAGCGCTCGACGACTTCCCTGACCAGGGATATTTCAGAAAAAGACCAGTCTCGAGGCTGATTTTGATGAACCGCCATCATCGCCGTCAGTCGACCGTCCCTTACCAGCGGGCAACAGATGATCGCCTCGACACCGATGGTTTGAAAGGCCTCAAGCCCCCCGCCCCGGCTAATCTCTGCGCTGACGTCGCGAATGATCAAGGTGCTGCCAGCGCGCATATCATCCGCAGCCCGAGGGCCAAAAAGGTCGAGGCTATAGGTTCCGACAGAGCTCTGGACGCCGGGCGCGTTGTAGTCACTGCGAATCCAGAATCGGTCGTGATCGATATCAACATCCGCGTAGGCGCAGCGCGAGACGTTTAGCTTTCGTCCAAGCAGCTCGGTCGCGGCAAGCATCGCGTCTTCAGCTCGATGGATGCTGAAAAGCTGGCTGTCCAGCTCATCAAAAAAGCGCAGTCGTGCCGTGCTTTCTTGCAGCGCCGCTTCTGCGTGGTGCTCCGCCGTGCGGTCACGGAAGATCTTCATAAAGCCGCCGTGATTCATAGCGAGCGGCATCATCAGTCCCGAACCCCAGAAGCGCGTACCGTCCTTGCGAACGTGCCAGCGTTCGTTGACAGCCCGACCTTGCTGTCTGGCGAGTTCGAGCTCGCGCTGGAATACACGCGCGGCCTGGTCATCGTCTGTATAGAAGAGATCGCCCTCGCGGCCCACTGCCTCATCGACGGAGTAGCCGACGACACGCTGGGCACCGATGTTCCACCCCGTCACAGCGCCTTTCGCATCAAAGGTGATAATCGCAAAGTCTTCCGAACCCTCGACGATCTGGCGGTAGCGCGCCTCACTGATCTGGATCGCGGCCTTCGCTTGAGCACGGTGCACAACGAGCCCGACCGTATGGACAACAAAGTCGACGATCTCGATATCCGACGACAGCGGCTCGCGTGGCTCAGGGTGGAACATGACAAAAGTGCCGAGCACGGCGCCCTGTGCCGAACGGATCGAGATGGACCAACAGGCGTGCAGGCCATGGGCAATGGCCAACTCCCGCAGATCGGCCCAAAGCGGGTCATTCGCGATATCGGCCCCAAACACCGGCTCGTTCCTGAGGGCCGCACGGCTGCAGGAGCCAAGACTCGGGCTGATGATGCTGCCTTTGACGGCGCCGTTGAATGCGTCGGGAAGGCTCGGCCCTGCGAAATGCTGCAGTTGCTGACCCTCCTCGCTGAGGAGCAGGATGCTGCCCAGGAAACGAGACGTGGACAACGCTTCCACCTCGCGGACGATTGCATCCAGCGCGAAGTTGAGGGGTGTCTCTTCTACAGCCAGTTTCAGGATGCGGTTTTGTGCGGCCCCGAGTGCGGCGGCGCGATTGCGTGCCTGAGTAAGGCGCGCATTCTCGATGGCAATCGTCGCCAGACGCGCCAGGCTTTCCAGCCGTTTGATCGTATCGGGGTCGTGGGTACGAATGTCAGACCAGTAGGCGCCAAGTGCCGCGACCGCTACAGGCCTGCCAATAGGCACCATGACGAGGCTACGGACGAAAGTCGGCGCATAGGCGTCCTGCGGGATGCGCGGATCAAGCCGGACGTCACGGATGGCGACCGTCTCACCGTGATGCATGACCCACCCTGAAATGCAGTGGTCAGCCGGAAAAGTCTGGCCTTGCCAGAGCGGAGAGACCGCATCTTCGGCCACATAAGAACAACGACCGTCATGCTCAATGATGACTGCGACACCCTCCGCCCCGACAGCCGCACGCGCCGTGTCACGGAGCACGGCGACAACCTCGTCCACAGATCCTGCCGCAGCCAGTCGCTCACTGGCATTCAGCACATGGGACAAGCGCTCATCACCGCCAAAATCTACCGAAACAGATGGCAAACGGTTCTCCCAATGGCGCCCACAGAATCCTTATTCCACAGACGGCTTCACAATGAATGATGCCAAAGAGACATTGTATAGGGCATCTCGTATCGGCATGTTTCAATTTTAGTTTTTCGGCAATGACATCACCAGGCATCCGGCTGACGTATTTGCAGCCTCAAACCACCTCAAGTGCCGCGGCGATAGCCTTGTTGAAAGCCGGAATATCATCGGGCGTACGCGAGGTGATCAGCGTCCAGCCATTGGCCCCGCACTGCTTGACCTCGACATCAACCCAACCGGCAGCACCGGCGTTTTCCAGATCAAGCTTGACGCTCGGATAGGACGTGAGGGTCTTGCCAGTGATAACCCCAGCATTAATAAGCAACCACGGCCCATGACAAATCGCAGCGATTACCTTGCCCGCATCAGCGAACTCCTTGGCCAGACGCTGGGCGTTTTCATCCAGTCGCAGAGTATCGGCATTGACCGTACCGCCCGGAATAACCAGCGCATCAAAATCAGCCGCTTTAAGCCCGACCAGTGCAACCTGAGATTCGACCGTGCGATCTTTCTCAGTGTCCTGAACAAAAGTCTGCACAGTACCGCCGTCGCTTGAGCCATGGGTGACCGATGCACCCTGCGCCTTGAGAGCCTCCAGCGGTTTAATCAGCTCATCGCGCTCGATCCCTGTATTGGCGGTGATGAACAGTACTTTCTTGCCTGCCAGTTGATTACTCATAGTAGTCACTCGGTCCTCGTATCAAGGTAATAAAAATCAAGCATGCGGCTGATGATTCAACCCACGCGTTGAAGATGTGAGGCCAGAGCAGTTTTGAAAGTTCAGCCGGATTTATCGTGACCACGCCTGGTCTGAATGAAGACCGGAAAACAGGGGATTTCACATTTGTGTGCGAGGAATCGAACAGGCCGATTCAACAGGAAAGGCAGCGCAATGCTGCCTCTATATCAATGCCCCACAACCATTACACCAGACTGCCTGTCCCCTTCCGCAAAACCATGAACTCGCGCCCGCGATGCAATCAGCAGACTCAGCAATATCAACACCACCAAGACCCAGGGAAAAGCACTCACGCCCCATTGGCCGAGCAGAACACCGCCCAGTAGCCCACCGCCTGCGATGGCGCTGTTCCACACAACTACGTTCATGGAAAGCGCGACGTCAGCGCCCTTGCCTGCAGAGTCGGCGAGTGCGGTTTGCAACAGCGTGGCGGCGCCACCAAAGGTCAGGCCCCAGATAAAGACCCCGAGGTAAATAGCCGAGGCTGAGGCTGAAAAGAAGCCGAAGAAAACCGAAACCGCCGCGAAGGTTGCCAGGCTGGCCAATACGCTTTTTCTCAAGTGACGATCAACCAGCCGTCCCGTTACCCAGATGCCCACCAGCGCGGCGACACCAAATGCCAGCAATACCAAATCAACGTCACTCGCCAAACCGGCCTTGGCCACAAACGGCGCAACGTAGGTGTAGAGAATGTTGTGAGCCAGCATCCAGGTGAAGACGACGCCCAGCACCGAGCGCACGCCGGGCGTGAAAAACACCTCGCGCAATGCCATGCGCTGTGAGGAGGATTGGCCTGGGTAGTCCGGCACCTTGATCAGTACCCAGACGATCAACAACAGAGTCATCCCGGACATCAATCCAAATGCCATGCGCCAGCCCATGAATCCACCCAGCCAGGTGCCCAAAGGTACGCCCAGCGACAAGGCAATGGGCGTTCCCACCATGGCTACTGCCAACGCGCGGCCCTGCAATTGCGGGACAACCATGCGACGTGCGTAACCCGCAATGAGGCTCCAGGCCAGCCCCGCAGAGACACCCGCGAAAAACCTCGCGACCAGGGTCAGCCAGTAATTGGAAGACACTGCGGTGATGGAATTGAAAACCAGAAAACCGACAATCGTCAGCAGCAAGACGGTTCTGCGCCGCCAGCTTTGAGTGGCAATGGTCAGCGGGATGGCTGCCAGCAGTGACCCCAACGCATAGACCGTCACCATCTGCCCTGCAAAGGACGCGGAGACGCCCAGGCCATTGCCGATCTCGGGCAACAAACCGGCCGGCAACGTTTCAGTCACGATGCAAATGAACCCGGTCATCGCCAGTGCCAGCAATGCCCCGAAAGGAAGTTTGTCGCGCTGTATCTCATCCGTAGTCATTCGATTTCACCCACTAATATACTGATCGGTATAAATATAGACAGGCACGCTCTGGGTAGTCAACGACTTATGTATCGATTAGTATCTAAATCGCTTTTTTGATCAATTTTGAGGAAATCCGGCATGGCACAAATGGGACGTCCGCGCACGTTTGACCGTGACGTAGCAATCACTCAGGCGCTGCATTTATTTTGGAAGCATGGATACGACGCGACATCGCTCAGCCAGTTGAAGGCCAATATCGGCGGAGGCATTACCGCGCCCAGTTTTTACGCCGCGTTTGGCTCGAAACAAGCCCTGTTCAATGAGGTCATGGAGCGTTACCTCACCACCCATGGCCGTGTGACTGACAGCCTGTTTGATCCAAGCCTGCCGCCCCGAGACGCGATCGAACTCACCCTTCGCCGCTCAGCGAAAATGCAGTGTGAGCCCGATCATCCCAAAGGCTGCCTGGTGTCGTTGGGTTTGATGAGCGCCTGCACGGACGAGAGCAAAGCCATTTCGGAGCCTCTTGCACGGGCGAGGGACTTGAACCGAGCGGGGCTGGTAGCGTGTGTCGAACGCGCCATTGGTGCAGGCGAACTACCTGCGACCGTGATCCCGGAGACGCTCGCCGCCACGTTCGACAGTTTTATGCTGGGCCTGTCGACACTCGCGCGCGACGGCATTTCCCACGCAACGCTGGATGCCAGCGTCACTCAAATAATGGGCGTGTGGGACAGTTTGCGCATTACAACCGATGATCAATGATCCTGGACGTTAAACGGTAAGGCTCATGAGGCAGTAATGGTTTTGTGAGCGGCACTTCACCTGTGCATAAGCCCCCATAGTGGACCGTCTGGAAGCGCTGCTCCATCTGCCCCTACAATGGCCCCGCCCCTGACCACAGAGAATCCCGCAATGTCTGCCTCTCTGACTCGTCCCACTCCCGCCCCGTTTCTGGCCCCCGGTGAAACCGTGGTGCTATTCGACGGGGTCTGCAAGTTATGCAACGGCTGGGCGAAATTTCTGATTCGTCATGACCGTCATCAGCGAGTCAGACTCGCCACCGTGCAGTCGCCCGAAGGGCAAGCGTTGCTCGCATGGGCAGGTTTGCCACTGGACGCGTTCGACACCATGGCGGTCATCCGGGATAACCATTACTGGGTGCGCTCGGAAGCCTTCTTCGAAGTGGTTGCGAAACTGCCAGCGCCATGGCCCCTCTTGCGCCTGTTTCGGATATTCCCGCGCCCGCTGCGGGATTGGGCCTATGACCGTATCGCGTTCAACCGCTACCGCCTGTTTGGAAAATATGACGCGTGCCTAATGCCTACCCCAGACCATCAGCGACGTTTCCTCAAGGCCCAACCATGAATCGCCTGCGCCAGGTGCACTGGCTGGCCCGCGGCAGCCTGGCGTTCATGTTCGCTTACCACGGCCTGGTGCCCAAACTCATCACCCTAAGCCCCGGTGAGCGAGTACTGCTGCAAGCCCACGGCCTGGAAAACTTCACCTGGTTGCCACAAGCCGCCGGGGTAGCTGAACTGGCGATGGCTGCGCTGCTGCTCCTGGCTCCGAGAATGAACTGGCCACTGATAGTCGCCGGAGTCGTGTTGCTGGGTTTGCTGGTGGATGTGGCTGTGATGCAGCCCTTGATGCTTATGGATGCGTTTAACCCGGTGACAGTGAATGTGGCGGGGATGGCGTTGTGTGCGATTGCATGGGTGACGCGGGTGGGTAGAGAGGGTTGAGGTTGCTTGGGCGGTTTGGTGTTGATGTGAGTTTAATGATCCAGCGCCGAGCAGGAATTAATGATTTAAAGCTTTAGGCCGAAGGCAGCCCTTGGCGAAAGGCAGTAATCGGCCGATTCTGTTGAAAAAGTCGGCTTCGAATTCCACGGCAGAAAAGTACGCATCTGAGATTGAAATCCTTACTTTTGGCTGAGGCTTTCGGGCTCAGATTTCACGTAGCAGCGTGCAAAAATGGCGTTTTCCCCGGTCAATTTCCGGACAGTTTGAGCGCAGCGACTTTTTCAACACAATCAGCCAGAAGCGGACGCTCACAGACGGGGGGCTATAGACCACGAATAATTAATGGACACAGTGCTAGCGACTTCGTAACCTCTGTGCAGGCCTTGTAGCCTCTTCTCCCTGTCATGTCGTGCCTTGGCGCGACGCTAGAACCGATTAAGAGGCCATACGTGAGGACGGATCGCTATTAGACACAAACGGTGTTAAAAGCCTACCTGCTTCATCTTTTTATAGTCATTAGGAGCCGCTATGCAGTTCGACCTTCTTCAGCATGAGATAGATGCACTTAAGTTCTATCAAGAACTCATCAGCACAACACAAGATACGGAAATACAGAAAGCCGTGCTTAATCATCATGCCAGCCTATTAAAAGACTTGATTGGCTTAGAAACTGAAATGAGGAAGGCCAAACTTGCATTCGAGAACACCAAAGAAGAGAACTCAAAGACTATCGAAATTGAGCGCTTAAAAAGAAGGGATTAGCAAATTCTATAATCGCCCAGCACGCTCGCCAGCCCCTTTAAGGGCGTACAGCGGGGGGCAGACCACACTGAATAATAGTGGCCTACCCCTCCCCTTTAACCATTGGCTAGGCATTTATACCTAGAGGAATTTAATTACATTTGGGTCAATAACAATCAAGCTATAGCTTCCGCTATCTTCAACCTCGTTTTTATAGATTAGCACCTTGTACCCCTGGCTGAGCAGCAACTTTTCGAGCATAGGGTACCCGTAGTTATTTGCCTGACTCTTACGTTCCTCTAGGGTTCCCGTGGGGTCTTGGCATTCTTTTATACGTTCCCATGCCTCTTTATATTCCGGAATTTCTGGAAAGCAATCCTTCAACGCGACTGCAAGTGACTGCGCTCTATTAGATCCCCAGTCTTTACAAACCGAAAGGACTTCATTGGCAGATACGGCTATAGAACACCGGTGAATGTTATCTTGAATTTCACCGACCTTACTCTCGACGGGCCTTTTACTATCCAGCCTCTCTTTGGCAGCTTCTAAACTCCCGAAATGCGAGAAAGGGTTGAACGCATCTATTTTATCAAAAGACCCATGATACCAATCGGTTGCATTGATTATATTGTGCATATCTACATCCATGATCACATATTACCTACATTTTTTAGGGGCGGAATTTAGCCCGACAACGTGAGCAAAGCAAACAGCTAGAACCGTTAAAACCAGCAAAAAATCAGGTTCAGACCCCATTTGAAATAACGGCGGCTTGCCCCCGGCTTTATCCTTGACCTCAGTGCAGAAATTGATCATAAAACTTATTAAGTCTATTACGGCCCTGAATGACCGGCAACTACCGACCAGAAACAGTCGAAGGACGAGCGACAGTAAATGATCAGCTACGCTCTATCTATCGCCGAAACTTTTTAAGTCGGACACAGGAACTGGTGAGGGCGGGCCAACGGCCGATAGCCCGCCGTCAATCGTAACTACCCAAACACGGCTATTTCGTTTCTATTTGCGAGCTGGAGCGTCCCAACAATCGGCTTTGCGCGCACAGACATCGTATTGCCGGTCCATAGCGGCCATGCGGTCAAAATGGGCCTGCGTTGCAACTTTGAATGATGCCTCGCTGGTCATTACGTACTGTATAAGTCGATCGTTCAAACGCGCACTCCATTGTTGCGTGGTCTTTTCATCCAACGTTTCGGGTGCGGTCGACATCACCTTAAGGGTGCTGCCGTCTACCCGATCCAGCTCGTCGCTGTAAGTCTTGATGTACTGCGTGCGAGCGGCGTCATGCTGATGATTAAGGTCGAATTGAAGGGCTTCCAGGTTTTGCTTGTAAAGTTTCCAATAGCTGTCAGGTAATGTGAATCCGAGTTCCTTACGCAACCCGGCAATACGACTATCGTTACTTTGTGTTGGCTTGAGTACCGGCTTTTGCGATGAGATAACAACTGGGTCATTGGCGATAATCCGCTCGATCATCTCAGTCCGCTCAGTACTTCGGGGAATGATCTGGCCCAACGGTTCAAGCTGCACAGGTGAACTCTGTGATGCGGATCGAGGCGCTACGCAACCGGCAAACAGGATGCAGGCCGATAACGTTGTTATTCCAACAATGTTGCGAAGCATAGGCTCTCCATGAGTATTGATACCGTAGGCAAGTGCGCCAACGCGCTGCGAATCGATATCGGCTTATCTGTCAGGCACTTGAGCACTGTGCCGAAGGCCCCTGGGGCCGTCCATGGTGTCTTCGCCGCCAACGCTTACCGAGGATGGCCAAAAAACTACTGATTGCTCGTTCGTTGCCGAATGTCATAACCGGCGTTTGCACAGGGGCTGAGACAGAAAAGACACAGCAAACTGATCGCATGCATTAGCTGCATAATGTGGAGTGTCATCGCCAAAACTTCGACCAAGGACGAACTCGTTCCTCATCCATCGTTATGCTTGTCTGGCTGTAAACAGCAGTTGCGATCGCATGATCATGAGCACTGTAAGTCTCGGGCATTCATTCCCCCATCGCAGTGCGCCACATTAGTTGAGCTGCGATCACAAGGCTGTCAGGCGATCAAGCTGCTCTGCCGATGGAAATCCTAGCGTCCGATAGCGAGGCGGATAGCCAGCTTCTGTCGTCAGCAGATCGCCAAGCTCGGATTCAAGTTCGCCCCAGAGAACGGTTTTGACTGTCGGTTCCCCACCCTGACCGGGTTCAACCAACGCGATGCGATCCGTCTTGGGCAATAGGGTCGGTACATCTTTTGTCCAAGCGCTCATCGATACGGTTTTGCCGTTCTGGTCAGCCAGCTCGTAGAGATGGTACGAGGCAACAAACACATCGACGCCCGTTTCCAGATTGAGCTTATCTAGCAACTCTTTCTGATTACTGTAGCTACCCTGGAGCAGCAGATGTTCCAGCGTGGCCAGACGGCTATTGACCCCTTCATCATCAGGGTGAAACGGGACGATATCGCGCCCGTCATAGGTATAAATGTCGGTGGAGACTGCCCTGCCCCTCTCAAGCGCTTTGAAGCTAAGCTCGACCATCTGACGGATGCCTTGCTCGTCCTTGTCGCCCGTGACCATCAAGACGTCACGACTCGGGATCATGAACACCGGTCGACCTTTAACGGGTGCGCGCTGTAGAACATCTGGCAGCAAGACTCTGCTGCTGTCGTATCCGTCCACCCACTGCGCGACGTAGAGCCCAGGGATAATCTCACCAAACGCCTCGTGCGTAGCATCGCGCAAGTTCTCAATGGAGATCGCCACTGCCTCATCCATTGTTACCCCCCAATGCGCTTCAGGGCCGCTCGTAAGTGTGGCGGTGGACTCGGGGGAGTCGACGGCAAGCATAATCACACAGTCGCGGCCCAAGGACTGATAAACGACTTCGTGCGTCTTGTCGCTACCACTTCTGGCGTGCTCCAGTCGAACTTCCCCAAGCATGGCAAGATTTCGAATCACCGGACGTAATTGTGCTTTCACGTTTTCAAAGATCGTCCCGGTTCTCTGGCCAGACACCAACAGAGTCGATACGTACCCATTCAGAATTGCGGCCTTCTGGGTCTTGTCTCCATTTTGATAGTCGCGAAAGGCGTTATGAAGATTGAAGTAAGAGCCGTTGTCATGACGGATGCGAAACTCGCCAGGCTGAAAGTCCATGGCCTCGCTGAAGCCAGCCTTGCGGGCTGACTCGATAAATTTTTTGGCAAATCCTTCCTGAGTCAGAGGACGACTGAAGATTTTGTCGAGCAGGGATTGGAGCATGCACAGGATCCTTCGTGTCAGCAGGCATTTATAAACAGGCTGGGTTGGGCGCGGCGAAACTTATTCACAGTTTGAACGGCTGCTCTCTATATCGACAGATAACAGATGAAAAATAGGGTCGCACACCTGGAGCTGGATTCATGAACCCTACAACCCCGGACGGGCGTTATTTCGTTGTAAATGGACGGTTGTGGCGCTGCTCAAGCCCGCGCTTGATGAACAAGTGCGGCAGTGATTAGTGAATAGAATCAGGGCCAGATCACTATTTTTATATGTGATCCGCCCTGACTTCCGCTCTCTTTATTCTCGAAACTCATCAATGAGGCGTTCAGTTCATACTCTTCTTCTGCCCCATCCCATTTATCTAAAAATCGAACCGCTGATCAAACACCTTCTGCTCACCCACCGCCACGCTGCATTGGCGCGCTACTTCTACGGGGATCACTTTGCCCAGCAATGGCGTCAGCGCGGTGTAGAACGCTTTGTCGCACTCTGCGTCTTTGCTGAAGGCTTGGGAGTTGCCGTTGGCGTCGGCGGTAATTCGGCAGCTTTTGACCAGGTCGGCGGGCAGGTCTTTCACGGCCACAGGTTTGGAGCCTGAGCCTTGCAGTTCGATCAGTTCGTCACAACCGCCTTTGGCCTGACCTTCCTTGATGGTTTTGGTGAAGGCGACGCGTTGGTAATCCGTGCCGGTGAACAGCACCTGGTCGTTGACGGTCACGCGGTACTGTGACGGTTTGAACGCGACGGTTTTGATGCAGAACTGCGTGGCTACCGGCTTGCCGTTGACTTGAGTCGAGACCGATTTACAGCCAGGCGTGGCTTGGTTGAAGGAGGTATCAGGGGAACTGGCGCAACCGGCCAGCGACAGCACGCAGATACCGAACAATATTCTTTTCATGAGACTTCCTGTGCTCAAACAGACCACCTCCAGCAGGCGGTTCCGGCCACAGATCATATCAGCGACCTGTCCGTTGAGGGCATCTCAGGATTTAACGCAGACGCTGGCTATCACCGCTGTCCCAGAGACTCATACCGCCTCTGAATCCGCCCCAGCTCACCCGACTTGCGCAACGTCTCCAACGCCTTCGCCCAGCCAGCCACCACTTCATCTTCACTGTCGTGACTGAACGCGATGTACAACGAGGAGCGATACACCTCGACCGGTATTCGTCTTAGCGTGCCGGGCGGGATTTTCAGTTGGCGGCTGTAATAGGCCACTCCTGCGTCGGTGTCGCCGACAATCAGGTCGGTGCGTCCGGCGAGCAGCATGCGGTAGAGCTGGGCGCTCTGGGTGGCGGTTTTGTCGAGGTTAGTGAAGTTCAGGGATTGCAATGTGTCGGGCACCAGGCCTGCGTGTCGGGTGGTGACCATGGGCGCCTGACGCAGTTGTTCGAAGGTATTCAGCGGCTCGGCATCGGCCATCTGGTAGGGGTGGATGGACTCTTCCACGATGGGGCCGACCCATTTGTACAACGGCTCGCGCTCTGCGGTGCGGAACATGGAGTACATGATGGTTTTGGGGCGGGAATTCAGTGCGTAGCTGGCGCGCATGCTGGGCAGCAGCACCACCTCAAATTGATCGCCGGTCAGGGCCATGATGGCCTGAACGATTTCGGTGGTCATGCCGGTGAGCGTGTTGTTTTCCAGATAGTTGTAGGGCGCCCACTCTTCGGTGACAACCTGATACGCCCCAGCCTTGGCGGGCATGCCGAGGGACAGGCAGAGACATAGCAGAGCTGCGCTGAATATCGAATGTCTCACATGGTCTGCCTGGTGAGCGGTGCACGGCACGGGTTGGCCTGGGCGGTAAAAAGAAGCATAGACCGTAATAGGCAGCAGACCGCCTGACAGCTGCAAAGACGAGACTTGTCGCGCAGAATTTACGAAAAATGTGTGGCCGTCGCCCGAGCAACGTGTGGAGCTGACTTCGCCTAGCTCTTGCCTCGCCCAAACTGCCCCGGCGTCGCGCCCATTATTGATTTGAAAACGCGGGTCAGATGGGGCTGATCTGCAAACCCGGAAGAGATCGCCACGTCCGCCAGACCGACACCGCTTTTCAGCAGTTTGTGGGCCTTACGCACGCGTGCCTGGAGTTGGTAGACATGCGGGGTCACGCCGCACGTCTGGCGAAAAGCTCTTAGCAGCTGGAAAGCCGGTAGGCCAACGACTCTCGAAAGGTCATCGAGGGTCACTTTGTCCGATAGGTTTTCGTCGAGATAGGCACGCGCCAGAGAGATCGCCGCAGGCTCGGTGAACCGTGACTCCGGCAGTTGAATCAGGCAGGTGTGATGAGCGAGCAAACGGATGATCATCGCCGTGATTCGCGACTGGCGTTCGAGTGCAGAGCAGGCAGTTTCCGAAAGGCGATGCAGCTCCAGCAAACTGCCACTCAGTACCGGATCTTCTACCACCGGGCTGGTGAAGGTCGGCAGTGCGGTGATGCCAAAATTATCTCTGGCCACTCTGAGGAATACGTCTGGGTGAACATGCAGCGTCCGGCACAACCAGCCGCCCACATCGGGGCGCCCGCAGTGCAGTTCGTCAGGGTTGATCAGGACGAAACTGCCGCGTTTGGCGATGCCGTCCGATCGTAATGTCTGCAGAAAAACGCCACCCGCCAGCACGATTCCCAGGCTGAACTCTTCGTGAGTATGCCAAGGGTAGCGATGGTCGAAATAAGCGCCTTTCAGCAGTTCGGCGTCATACAGATCAGCCATCGTCCAGACGCTGACTGAGTTTTTTCCTGACCCGGTGTCGAAATCATCATGCATGGACATTTCCAGAAGCTGTTGCAGGCCTGCCAGCGGAACAATTGTACGCAAATATTTAACGCGCAAAGTTAAAACTTGCAGGATTCTTCAAGACTCGACGCAATCCTGATCACTAAGGTGCTCTCATTCTTATAGATCAGGAACCACATCCATGGCGCGCACGCTGGGGCAGTCATTGAATAGAGACCCGGGCGGCGAAGGACAAGCGCCTGCGGCAATCCTGTGCCAGCAGAGTTCTCCCGCTTTTTCGGTGCATCGTGCGGCACCTCCAGGCGTCAATCTGACTGATAGGCCCCTCGCCCACAACACGCACGCAGGCTCCGCAGTGGCAGCGGTGGTTCATGAGTTGCGCCAGCCCCTCGCGTCAATGCTGTGCAATATTCAGGCATCGATTCGCTGGCTGGACCGGGATGAGCCACAAGTGGCCGAAGCGTTACAAGGCCTGAGAGACTCCGCGGAACTCGCCAGGCAAATGGGCCAGATCAGTAGCGCCTTGCTCGAAACGTATTCCCAGCGCGCGAGCATGTGTTGCGACGTTCCGCTGGATTTGCTCGTGGCCGAAGTCACGGCGGGGTTTGCCGGAGAACTGCAGCAACATGACATTTCCATCCAACTCGACATTCAGCCTGGCATCAGCGTTCAGGCAGACCACACGCAACTCTATCTCGTGCTGCGTAACCTCGTGTCTAACGCCATCGATGCGATCAGCTCCCAGCCGTCAGAGCGTCGCCAGATTTGCCTCGCAGCCTATCCCATGACAGACAGGACAATGATCTGCGTGATCGACAACGGTCCGGGCATCACCGAGAGCTATCAAGCCTTCATCAGTGAACCGTTTTTCACCACCAAAGCCAACGGGATGGGCATGGGGCTTTCTATCTGCGAAACGATTCTGTCGCGTTACGACACGGCGCTTCGACACACGGTCAGCAGAACTGGCGAAACCGTTTTCATGTTCGCAATCCCCGCACCGGACCAGTGTGGAAAGTCGACGCTGCTGTCATCAAGCATGAAATAACTTTTTGAATTTAAATGCTTTTCTGTAGGAGCTCACGAGCACCGCGAGGCAGCGATGGCGTCCCGTCTAATACACCGCTATCGCTGGCCTCGTAACCTCGGTGAGCTCCTACAGGGTTCAATGTTTGCTGCGCGCTGAACGACGAGGCGCACTAGCCAGGCAATGTCAGCCTGAACACGGTCCCTGCGCTATCGCTCGTCACGCTCACCTGTCCGCCATGGGCCTGCATGATCGAGCGCACGATGGCCAGACCCAGTCCTCCCGAGTCGCCAGGCTGATTACGTGAAGGATCACAGCGATAAAACCGCTCGAACAGATGGGGCAAGTGTTCCGCGCCGATAGGCTCACCCACGTTGTGAACGTAGATGTCGATACCAGTGGCATTCAGCGTGGTGCCGACAGTCACGGCGGTCTCTGGCGTGGCGTAGCGCAAAGCATTGGCGATCAGGTTGGCGAGTGCACGGCGCAGTAACTCGGGGTCGGCAGTTAGCATGCCCTGACTGTTATTGATCAGCGTGATGCCCCGCTCCTCGGCGGTGCCTTCGAAGTAATCGCACAGTTGCGTGACCAAGGTCTGCAGGTCAACCGGCTGACGAGCGATCGAGGTTTTTGGCTGCTCGGTGCGAGCCAGAAACAGCATGCTGTCGATCATTCGCGCCAGGCGTTCGTATTCTTCCTGATTGGAAACCAGCAGGTCCTGATAATCCTCAACCGAGCGGCTGCGCCCCAATGCCTGCTGGGTCTGGCCCATCAGGTTGCTGAGCGGGGTACGCATTTCATGAGCAAGGTCCTCGCTGAAACGTGTGAGTTGCGCGAAGCCGTCTTCCAGGCGGGCAAGCATCTGGTTAAGCGCATGGCTTAACGCAGTCAACTCGCCCACGTCCTTGAACTCATGCAGGCGTAAATGCAGGTGTTGTGCGTCGATGGCAGCAGCACGGGTTGCCAGTTGTCGTACTGGGCGCAGGCCACGCTGGCTGACCATCCAGCCCAGCAGAAATGCCAGCACTGCGCCCACCAGCAAGGCTATCCAGATCTTCATGCGGTAGGCGCTGAGCATTTGTTCGCGCTCATTCACCAGCTTGCCCGCAATCAGCTTCAGAGGTCGGTCGCTGCCTGGTACATCGAACCACGCCAGTCGCAACGACTCTTCGCCCGGGCTATCACCCAGCTGTGGCGAAGGTGCTGGCGGCAAGTCGGGCACGGGCAAAGACAGCGGGTTCACATCAATGAGCAGATGCCCTGCGTCGTCGACAATCCACAGCACGTTATCGCGGTTGCCGAGCATGTTTTCGTAAAGCTGCGGACGCTTGCGCAAGGCCTCAATGCTGTCGCTGTCGGTGATGAGCGCCTGCATGCGCTGCACCCGCCCGAGCAACGCCTGGTCATCTCGCCAGGTAATTTCGCGCTGCAGGGATTGATAGAGGTAAAAACCCACTGCGCCCAACAGCAGCACGCTGACCAGGGCGAACATCGACGCCAGACGCAGACTCAGACTCAGTGTGCGTGGCAACAAGGTCATGCCTGCAGTTCCAGCAAGTAACCGATGCCGCGCACCGTGTGGATAAGTTTGGCCTGATAGGGGTCGTCTACTTTGGCGCGCAGACGACGGATTGCGACGTCGACGACGTTGGTGTCGCTGTCGAAATTCATCTGCCAGACGTGGGAGGCAATCAGTGCCCGAGAGAGGACTTCACCTTCGCGACTGAGCAACAGATGCAGCAGCGCGAACTCCTTGTTGGTCAGGCTCAGGCGCTCGCCATTGCGAGTGACTTTGCGCTTGAGCAGGTCCAGATGCAGATCGGCGATCTGGAACTGTTCAACTTCACGGGGCGGCCCGCGTCGCAGCAAAGTGCGAACCCGAGCCAGCAGCTCCGCGTAGGAGAAGGGTTTCACCAGATAATCATCGGCGCCCAGTTCCAGCCCTTTGACGCGATCTTCCACGGCATCGCGAGCAGTCAGGAACAGCACCGGCGTCTGATGTTTACGACGAATGATCTGCAGCAGTTGCCAGCCATCAAGGCCGGGCAACATGACGTCGAGGATGATCAGGTCGAATTCGCTTTCCTGAATCAGATGCAGGCCGTCCAGACCATTCAGCGCCACTTCGACCAGATAGCCGGATTCCCCCAGCCCTTTGCGCAGGTAGTCCGCCGTTTTCGCTTCGTCTTCTACAACCAGGATACGCATTGAGTCCTCCGGTACCGGTGCATAGCGTAAGCCGATCTGCTGCCTCATCTCATTACAAATACGTAATCCGCAGGCAATCAGTTTGTGCGGAAGGCTTGGGCAGTATGGCTGGCAATTGCTCAGCCGAGCCTGAACCGGAGATTTGTATGCTGATCCGAAGCGTTACCCTTTCATTACTGACATTGGCCTTGGGGTCTGGTGTCGCATTGGCCGACGTGCAGAACGTCGCTCAGCGTCCGGATGTGACCCTGAAGCTGGCCAATGATCTGCTGAATGCGACCCTGGCGGCTTGCCACGCCGAAGGCAAAACGGCCGTTGCAGCGGTAGTAGATCGCGGCGGCAATCTGGTTGCTGTGCAGCGCGATGACAACGTCGGTCCACACAACACCCTTGCCGCGCAACGTAAGGCGTTTACCGCGCTGTCGACCAAAACCCCGACGCGTCTGCTGTCGGAGCGCGCCCGCAATAATCCTGAAGCCGAGAACCTCAACACCCTCAATGAGCTGTTGCTGCTAGGCGGTGGCGTGCCTTTGAAACTGGGCGAGCAAGTCATCGGCGCCATCGGTGTCGCGGGCGCAGGCGGAGCGGAGACGGATGAAGGCTGCGCATTGAAAGGCATCAACCACGTTTTACCCAATCTCAAATAACAGGAAAACATCATATGAAACTGGTGAAGACATTGATTGCAGGCGCTGTATTGAGTGGCCTTTCTTCTATTGCGTTGGCCGCTGGCAACCCGCTGAGCGTACACGTGCTTAACCTGCAGGACGGCTTGCCCTCTTCGGAGGTCAACGTGACGCTGGAAAAACAGGAAGGCCAGGGCTGGAGCACGCTGAACAAGGGCGTAACCAACGAACAGGGGCGGATTACCGGGCTGTACCCCGAAGGCAAGGCGCTGGAGAAAGGCACGTATCGCGTTACGTTCAAGACGGGTGAATGGTTCCAGAAACACCAGACGGCAAGCTTCTTCCCGGAAGTACCGGTGATCTTCAATGTGGACGGTACCTTGCCGCACTACCACATCCCGCTGCTGATCAGCCCTTATGGGTTCTCGACGTATCGCGGGAGCTAGTAGACGCTTTGTTGGGTGATGCGTCTGCTATACCGCGTTATCGTTCATCGTCGGAATGCCGCCCAGACCAAGCTCGGCTCCTACAGGGGTACTCGGTTCTTATGTGGGAGCCGGGCTTGGTCTGGGCGGCATTCCGGCGATTCAGGCACTGCGGTTATTCAGACAGACCGCGTCATCGTTCATCGCGAGCAAGCTCGGCTCCCACAGGGGGGGCGCCGACATCTGTGGGAGCCGGGCTGGTCTGGGCGGCATTCCGACGATTCAGGCGCTGCGGTTATTCAGACAGACCGCGTTATCGTTCATCACGAGCAAGCGCTCTTACAGCGGTGTTCACGGATTAAATACAAAGTTATGACGTCAACAAAACGTCAAATTATCGTATTCGTTACACGCAGCAGTTTTCCAGCCGCCGAACGGGCGACGGTTTCCCGACACACGGTCACAACTTTTACGCTTCTCCGGGTCATATCAGAGTGCTGGCCGATTGGTTCTTGGCAGCCCTGTGAATTCAGTCCGCTACCGGAGATAAGTCCATGATTTATAACGTCCAAAATTTTGGCGCCAAAGGAGATGGTGTCACGGATGATACCGCTGCCATACAGAAGGCCATCGACGCGGCTGCCGCAGCGGGTGGCGGGCAGGTTTACATTCCACCGGGCACGTTCATTGTCAGCGGTGGCGAGGAACCTTCCGATGGCTGCCTCATGCTTAAAAGCAACGTGTACATGTATGGCGACGGGATAGGCGTTTCCAATATCAAGGTTGCGGACGGCTCGGACACGAAGATCACGGGCATCATCCGCTCGGCCTACGGCGAAGAAACCCACGATTTTGGCCTGAGCAACCTGACGCTTGATGGCAACCGGGACAACACCACCGGCAAAATCGACGGTTGGTTCAACGGTTACATTCCCGGCCAGGAAGGCTACGACTCCAACGTCACCCTGGACGGCGTCGAAATCAAGGACTGCTCCGGTTACGGCTTCGACCCGCACGAACAGACCGTCAACATGGTCATCAAGAACAGCGTGTCCCACGGCAATGGCCTGGACGGCTTTGTTGCCGACTTCCTCAGCAACAGTACATTCGAGAACAACGTCGCCTACGACAACGACCGCCACGGCTTCAACGTTGTTACCAGCACCCATGATTTCACCCTGACCAATAACGTTGCCTACAACAATGGCGGCGGCGGTATCGTCGTGCAGCGTGGCAGCGAGAACATCCCCTCCCCCAGCAACATCGTCATCACGGGTGGCGAGGTCTACGGCAATGGTGCCGAAGGCGTGCTCATCAAGTTATCCAGCGATGTAACCCTCAGTGGCGTGGATATCCATGACAACGGCAGCGCCGGGGTGCGTATCTACGGCAGCAACAATGTCGAAGTCACCGATAACACCCTCACCAACAACGCACTAAAAGGCGCGGTACCGGAAATCATCATTCAGTCCTACGACGATACGTTGGGCGTCTCCGGCAAATACTTCGACGGCAGTGACAACACGATTCAGGGCAACACCATCACCGGCAGCAACCTGTCGACCTATGGCGTGGCGGAGCGCAACGAAGACGGCACCGACCGTAACGCAATCATCGGCAACACCATTGGCCACACCAGCAAAGGCGACACGCTGGTATACGGCGATGGCAGTTACGTCAGCGCCACCGTGCCAGTGGTGACGGTTCAGGGCACTGAGGGCAATGACACCCTGATCGGTAGCAGCGCCAACGAAATCTTCTACGGCGCAGCCGGTAACGACGTAATCAATGCCGGTGCCGGCGACGACATTCTGGTCGGCGGCTCGGGCGTCGACAAGCTCACCGGGGGTGCGAGTGCCGATACGTTCCGCTTCGCGAGCCAGTCCGACAGCTACCGCAACGCGACTAGCAGCTTCGTCGACACCATTACCGATTTCGATGTCACTAAAGACAAGATCGACATCGCCGACCTCGGTTTTACCGGGTTGGGCAACGGCCGCGGGGGCACCTTGCAGGTCAGCTACAACGCCAGCAATGATCGCACCTACATCAAGGACTACGATGCTGACGCCGCAGGCAATCGCTTCGAGCTGATTTTCAACGGCAACCTCACCAGCACGCTGACGGCCGATAACTTCATCTTCAACCGAACGGTCACCGGCACCAACGGCAACGACTCGTTGCAGGGCACCGATTCGGCAGACACCCTGCTCGGCCTCGCCGGTAACGACAGCCTGGTCGGCGGCGCGGGTGATGACAAACTCAACGGCGGCGCGGGCATGGACACGCTCAGCGGCGGTGCCGGAGCGGACACATTCGTGTTCTCGGACCGGATGGACAGCTACCGCAACTACAACGCAGGCGGCGCCAACCTGGGCGATCTGATCACCGACTTTGATCGCACAGCCGACAAGATCGATGTATCGGCGCTGGGCTTTACTGGCCTGGGCGACGGCAAAAACAACACCCTTTATCTGGTGCTCAATGACGCCGGGACCAAGACCTACATCAAGTCGCTGGACGCTGATGCCAACGGTAACCGTTTCGAAATCGCGCTGGACGGCAACTACCTCGACAAGCTGACCAGCGCCAACTTCGTCTTCGCCACCACGCCAACAACCAACCATGCCCCCGTGGTCGCAACCCCGTTGCTGGATCAGAACGCGACAGAAAACACCGCCTTCAGCTATGTCGTACCCGCCACCAGCTTCACTGACCCTGACAACGACAGCCTGAGCTACACCGCGTCTCTGGCCGATGGCAGCGCCCTGCCCGACTGGCTGACCTTTGACGCCGCCAGCCGCACGCTCAGTGGCACACCGGACAGCACCGCGTCGGGCAATTATTCGGTGAAGATCACCGCGACTGACGGCAGCAACGCCACGGTCAGCGACAGTTTCACGCTGGCGGTGCAGGACGTCCCCGCCGCGCCGATCATCATCAATGGCACCCCCAACAACGACACGCTGACCGGGACAGCGGCCAACGAGCAATTGCTGGGCGGCGCGGGTAACGACACGCTCAACGGCGGCGCGGGCAACGATATTCTTATCGGCGGCGCAGGCTCAGACAAACTCACCGGGGGCGCCGGAGCGGACGTGTTCCGCTTCACCTCGAAGATGGACAGTTACCGCACCAGCACCACCAGCGCCAGTGACCAGATCCTTGATTTTGATGTGGCCGCCGACAAGATCGACGTCTCCACACTCGGCTACACCGGCCTTGGCAATGGTCTGAACGGTACGTTGCAGATGGTCTACAACGCGTCGAACAACCGCACTTATCTCAAGGACAACACGGTCGATGCCAACGGCAACCGCTTTGAGATCTCGCTGGCGGGGAATCTGGCCAACAGCCTGACGGCCAGCCATTTCGTGTTCGCCGACCAGAACATGCCAAGCAACGTTGCGCCTGTAGTGGTGATCCCGCTACTGGACCAGAACGCGACTGAAAACACCGCGTTCTCATACACGGTGACCAGCAACAGCTTTGCCGATGCCAACAAGGATCAACTCAGCTACAGCGCGACTCTCGCGGATGGCACAGCACTGCCTTCGTGGTTGAGCTTCGACGCAGTCAACCTGACCTTCAGCGGCACGCCCACCAGCACTGCGGCGGGCAATTACGACGTCTTGATCAAAGCGACTGATCCTGCGGGCGCGTCGGTCAGCGACAATTTTGCATTGGTCGTCGCGGATGCCCCTGCCAATACCATCGCGGGCACCGACAACGCCGAAACCCTGACGGGCACGGCTGGCGCGGACCTGATACTGGGCCTGGGCGGCAACGATACGATCAGGGCCAATGCCGGGGCGGATATCATTGACGGCGGCGCCGGTCGTGACTCGCTTTACGGCGGCACCGGCGCGGATACCTTCCGCTACAGCAACGTGCTCGATAGCTATCGCGACTACGACGCGGGAGGCATCACGGCCACCGACACGATCTATGACTTCACTCAGGGTGTGGACAAGATCGATGTCTCGGCTTTGGGTTTCCTGGGGTTGGGCGACGGCAGCAACGGCACGCTGTACATGACCCTCAACGAGGCTGGCGACAAAACCTACGTCAAATCCAGCGAACCCGACGCCGATGGAAATCGCTTCGAGATCGCCCTCAGCGGTAACTACCTCAACACCCTGACCGCCGACGACTTCGTTTTCGGTGAACGCGCTCAGCAGGACATCCTCTACTTGCCGACGCTCGGACAATCCAACGCGCGTTTGCTGCGCATGACCGAGGACGATGATCAGTCCGGCACGTCCATGCTGGTCAACGACCTGAGCAAATACACCACCTATGACGTGCGCAGTCAGTTCAACGATGCGGATGGCAACGGCATCGACATCGCAGTCGGTGGCAGCACCGTTAACGGTATGTCGACGCTAGGCGCTGAAGAGCTGAAGTTGTGCTGGTGGCTGACGGATACCAATGAGCCAGGCCCTGCGTTGTTGCGGGCCGTTGCGCTGCTGCAGAACCAGCTCGCCGAGCTGAAGGCCATCGATAACGTCAAGATGGGCATCATCTGGGGTCAGGGCGAAGAAGCTGCGCAGGAGATAGGCCGGGCGACTGACAAACAGGCAGCGGCTGCCGATTACAAAGCGGCAACACTGGCGGTGTTTGACTATCTGCACTCGCAGCTCGGGAGCTTCGATGTGTACATGATGGAGACTGGTCACTACGACCAGGACGCCGCCCGTGCGCGGGGTTACTCGGAGGACAAGATCGCGCAGATTGTTGAGGGTGTGGGCTATGTCCGCTCGACTCAGGAAGCCATTGCTGCCGAACGTACTGACGTAAAACTGGCCGTTGATTACACCGACTTGCCATTGCGCCACGAAGTTGACCCGCTGGTGTACCCCGATGATGTCTGGCACCTGCATGAGGAGTCGGCAGAAATCGTCGGGCAGCGTCTGGCTGACTACATCGCTGATGACTTGGGCTTCAAAGGCAATCCCAATGACAACAACAGCGTGCAGGACATCTTCGACAACGCTCATAACGAAGGCGGGATGATCTTCGGTACCGATCAGGCCGACACGCTGGTTGGCACCTCGGGCAACGACACGCTGGACGGCGACCTGGGCGCTGACACCATGACCGGCGGCGATGGTAACGACATTTATGTAGTCGACAATGCCTTCGACAGCGTCGTGGAAACCAACACCTCGCCTGCGCAGATCGACACCGTGCAGGCATCGGTCAGCTGGACACTGGGCGACAACCTGGAAAATCTGGTCCTGACCGGCGTCTCGGCTATCGACGGCACGGGTAATGCGGTGCGCAACTTCATCACCGGCAACACCGCCAACAATGTCATCGACGGCGCTGCGGGTGCAGACAGCATGAGCGGTGGCAATGGCAGTGACACTTACTACGTGGACGACACGGGCGACAACGTGATCGAAACCAACAGCGACAAAGTGTCCGGCGGCACCGACAGCGTGCACAGCAGCCTGGCGACCTACACGCTCACGGCGAACGTTGAAAACCTCTATATCGACAGCAACGCAGCGGCCAATGGTATCGGCAACGCGCTGGACAACACGCTGTTCGCAGGCGCGGGAGACAACGTACTGGACGGGCGTGACGGTAACGACACGGTGTCATTCGAGCGGGCATTGGCGGGCATCACCGCGACGTTATCGACGTCGGCACAACAGAACACCGTCGGTTCGGGATTCGATACCCTCAAGGGCATCGAAAACCTGACCGGCAGTGCCCATGCCGACACCCTCTCCGGCAACAGCAGCGCCAACGTGCTGAATGGCGGCGCGGGCAATGACACGCTGGTGGGTGGCGCAGGTAATGACCGGTTGATTGGCGGTGAAGGCACGGACAGCTTGACGGGCGGAACAGGCGCCGACACTTACGCCTTCGGCTCGCTTTCCGAGATGGGCACCGGTGCCTTGCGCGACGTCATCAGCGGCTTCAAAACCGCCGAGGGCGATCAACTGGACTTCACCGGTCTGGATGCCAACCCGCTGACCACCGGGATGGACGCCTTCAGGTTCATTGGCAACAACGCCTTCGACACTACCGACGCCACCGGCCAGCTTCGCTTCGCCGACGGCATCCTTTACGGCAGCCTGAATGCGGACGCCACTGCGGAGTTCGAGATCCAGCTGGTCGGCGTAAAAGAACTGCACGCCAGCGACTTTACGGCCTGACCAGCGCGCGGAATCCGGTGCGGCTTCTGACGTCAGGGGCTGCATCGGATCTCTGCACATTGGTCTGTAGGAGCTGCCGAAGGCTGCGAAAGCGTTTTGCCTGATACACCGCAGTTCGCAGCCTTCGGCAGCTCCTACAGGTTCAAGTGTCACTGCTCAATGGACACTATCCCTGTGGGGGCCGGGCTTGCCCGCGATAAGGTTTCGGTGATCTGTCTGTCAGACGCGGTGTCCAGATCGCGGCGGCATCAAAACAACCGCTGCACCTGTTCCAGCACACCTCGGTTCATCTGGCCGGTATGAGTGTGCAAACTCACGTAGCTCTGCAGCATGTCCAGCTTGGTATCGAGCAGGTCGCGGCGCGCCTGGAATACGCGCTGCTGGGCGTCGAGGATGTCGACAGTCGAGCGCACGCCGCCCTGAAAACCCTTCTCGGTCGAGGTCAGGGCCTTTTGATTGGATTCCACGGCGCGCTGCATGGCTTTGGTTTTGGCAAATCCGGCGACCACGCCCAGGTAATCAGTCTCGATGTCTTCGGCCAGTTGTTGGCGCTGTACGTCATAGTCCGATTGCGCGCCCGCCAGTTGAGCTTCGGCCTTGGCCACAGACGCACGGACGGAACCACCGCGATACAACGGGATGTCCAGTTGCACGCCCACGTAATAAGTGTCCTGCCTTGGATCGAGATCCTGATACTGACGCGTCTCTCGACGAGTCAACTGCGTGGTCAATGTCAGCGTCGGATAATGCCCCGCACGTTGCGTGTCGGCCTGCGCCTCAGCGACTCTCATGGCGGCAAGACGAGCCGCCAGTTCAGGGCTGGCGTCCCGGGCGATCGCCGTCCAGTAGGGCAAATCCTGTTCCGCAGGGATCGGACTGTTGGCCGCGAGCTCTTCGCGCATTGGCTGGATATCATTGATCGGCACGCTCGCCGGCCCCGACAATGCCCGCAGCGCCGCCACACGACGCGCGACGGCTTCTGCCTCCTGCGCCTCGACAAGGTCAAGCCGGGCCTGAGCTTCGTCAATATCCGTGATCGCTCCCTGCCCGGACTTGAACAGTTTTTTGCTCTGCGTGACCAACCCGCTGATCGCGGCCTTTTGCTGGGCGATCAGCTTGATCTCGTTTTCGGCCCGGGCCACATCGAAGTAGCCTTTGGCAACACGGTCGTAAAGGCTCTGACTGGCGACGTCGAATTGCTGCGTACCCAATACGCCTCGCGCCTTGCCCTCCTGATAAGCCGCCCAACGACCTTTGTCATACAACGGCTGTTGCGCCGCCAGGGTGACGTTGTTGGCCTGGTAATCGTTGCTGTTGACGTACCCGTCGTCGCTGCCGCCATCGGTACGCCCGCCGTTGCCGTAACGCGAGGTCAAAGACACCTGTGGATACAGCCCGCCGCGACCGATGGCCTCCTCCTGCTGAGACGCATCGTATGCGTGGCCAGCTGACTTCAGCGTTGGGTCATTGAGGCGTGAAGCGTCGTAGGCCTCGGTCAGGCTCAGCCCGCCATCAGCCGCCCATGCCGGACTGAGCATGACCCAACCTGCCCACAGACCTGCCAGTAAACTGGAACTGCGATAACGACGGATCATGTTCATTCCTCTTTGAACGCCGCAAGCAGACGTTCACGCAGGGGCTTCATCAAGTAATTCATCAACGTGCGCTCCCCCGTCACCACCGTGACATCGGCAAGCATCCCCGGGCGCACCAACAGCCCGGCGTTTTGCAGCGTGACCACCGTGTCGGCAGGGATCTCGACTTTGGCGGAGAAGTACGGCCGCCGGGTTTGTTCATCCAGCAACTGATCGGCAGAAACCGTGCTCACGACGCCCGTCACGGTGGGCGTATCAACCCGTTGCAACGCGGTGAAATGGACATGCACCGGCAAACCCGGACGTAATTTATTCGCCATCAGCGGCTCGAAACGCGCAGTGATTGCCATCGGCGCATCGAGCGGCACCACTTGCATCAGGCTTTGACCGGCCTGGGCGACGCCGCCCACGGTGTGGACAGTGACGTCCATGATCTGCCCGGAAACAGGCGCACGGATCGCACCGCTTTCGACTTCGAACTGCAACGCATTGATTTGATCGGCATAGCCTGCTGCTTCAGCCGAAACCTCGCTGAGCTGGGTTTCGGCATCGCGACGGAATTCCTGCCGGGTTTGCAGCAGCTTGAGTCGGCTTTCATTAATGGCCTGGCGCGTCTTGCCGACATCGCCCACCCCGGAGGCTATTTGCCCGGCTAATTGCGCCGCATTGCGTTCGGCTTCGAAGAGTTTGTTGCGAGGTACATAACCCTCACGCGCCAGGTCGCGAAGGCCCTCAAGCTCCTGTTGCTGGAACTGCATCTGCGCATCGTAGTTGCGCTTCACGCCTTCATAGCCGCGCAACTGCTGCTGCAACGACTCAATTTCGTGTTCGATGATCTGCAAGCGACTCGCCAGCTCGGCGCGGCGGGTCTGGAACAACTGAGTCTGCAAATCCATCGCCGCCTTGATTCTCGGCTCGCTGGCACGCGCCGCTAATTCAGGCGGCCACTCAATGTCCGCATTACCCAGACGCTCGGCGATCAATCGTGCTTCAACGCTGCGGTCATTGAGCAACTTGCCCTGAGTCACGTCCAGCTGCGACTGCGCCCGCAAGGTATTGAGCTGCACCAGTAACTGGCCCTGACTCACGCGATCGCCATCGCTGACCAGCAGTTTCTCAACCACCCCGCCGACCAGTGACTGGACCGCCTTGCGCTCCCCCGCCACCACCACGGTGCCGCTGCCGACCACGCCCTGATCCAGCGGCGCAAGGCACGCCCACAGGAGAAAACTGCCCAGCGCCACGCAAAGGAAAATCACCCCGTAGCGCGCCGCGCCGCCTGCGTCAGTGCTGGCGGTTGTCACCGCGCCTGCGTTGCGCACGCTGATAGCGTTGTCGCTGCGATTTGCGCCCGGATCAAGATCACGCATCTTTGGTGGCCACTCTGACAGGCGCGGTTTTATCGGGTGGCATCAATGCCTTGAGGACACGGTCTCGGGGACCAAAGGCCTGCTGGCCTCCATCCTTGAGGAGCAAAATGTGATCCACCACAGCCAGAATGCCAGGCCGGTGGGTGATCAACACAACGGTACTGCCTGCGGCCTTGAGTGCCTTGACCGCTTGAATAAGCGCCAGCTCGCCCGCCTCGTCCAGGTTGGAATTAGGTTCATCGAGCACGATCAATGCGGGGTTGCCATACAGGGCGCGGGCCAGCCCCAGACGTTGCTTCTGCCCCCCGGACAAGCCCAGCCCTCCAGGGCCCAGTGGCGTGTCGTAACCTTTGGGAAAGTGCAGGATCATCTCGTGAATACCGGCGTGGCGGCTGGCGGCGATGATTTTGTCTGCGTCCTGCTCACCGAAGCGCGCAATGTTGTCGGCAACGCTACCGTCAAACAGCTCGATATCCTGAGGCAAGTAGCCCAGATGCGGGCCCAGTGCATCGTGAGTCCACTGGCTGATTTCGGCATCGTCCAGACGTACCGAGCCGCCGAGTGCGGGCCAGACGCCTACAAGCGCTCTGGCCAGCGTGGACTTGCCGCTGGCACTGGCGCCGATCACGGCCAGCACATCGCCTTTGTTCAGGGCGAAATTGATACCACGCAGGATCGGCTGCGATGCGCCGGGCGGTCCGACGTAGAGTTGCTCCAGCCGCACAGCGCCAGTCGGCGGCGGCAATGGCATGCGCAGTCGCTCGCGAGGATGCGAGGTCAATAGCTGGCTCAAGCGCTTGTAGCTCTGGCGCCCTGAATTGAATTGCTTCCAGGACCCGATGGCAATTTCAACCGGAGCCAGCGCGCGGCCCAGCAACAACGACATGGCGATCATCATGCCCGCCGAAAGCTGGCCTTCCAGCACCAGCAGCGCGCCCAACCCCAATGCCAGCGATTGACCGGAGATACGCACGAACCGGGTGGCGGAGGTGATCCGCGCGCTGCGGTCGCTGGCATGCGCCTGAGCGGCAATGATCCGCTGCTGCAACAGGCTCCAGCGTTGGCGCAAAGGGCCGAGCATGCCCAGCGCCCTGATCACTTCAGCGTTTTGCAAGGTACTGTTGACGTAAACCGCCGAACTCACGCTCAGGCGATTGGCCTCCCCCAGACGAACCCGCGTCGCCAGTTCGCCCCACAGCGCCAGACCAATCAACACAATGGCCAGCACTAGCGTCAACAGCCCAAACCAAGGATGAATGATGAAGGCCACCAACAGAAAAATCGGCAACCAGGGCGCATCCAGCAAGGCAATCAAACCCTGCCCAGTGATCAACTGCCGAAGGGTCGCCAGATCGCTCAGGACCTGCGCCGGGTTAGCGTTGTGCTCCTCCAGGCTGCGGGCAAATGCGGCATCGAACACACGCTCGCCCAAGGCTTCATCCAGCCCCGCGCTCATGCGAATCATCACCTGGCTTCGCACCCACTCGATCAAACCACTGAACATGAACAGGCCCAACGCGATCAGCGTCAGCATGACCAGCGTGGTTTCGTTACGGCTGGTCAGGACCCGGTCATAGACCTGCATCATGTACAGCGACGGCACCAGAACCAACAGGTTGATCACGCCACTGAACAGCGCCAACGACCAGAACACCCGGCGATAGCAGAGCAACGCAGCATCAATGTCGTGACGCGGATCGAGCAGGAAACGCATAGAGTATCGACCGGAAAATAAGAGTCATTTTTTGATCGCAATCCATGCGTTCGAGTTTTAGCTGAAGTAAACCCAATCCTGTAGGAGCTGCCGAAGGCTGCGAAAGCTTTCAGCCTGACACCCCGCCATCGCAGCCATCGGCTGCTCCTATCAAAAACATAACAATCTGATTGAAATGAGGTTTCTGTAGGAGTGGGGGGGGGGGGGGGGGGGGGGGGGGGGGGGCCCAGGGAGTTAAACAACAAACACAACAGGAAGCAAACGCACACCCCACCCCGCCGGGCGGGGCGCCGGCGAACACCCCCCC